>NZ_JAPCIX010000030.1:0-39424 GCF_027707605.1 Aeromonas sp. QDB31 | reverse complement strand
CATGATGAACCCTGTTCCATGGCTCCAGATGACAAACATGATCTCATATCAGGGACTTGTTCGCACCTTCCTTAGAGTCTCACCATTGATTCCCCAGTGATCAGTAAAAAAATCTCTTGGTTTTGATATAATAAAATCTCTACACATTTCATATGATGATATATATACAGAAGCGCTCATTAAGTTCTCTCGCAACTTCTTTGGATTTGTTAGCTTTTCCCATGCTTCCATAACTATATCTCCAAGAAATTAAATTGAAGGATAACTCACTTTATAAGCTGCTATAACAAACTTTTAATATTATATTTCAAGCTCATAAAAAAGCCCCCCATCTTGCGATGGAGGGCATTTTATCGTTCAGGCTATTGGGCCAGTGCGACCCAATGGTCAGCGATTACAGGGACTCTGCAGTCGCAACCACGTTTTCCACGGTAAAGCCGAATTCCTTGAACAGCAGCTCGGCCGGGGCGGACTCACCGAAGGTGGTCATGCCGATGATCTTGCCGCCGAAGCCCACGTACTTGTACCAGTAGTCGGCGATGCCCGCTTCGATGGCGACACGCTTGGTGACGCTGGACGGCAGGACGGACTCCTTGTACTCGGCAGATTGGGCGTCGAACACGTCGGTGGCCGGCAGGGAGACCACACGCACGGCGCGGCCCTTGGCAGTCAGCTGCTCGTAAGCTGCAACGGCCAGCTCCACTTCGGAACCGGTGGCGATCAGGAGAAGCTCCGGGGTACCGGCGCAATCCTTCAGCACATAGCCACCCTTGGCCACATCGGCCAACTGCTGGGCGGTGCGGTCCATCTGGGGCAGGTTCTGACGGGAGAAGATCAGGGAGGTCGGACCGTCGGTACGCTCGATGGCGTGCTTCCAGGCGATGGCGGACTCTACCTGGTCACAGGGGCGCCAGGTGCTCATGTTCGGGGTCAGACGCAGGGAGGCGATCTGCTCGACCGGCTGGTGAGTCGGGCCATCTTCACCCAGACCGATGGAGTCGTGGGTGTAAACGAAGATGGCACGCTGCTTCATCAGGGCGGCCATGCGCAGGGCGTTGCGGGCGTACTCCATGAACATCAGGAAGGTGGCGCCGTAGGGGATGAAACCACCGTGCAGGGCGATACCGTTCATGATGGCGGACATGGCGAACTCGCGCACACCGTAGTGAATGTAGTTGCCGGAGGCATCTTCATTGGTCAGGGACTTGGAGCCGGACCACATGGTCAGGTTGGACGGGGCCAGGTCGGCGGAACCACCCATGAACTCCGGCAGCAGCTTGCCGAAGGCTTCCAGAGCGTTCTGGGAGGCCTTGCGGGTGGCGATCTTGGCCGGGTTGGCTTGCAGAGTCTCGATGATCTTGGCGGACTCTGCGGCCCAGTTGGCCGGCAGCTCGCCAGTGGTGCGACGCTTGAATTCGGCGGCCAGGGCCGGGTGCGCGGCTTCATAGGCGGCAAACTTGGCAGCCCAGTCGGATTCGAGCTTGGTGCCCTTTTCTTGCGCATTCCACTCGGCGGCGATCTCGGACGGGATGACGAACGGTGCGTGGTCCCATTTCAGGAAGGCACGGGCGGCGGCGATCTCGTCGTTGCCCAGCGGTGAGCCGTGGCAGTCGTGGGAGCCGGACTTGTTCGGGGAACCGTAACCGATGATGGTGCGGCAGCAGATCAGGGTCGGCTTGCCGGTCTCGGCCTTGGCGGCTTCGATGGCGGCATTGATGGCTTCCGGGCTGTGACCGTCAACGGCCGGGATGACGT
The DNA here is from genome assembly GCF_027707605.1 of Aeromonas sp. QDB31. Classification (NCBI taxonomy): domain Bacteria; kingdom Pseudomonadati; phylum Pseudomonadota; class Gammaproteobacteria; order Aeromonadales; family Aeromonadaceae; genus Aeromonas; species Aeromonas sp. QDB31. Next base: position 37,669 of record NZ_JAPCIX010000030.1, on the reverse strand, counting down.
GCCAGCCGTAGGCTTCGAAACGCTTGGGGGTGTCGTCGGTGAACCAGCCTTCCACGTGACCGTCGATGGAGATACCGTTGTCATCCCAGAACGCGATCAGTTTGCCCAGCTGCAGGGTACCGGCCAGGGAGCAAGCCTCGTGGGAGATACCTTCCATCAGGCAGCCGTCGCCCATGAAGGCGTAGGTGTAATGGTCAACGATGTCGTGACCCGGCTGGTTGAACTGCTCGGCCATGGCCTTCTCGGCGATCGCCATGCCCACGGCATTGGTGATGCCCTGACCCAGCGGGCCAGTGGTGGTCTCGATGCCAGGGGCATAACCGTACTCCGGGTGACCCGGGGTGCGAGAGTGCAGTTGGCGGAAGTTTTTCAGATCATCGATGGAGAGGTCGTAACCGGAGAGATGCAGCAGGGAGTAAAGCAGCATGGAGCCGTGGCCGTTGGACAGCACGAAGCGGTCACGGTCGGCCCACTTGGGGTTATTCGGGTTGTGCTTGAGGTGGCCACGCCACAGCACTTCGGCGATATCTGCCATTCCCATGGGGGCGCCCGGGTGACCGGAGTTGGCTTTTTGAACGGCATCCATACTCAATGCGCGAATGGCATTGGCAAGCTCTTTACGAGAAGGCATCTGTATCTCCTGCGATTGCTTCATTTGATGGCCAAGATTAAGGCGCGTTATTGTCCCAGCAGGGCGGGCGCGGTGCAAATATTATCTGGGCGAATAAAGTGGCTTTGGGAGCACAATCGCTTTTCTGGCCCGGGAAAACGATTCAATCCGCCCCCTCCCTTACCTCCATGGAGGTGGATCCAGGCTGCACCTTGGCCCGGCCGGGTCCAACCCCAAATAGTGCTGGCAATCACCCTGTGACCTAATTAAAATAGACGTCCAGATGTAGATACCTCTACAGTCATCCTGTCATTTTCCGGTTATGGCCAAGGCGATAACCCCATACGAATCGAGAACCAATCATGGCAAAGCTGTTTACTTCCGAGTCGGTCTCCGAAGGCCATCCCGATAAAATCGCCGACCAGATCTCCGATGCGGTGCTGGACGCCATCCTGGTGCAAGACACCAAGGCCCGCGTCGCCTGCGAGACTCTGGTCAAGACCGGCATGGTGATGGTGGCCGGCGAAGTAACCACCTCTGCCTGGGTCGACATCGAGCAGATCGTGCGCGACACCGTGCGCGAGATAGGTTACACCCACTCCGACATGGGCTTCGATGCCGACTCCTGCGCCGTGCTGAACGCCATCGGCAAGCAGTCCCCTGACATCAACCAGGGTGTGGATCGTACCGATCCGCTGGAGCAGGGCGCCGGTGACCAGGGCCTGATGTTCGGCTATGCCACCAACGAAACCGACGTGCTGATGCCCGCCCCCATCACCTACTCCCACCTGCTGGTGAAGCGTCAGGCCGAAGTGCGCAAGAACGGCACCCTGCCGTGGCTGCGCCCGGATGCCAAGAGCCAGCTCACCTTCGCCTACGACAGCGAAGGCAAGATCCTGGGTGTGGATGCCGTGGTGCTCTCTACCCAGCATTGCGACTCCATCAGCCACAAGGATCTGGTGGAAGCGGTGCGCGAGGAGATCATCAAGCCGGTGCTGCCGGCCGAGTGGATCAACAAGGACACCAAGTACTTCATCAACCCGACCGGCCGTTTCGTCATCGGCGGCCCCATGGGTGACTGCGGTCTGACCGGTCGCAAGATCATCGTCGACACCTACGGCGGCATGGCCCGTCACGGTGGTGGCGCCTTCTCCGGCAAAGACCCTTCCAAAGTGGACCGTTCTGCCGCCTACGCCGCCCGCTATGTGGCCAAGAACATCGTTGCCGCCGGTCTGGCTGCCCGCTGTGAAGTCCAGGTTTCCTACGCCATCGGCGTGGCCGAGCCGACCTCCATCAGCGTCGAGACCTTCGGCACCGGCAAGGTAGCCGAGGAGCTGCTGGTCAAGCTGGTGCGCGAGTTCTTCGAGCTGCGCCCCTACGGCCTCATCGAGATGCTGGATCTCAAGCGTCCCATCTACCAGGCAACTGCCGCCTACGGCCACTTCGGCCGTGACGAGTTCCCCTGGGAGAAGACCGACAAGGCCGCTCTGCTGCGCGACGCCGCCGGTCTGTAAGGCTGGTCGTTGTGATAAAAGGGGAGCCTGGCTCCCCTTTTGCTTATCCGCTACCCGACGAGATCTCGATGTCTGCCACCAGAGTCCAACTCGACGCTTCCCTGCTCCAGCTGCTGCACCAGCGGGTCGACGCCTGCTTAGTGCAGGCGGAGGCACGCCTCGGCCGCCCCTTCCCGCGCCCGCAGATCCACTGCAACATGCGGGGCCGGGCGGCGGGGTCAGCGCGGCTGCAAACCTGGGAGTTGCGCTTCAACCCCGCCCTCTATCAGGCCAACCAGCAGGCCTTTCTGGCCGAGGTGGTGCCCCATGAGGTGGCGCACCTGCTGGTCTATGCGCTCTGGGGGGAAGGACGCGGCAAGTCGCGGGTGCTGCCCCACGGCCGCCAGTGGCAGTCAGTGATGCGGGAGGTGTTTGCGCTCGCCCCCAACACCACCCACAGCTTCGATCTCGCCGTGCTGGCCCAGCGCACCCATGCCTACGCCTGTGCCTGCCAGCAGCATCAGCTCTCGGTGCGTCGTCACAACAAGGTGGTGCGCGGCGAGGCCCGCTATCACTGCCGCCGCTGTCGCCAGCCCCTGGTGCTGACAGCGGATTGAGTCAACCCGTGTCGCGCCCCTGTGATAGGGTACGCGGCTTCTTCATTCACTCGTTTCATTGCCAAGGATCTTCATGTTTCGCCCTCTGATTTCCCTCTGCCTAGCCCTGCTGGTCAGTGCCCCGGCCCATGCCCAGGCCCCCCAGACCTTTCGCGCCGCCAAGCAGGATCTGAACAAGCTCTATCAGAGCCACCCCACCACCTTCTATTGCGGCTGCAACATCAAGTTCAGCGGCAAACAGATGGCCCCGGACTGGGAGAGCTGCGGCTACCTGCCGCGCAAGCAGGCCAATCGTGCCTCTCGTATCGAGTGGGAGCACGTGGTGCCCGCCTGGGAGTTCGGCCACCAGCTCCAGTGCTGGCAGGAGGGCGGGCGCAAGAACTGCGGCAAGAGTGACGAGTTCAACAAGATGGAGGGGGACATGCACAACCTCTTCCCCGCCATCGGCGAGGTGAACGGCGATCGGGCCAACTACCGCTTCTCCGACTGGAACGGCAAGCCGAACCAGTACGGCAAGTGCCAGATGCTGGTGGACTTCAAGGATCGCCGGGTGCAGCCGCCCAAGGGGCCGGTGCGCGGCCAGATAGCCCGCGCCTACCTCTACATGGGCCAGCAGTATGGGCTGCGCCTGGCCGCCCAACAGCGTAAACTGTTCGAGGCCTGGGACAGGCAGTACCCGGCCGACCGCTGGGAGTGCGAGCGCAACAGCCGCATCGGCAAACTGCAGGGCAATACCAACCCCTTCATTGAAAAGCAGTGCCAATAGCCCCATTTGACAGGGAGGGTCACCCCTCCCATCACCCAACGCGTTCAAGCCAAGAGACTGTGATCAGCCATGCGCATTCCACGTATCTATGAACCGGCCGCCCTGCAGGTGGGCCAGACTCTCGCCCTGTCGGAAGACGGTGCCAACCACATCGGCCGGGTGCTGCGGATGCAGCCGGGTCAGCAGCTCGAGCTGTTCAACGGCGACGGCAACCAATATGCCGCCACCATCACTGCCGTCGGCAAGAAGTCGGTGGAGGTGCACATCGACAGCTGCGAGGCCCGCTCGGTGGAGTCCCCCTTCGCCATCCATCTGGGCCAGGTGATCAGCCGTGGCGACAAGATGGACTTCACCATCCAGAAATCCGTGGAGCTCGGCGTCACCTGCATCACCCCGCTCTTCTCCGAGCGCTGCGGCGTCAAGCTGCCCGCCGATCGGCTGGAGAAGAAGCGCGAGCAGTGGCAGAAGGTGGTGATCAGCGCCTGCGAGCAGTGCGGCCGCAATGTGGTGCCCGAGGTGCGTATGCCCATAGAGCTGGATGCCTGGCTGGCGGAAGAGACCCAGGAGCTCAAGCTCAACCTGCACCCGCGCGCCCCTTACAGCATCAACACCCTGCCGGTCCCCGAGCACGGGGTGCGGCTGCTGATCGGCCCGGAAGGGGGCTTGTCCAGCGACGAGATCGCCCGTACCGTGCAAGAGGATTTCAAGGAGATGCTGCTGGGGCCGCGGGTGCTGCGCACCGAAACCGCCGCCCTGACCGCCATCACTGCGCTGCAGTGCCGCTTCGGCGATCTCGCCTGAAACAGGTTTTAAGAATCTCACTCGCAATCGAGCCACCAGAAGGAATCTCGGATGACCATCAAACTCGGCATCGTGATGGACCCCATCTCGGCCATCAACATCAAGAAGGACTCCAGCTTCGCCATGCTCGAAGAGGCGCAAAAGCGTGGCTATGAGCTCTTCTATCTGGAGATGAAGGATCTTTACATGCAGGCCGGTCGCGCCTTTGGCACCATGCGCCCGCTGACCGTCAAGCATGACTACGCCCACTGGTTCAGCCTGGGCGAGGTGATCGATCAGCCGCTCTCCAGCCTGGACGTGATCCTGATGCGCAAGGATCCCCCCTTCGACACCGAGTTCATCTACGCCACCTACATGCTGGAGCGAGCCGAGGACGAGGGTTGCCTCATCGTCAACAAGCCCCAGAGCCTGCGCGACGCCAACGAGAAGCTCTACACCGCCTGGTTTGCCGAGCACACCCCGACCACCCTGGTCACTCGCCGTGCCGACAAGCTGCGCGCCTTCCACGCCGAGCACAAGGACGTGATCCTGAAGCCCCTGGATGGCATGGGCGGCGCCTCCATCTTCCGCATGAAGGAAGATGATGCCAACGTGGGGGTCATCATCGAAACCCTCACCGCCCACGGCAGCCAGTACTGCATGGCCCAGACCTTCCTGCCCGCCATCAAGGACGGCGACAAGCGGGTGCTGGTGGTGGACGGCGAGCCCGTGCCCTACTGCCTGGCCCGCATTCCGGCCCAGGGAGAGACCCGTGGCAACCTGGCGGCCGGCGGCCGCGGCGAGGCGCGCCCCTTGAGCGAGGCAGATTGGGCCATTGCCCGTGCTGTCGGCCCCACCCTGAAAGAGAAGGGGCTCATCTTCGTCGGGCTCGACATCATAGGCGATCGCCTGACCGAGATTAACGTCACCAGCCCGACCTGCATCCGCGAAATCGAGGCGGCCTTCCCGGTGCATATCACCGGCATGTTGATGGATGCCATCGAACGCCGGCTGGGACAGTGACCCTGATTGACGGGCCGGGGAATGCCCCCTCGAAGCCGTCACCCAGACAGTGACACCACAGGGGCCAACGCGGCCCCTGCTCTTTTCGGTTGCGTGACGATGTGAGCCAGCGCCCGGACTTCCGGTTTCTCTGCGCGAAAAAGCGGTTTTGCCCGCCGCCGTCAACTGCCATAATCACCCCAAATACCTTTGCACTCTTTGATATCTATGCAAACACTGCAAAACCATTTTCTGCTCGCCATGCCGAGCCTCACGGACGCCTACTTCGAACGTTCCTTGGTCTATCTGTGCGAGCACAGCAGCGAGGGAGCCATGGGACTGGTGGTCAACATCCCGGTGGACATGTCCCTGGACGCCATGCTGACCAAGCTCAAGCTGAGCCCACCCGCCACCGCCGAGATGAAACAGCCGGTGCTGCAGGGGGGCCCGGTCCATGCTGATCGCGGCTTCGTGCTGCACAGCTTCCGGCCCGGCTTCAACTCCACCCTGCAGGTGAGCGACGAGATGATGGTCACCACCTCCAAGGACATCCTCGAGACCCTGGGCACGGACGAGGCGCCGGACCACTGGCTGGTGGCGCTGGGCTATGCCGGCTGGAGCGCAGGGCAGCTCGAGCAGGAGCTGGTGGATGGCGCCTGGCTGGTGATCCCCCCCAACCCCAGGCTGGTGTTCGACACCCCCATTCACCAGCGCTGGCAGCAGGCCGCCGCCAGCATAGGCGTCAATCCCCTGCATCTATCCAGCCAGGTGGGGCACAGCTAGCCTTCTCCAAGCGGGCCCCCAGGCCCCTTCTACACATCCAGTTTTAAGGAACTCCATGTCATCACGCAGCATCATGGGCTTTGACTACGGCACCAAGAGCATCGGCGTCGCCATCGGCCAGGAGCTCACGGGCACGGCCCAACCCCTTCGTTCCCTCAAGGCCAACGACGGCATTCCCAACTGGGACGAAATTGAAAAGTTGCTCAAGGAGTGGCAGCCGGATCTGCTCATCGTCGGCCTGCCACTGAACATGGATGGCACGGATCAGGAGATCACGGTACGGGCCCGCAAGTTTGGCAACCGCCTCCATGGCCGCTTCGGCAAGCCGGTGGAGTTCAAGGACGAGCGGCTCACCACCACGGATGCCCGCGCCCGCCTGTTCGAGCGCGGCGGCTACAAGGCGCTGGACAAGGGCAGCGTGGACGGGGTCTCCGCCCAGCTAATCGTCGAAGCCTGGATGGAAGAGCAATACGGTTGAACCCGGGGGCCGGCCAGGCCCCCTGCATCAGGCATCTCCCGCCGGCGCCAGCGCCGCCCCTCCCCCGCCCCACGGGAACAGGGCCAGTCCCTGCGCCGCCATGCCATAGAGCCGCTTCGTCTCATTGCTCAGCCACATCACCTTGGCATCCTGATTGTGACGCTTGTGCCAAAGCAGAATGAAAGCAATCTCCAGCTGGACGTAGAGCTTCTCGGGCAGCGGTAGCGGCATGGCCATCAGGTTGCCGTGGTGACTGGCGGCATAGCCAGCGCAATAGGAGGGCGCCACGGCGATCAGTTCGTGACTCGACTGGGAGGCGATGTGCAGGGCCTGCTCGAAGCTTGCGACCATGATGGGCACCTCCCGCCTTTGCCCCTCATCCTCCAGCAGATCGTCCAGCGCCCAGCTGTCGCTGGCCTCCCACACCACGCTTATCTGGGGACAGGCCAGAAAGTTTTCCAGCGACCACGCCCGCCCGAGCAGGGGGTGATCCTTGCGCAGGAACACCACGGGGCGATCGGTGAACAGCACCTCGTGGTCGATGTAATAGGGCAGCCGGTTGACCCTGGCTTGGGAGCGACCATGGGTCTCCCGGGCGCAGAAGCCGAGATCCGCATCCCCGTTGACGATGTCGTTGAGGGAGTGGTCATCCCACCCCAGCATCCTGACCACAGAGTGGGGGTACTTCTGGTAGATGGTCATGGGCAGCTCGCTCAGGAAGCTGATGCCAAAGGGGGACTCCATCAGCAGGCTGAAGCGGGCCCCCTCGGGGATCGCCTCGCTGTTGAGGGTACTGATGCTCTCGGTGAGCTGGAACCAGGTCCTGAGCTCCTCCTCCAGGGTCAGGGAGAGCTGGGTCGGCTGCAGCCCCTGCCGCACCCGCACCAGGAGGGGATCGTCAAACCAGTCCCGCAGCTTGGCGAGCGCCTTGCTCACAGTCGAGGGGGTGACGCAGAGCTTCTTGGCCGCCCCTGACACACTGCGCTCCTGCATCAGGTGCTTGAAGACCACCAGCAGGTTCAAATCCAGTTCACCCAGGTTGCGCATCTTTCCTCTCCCCCTTATCCCCGCGACCGCGCTTCGCGCAGCGCGAGCCATGGTAACAGCCCTTTGACGGCCAGGTAACTGAGCAGGGTCAGCAACAGGGCAGAGATCAGCATCCCGGATGGGGCAACGCCAAGCTGGCCCAGCAACCAGATATAGAGGCCGGAGAGGCTGATCTGCATGATGCAGAGCAGGGCACTGGCAAATGCCGCATGGTGCTGGCACTCCGCCAGCGCCTCCCCCATCGCCACCCCGAAACCGCAGGAGAAGCCGATGCAGACCAGGGCAAAGCCCGGCAGCAGCAAGCGAATGTTGCCTCCCAGCTGCCAGTGGCCGAGCAGGAGGCAGGCCGCCAGCAGGTAGGCCAGATGGGAGAGCGCCAGCACCCTGTGCTTGCCCTGCCAGCGCAGCAGCAACGGTGTCAGGAAGGAGGTGGACATGCTCACCCCGGCCATCACCATCATCACGATGGCGTACTGCTCCGTGGTGAAGCCAAGCCCCTGCATCAGGATCAGCGGCGAGACGCTCACATAGACCAGGATGGCAGTCACGCTGGCACTGGTCAGCAGCGAGTGCAGCATGAAGCGTGAGGATCGCAGCAGGGCAAAGGGCCGGGTTGTTCCCCCCTGCAGGCGGGCCGGGCGGGTTTCCCTGAGCAGCAGCAGGTTGACCAGGCCGCTGACGGCGGCCACCAGCGCCATCGCCACGAAGATCCCGCGCCAGTCGAAGCGGGACAGGATGAGATAACCCAGCACAGGCGCCAGCACCGGGATGACGCAGATAACCCCGTTGATCATGGAGAGCGCCATCGCCAGCCGCGCCTGGTTCAGCACATCCCGCAGCACGGTAAAGGTCATGATATAGAGCGCGCCCGCCCCCGCCCCCTGCCAGAAGCGACCGAGGTAGAACTGACTGATCCCCGTCGCATTGGCCGCCACCAGGGAGGCGATGACAAAGATGAGGGCGCCCCCCTGCACCACCCAGCGACGCCCATGGCGATCCGCAATGATCCCACCCAGCAGTACGGTGGCCGCCATGCCGAACAGGTAGATGGAGAAGGCGGTGTGGATCTGCGCCTCGCTCGCCTGCAGGGTCTGCGCTATCTGGGGCACCGCCACCAGATAGAGATCGATCCCGACCGGATAGAGGATGATCATCAGGAAACTGCACAGCAGGAAAATACCCATGGATGCTCCATTGCAGAGGGCCTCGCCCACGCAGACCATTGATCGACGACCGTTGACGGCATGGGGGACCGGATGAATATGCGGAGCACTATAGGGGGGGCCTCCCTTCGTACCTAGTGAAGAGATGGCGATCGGGAGATTCCAATTTGGAAATCGTAATGTCAGTGACGAGCCATTCTGGCCATTCAGTGAAGAGTGACCGTGCCAGCGGCACCAAAGAGTACGCCGGGCAATCCCGGCGTACTCACGTCAATCAGTACAAGCGCATCACTCGGCCAGCTTGCTCAGGATGGCGTGGGCCGTCTCTACCCTGGCCTGGATGGGATAGTTGCGATTGGCCAGCATGACGATGCCAATCCCCTTGGCTGGCACAAAGGCCACATAGGCACCAAAGCCGCCGGTGGAGCCGGTCTTGTTGAAGAGCACCTGGCTACCCGTCTCGTTGGAGGCGGGCGCCGTCGGGTTGGCCTCGAGGATCACCTTGCCCGAGTTGCCTGCAAGCAAGGTCTCTTCGGTCACGGGATAGGCGTAACTCTCCCAGCCGAGCCCCTGAGTCATGGCACCCACCGAGTAAACCCCCTTGTGGGTCAGGGCAATCGCCTGCTGCATCGCCTCGTCCCCGGTGCCTGTCATGTTGGCGCCGACAAACTTCAGCAGATCCGCCGAGCTGGTCTTGATGCCATAGGCCTCGTCCGCCAGGACCCCCGGGTTGACCCTGATAGGCTTGTCCTCTTTCGAGTAGCCATAGGCGTAGTTCGCCATGGCCTCGGCAGGGACCTTGAGATAGGTGTGCTCGAGACCAAGCCCGGGCAGCAGGGTCTGGCTCATCAACTGTTCAAAGGGTTGGCCCAGGCTCTGGGCCGCGAGATGGCCGAACAGGCCGATGCTGGGGTTGGAGTACTGGCGATGGCTGCCCGCCCGATAGGCAGGCGTCCACTGGCGATAGTAGGCACGCATCTTGTCGATGGAATCCACCTCGTCGGGGAATTGCAGCGGCAAGCCCCCGGCGCTGTAGGTGGCGAGCTCGGCCATGGTGATACCGTCAAAAGCCGATCCTTTCAGCCAGGGCCCATGCTGACTCACCTTGTCATCGAGCTTGAGCGCCCCCTTCACCACGGCATAAGCCCCAAGCGTTGCCGTAAGAGTCTTGCTGACCGATCCAATCTCGAACAGGGTCTGCTCGCTGACACGGGCCCCGCTCTCCCGGTTGGCCACCCCGTAGTTGAAGTAGTGGGCCTTGCCATCTTTCAGCACCGCCACCGCCATGCCGGGGATCCGGTGCTCCTTGAGCACGGGCCGGATACTGGCATCCACCAGGGGGCGCAGGGGATCGGCCTGGGTGTCCGCCGTGGCCTGGGCCAGACCGGCCCAGAGCAGCGTGCTCGCCATCAGCAATGTCATCCGCACCTGTTGTTGCATGGTCATTTGTCCTCTCGGTTGTTTGGGTTCGCCGCACCAGCGACGAGCTATGGGGCCAGCATAACGAGCCAAGGTGTGCTGGATGTGAAGTGGCGTGAAGTATCGTCGCTGTTGCCAGGAAGGCTTTCAGCCAACCCCCCTTGTGAGTCCAGCCATCCCATGCCACCGCCTCGGGCAGGCACAAGCCCATATAGAAGAGGGGAGCCAATGGCTCCCCTCTTTCATTATCCAACCAGATCAACACAGGGCTCAGGCCTGCTTGCTCTTGGGTGGGTTGTCCCAGATCCCTGCTTCCAGCTGGCTGCGGATCTCGGGGTACTTGTTGGCATCGAAGGTGGGAACGCGACCCACCTTGAGCTGATCGTTGTAGTCCTTGGCCAGCTTGATGGCGACACCAGAGAGCAGCAGGATGGCGATCAGGTTGACGATGGCCATCAGCCCCATGGAAACGTCCGCCAGGGCCCACACAGTCGGCAGCTCACCCACGGAGCCGAACATCACCATGCCCAGCACGAACATCCGGAACAGCATCAAGCCGCCCTTGTGGTTGTGCTCCAGGAACACCAGGTTGGTCTCGGCGTAGGAGTAGTTCGCGACGATGGAGGTAAAGGCGAAGAAGAAGATGGCCGCCGCGATGAAGATGTTGCCACCACCACCGACCTGGGAGGAGAGCGCACGCTGGGTCAGCTCGACCCCGGTGACCCCTGAACCTGGCTCAAACTGGCCGGACATCAAGATGATGGCGGCAGTACAGGTACAGATGACGATGGTGTCGAGGAAGACCCCCAGCATCTGCACATAACCCTGGGACGCCGGGTGCGGCGGATAGGGCGTCGCGGTCGCGGCGGCATTGGGCGCAGAGCCCATGCCGGCTTCGTTGGAGAAGAGACCACGCTTGATGCCGTTGATCATCGCCTGGGAGATGGCGTAACCCATGGCCCCTGAACCCGCCTGCTCGATGCCGAAGGCAGACTTGATGATCAGGACAAAGACCCCGGGCAGCTCGCTGATGTTCATGGCCACCACGAACAGTGCCATCAGGATGTAGGCCAGCGCCATGAAAGGCACCACCAGTTCGGCGAAGCGGGCGATACCGCGGATGCCACCGAAGATGATGAGACCGGACAGCACCACCAGTGCCAGGCCGCTCACCCAGTCAGGGATGCCGAAGGCGACGTTCATGGCCAGGCTGATGGAGTTGGCCTGCACCGCATTGAACACCAGACCGAAGGCCAGCAGCAGACAGAGGGAGAAGACCACGCCCATCCAGCGCATGCCGAGACCGCGCTCCATGTAGTAAGCCGGACCGCCGCGATAGTTGCCGTCTTCATCCTTGACCTTGTAGAGCTGGGCCAGGGTACTCTCGACGAAGGCGGTGGCCATGCCGATGAAGGCGATCAGCCACATCCAGAAGATGGCACCAGGCCCCCCCAGATAGATGGCGACGGCCACACCGGCCAGGTTGCCGGTGCCCACACGGGCAGCCAGGCTGGTACACAGGGCCTGGAAGGAGGATATGCCGGCACTGTCGGATTTGCGGCTATTGCGCAATACCGAGAACATGTGGCCGAAGTGACGGACCTGGATAAACCCCAGGCGGAAAGTAAAGAAGAGTCCGACCCCGATGAGCAGGTAAATGAGCACGGCTCCCCACATCAGGTCGTTAATCATTGCAATCAAGGTGTCCATAATTCTCTCGTTGTTATCACATCCATGGTCAGTCTGCGCTGACCGCTCTCTGTCAATTTCCGAATTAGCATTGCGCCGAAGGGGCGGAATCTAGCATAGGGAGGGAATTCAGAATAGTGATAGGGCTCACTGGAAAGACAAAAAACGAGCGGTTTGATGCAAAAAAGCTTCATTTAGCACGCAAATAATCAACAAAACTTGATGCATCACTCCACATCCGACAATGAAGACCCAAAGGAGAATCATTCTACCATGACTCCCATGGCAGTAAAAATGGATGAAAGAAAAGACCCCAGGAAGACAAGCGTTTGCCTCTGAAGCCACCCAGACAGGGGGGTGTCACGCCAAACGTTTTACACGTAATTAAATTTCAAGTAGCTGACAATAGTATTTGTGTGACGCACTGCACAGAATGGAGAATCAACTAAAAAAGTTGCTTTTTTGCCGGTCGCCAGCCGCTGGTATAAAATTAATAAAAATCGTTTTTTATCATACACTTTCATCCCATCACGCCCCCCCCTCCCACCACCTGGGTAATTCGCATACAAGCCCCCCTATTGCAGGAAGCGCCACATCCGTATTAATTAGGCAGGCAGTGGCGATGGGCCTTCCCCATCGTGCTTTTCTGAGCCTGAGTCGCCGGGATTTTGTAATTTAATTTCAGAACGGCCGTCTCACGCCCGCCACCCCCGAGCCTGCGCCCTCACCAAGAGAGTGCGCCCTCATAAAGAGATGATATTTGCCATGGCCGATAAATTAACCCAGCTGAAAGCCCTGACCACAGTTGTCGCCGATACCGGTGATATCGAAGCCATCAAGCGCTACCAGCCCATCGATGCCACCACCAACCCCTCCCTGGTGTTGAAGGCATCCGAGATCCCCGAGTACGCGGCGCTGATCGAAGACGCCATCAGCTGGGCCAAGTCCCAGAGCCAGGACAAGGCACAGCAAATCATCGACGCGGGCGACAAGCTGGCGGTCAACATCGGTCTGGAAGTGCTGAAAATCGTTCCGGGCCGCATCTCCACCGAGGTGGATGCCCGTCTCTCCTTCGACACCGACGCCAGCATCGCCAAGGCCCGCAAGCTGATCCGCCTCTACAACGAAGCTGGCATCACCAACGATCGCATCCTGATCAAGCTGGCCTCCACCTGGGAAGGCATTCGCGCCGCCGAAGTGTTGGAGAAAGAAGGCATCCAGTGCAACCTGACCCTGCTGTTCTCCTTCGCCCAGGCCCGCGCCTGTGCCGAAGCTGGCGCCTTCCTGATCTCCCCGTTCGTGGGCCGCATCCTCGACTGGTACAAGGCCAAGCACAACCGTGACTACACCGCGAGCGAAGATCCGGGCGTGGTCTCCGTCACCGCCATCTACGACTACTACAAGCAGCACGACTACCAGACCGTGGTGATGGGTGCGAGCTTCCGCAACACCGGCGAGATCCTGGAACTGGCTGGCTGTGACCGCCTGACCATAGGCCCGGCCCTGCTGGAAGAGCTCAGCAAGACCGAAGGTACCGTGGTGCGCAAGCTGAACTACACCGGTGAGCGCAAAGCCAAGCCGACCCCCATGACCGAAGCGCAGTTCCGCTGGGAGCTGAACCAGGACGCCATGGCGGTCGAGAAGCTGGCAGAAGGCATCCGTCTGTTCGCCGTCGATCAGGGCAAACTGGAAACCATGCTGGCCAGCCACCTGTAAAAAGACGGCCTAAGCCATCTCGGGCAGCCCCTTCCACAGGAGGGGTTGTACCGATAAAACCGGGCTCCCGCAAGGGCAGCCCGGTTTTTTTTATCTGCCTTCCCGTTTGTCACAACTTGGTCATAAAAACGTTTTATTTTCAAATGCGTCGTGTTATACGGATGGTGAAAACCATAAAACCAAGGAGGGAGCCATGGACATGTTCAACTTCGATTTTGACGAGGTCGTTGAGCTGGGTTCACGTAGCCGCGGGACAACGGGAAAGAAACGTAAATGGCGTGAGATCGAGGCGCTCAAAGACAAGCACCGCCTGCAGAAGGAGCTGCAAGCCATCGATATCGCCTATGAAGGTTCGGAAGAACTGGAGCTGTAGCGCCACCGCCGTCACGATGACGGCACAGACGTGCTGACACATAAAACAAACGCCCCGGCCAAGCCGGGGCGTTTGTTTTTTAGTCCACCTGCCATTCAGGACGAGGGGGGCAACGAGAGCTGCTTGGCCAGCGCCTGGAAGTGCTGGCTCACCTCGACCCCGAACAGGGGATCATTGATGGCCCTGTTCTGCCAGAGCTGCTCGAGATGGCGCCAGTCATCCTCGGTCAGGGAGTCACGCAGATGAGGGAAGATCACCCCCTCCTCGTAGTTCATGTGCGCCTCCTGCTGCTCGATGAACTGCTCCAGCTTGGCGGTAAACTGCTCCAGCGGAATGACCGCATCCATCAGGATCATCTCCACCATCTCCTTGAGTTCGGTGCCGGCCACCAGCAGGCTGGCGTGCTCCTCATGCAGGCGGTTGGCGACCTCTCCCTCCACCACCCTGTATTTCAGGTAGTAGTCATAGATCATGTCTTCCTTGGGGTGATGGTGCTTGTCGGAGACCTCGCGCAGGTAGTCCACCACGTCCCGCAGCAGGAAATAGCTCACCTGCTGTTCATGGCGGATGGCGGCCAGCTTGTGCTTGAGCAGCGTCAGCAGCCTGGCGATGTTGAGATGGTCCTTATGCAAACTGGATAACATGGGCACTCCTTGCACTGAATTGAAAAAGATCCTGTCTCGAGTATACGGTCATTTATTACGCGAACTTTGCACTCAATCAAGTCAGATGCACACAATCCTCGCCCGACGGCCGGTACCCGCCCAAGCGACGCAGGCGACCTGGCAACCCTGCGCGCCCTTGCCCACCCAGAGGCGGGAAAGGCGGTCAGACCGGCACGGGCTGGTTATGACAGACAGAGAGCCAGTCGATAGGGCTCATCCCCTGCTGCACCAGCAGGCGGTTTGCCTCCGAAAAGTGGCCACACCCGATGAAGCCGCGGTGAGCGGACAATGGGCTGGGATGAGGGGCCGTCAGCACATGATGACGCGCCCGGTCGATGAAGCGCCCCTTCTTCTGGGCATGAGCTCCCCACAGCAGGAAGACCACCCCCTGACAGTGGGAGTTGATCCGTTCTATGACCCTGTCGGTGAAGGTCTCCCAGCCCAGATGGGCATGGGAGTGGGCCATGCCCGCCTGCACCGTCAATACCGTATTGAGCAACAGTACCCCCTGGGTTGCCCAGGATTCCAGGAAACCGTGACTGGGTGTGACAAATCCCGGCAGATCCCGCTGCATCTCCTTGTAGATGTTGACCAGGGAGGGGGGCGTACGCACCCCTGGCAGCACGGAGAAGCAGAGGCCATGCGCCTGACTCGGCCCGTGATAGGGGTCTTGCCCCAGGATCACCACCTTGACACTGTCCAGCTCGGTCAATTTGAAGGCATTGAACACCTCGGTCGCCGGGGGATAGATGACCTTGCCCGCTTCCCGCTCCTCCCTGACGGTCGCCAGGGTTGCCTTGAAATAGTCCTGCTCTTTCTCCGAGCCGATCACATCCTTCCAGGTCAGCACGCCAGTCTCCTCTCTCTGTGAATCCACTACCTCTGACACCCCAATATCCTCAATGAATGCAGCAAGGGGCTCAGGATAGGGGGCAAGGCAGCAAGACGCAACCGTGGCTCGGCTCTGGGAGATGGCCGGCCCAGTGTCCGCCTCCCCCCCTGGCGCCCTGTCTATCGAGATGACGATCGATGGCCGCAGCCATCGGCGCACTGGCGGCCACGCCACCTGGCCACCCAGCGGCGCCCTACCCTGATCTGATTAGGCACCCACCTCTGACCTTGTAAGGAAAATAACGGCTAAAGATGTAGTTAAATTACTAGATATACCCAATAAAAAATGCATAATTCATATATCTTACGAAATCATAAAAATGATTTATTTTTGATTAATCTCAATGAATTAATCCCTTTCATTGCGCGCAAAATGCGCCTTTATTGATTTGGATCAATTTTCGTATTATTACCATCGTGGTATATATGACCCCAACGAAGTAAAGGTGTAAGGCAAGGCCCCGTTAAATCATCCCGTCATCAAGGTGGTTTAAAAACATCAGGGTAATGTGCTTACCGTTGAATCCGCTTTCCTATGAGGAGTCATACCATGATCAAGGGCATCCAAATCACCCAGTCCGCCAACGCCGCACTGCTGAACTCTTTCTGGCTGCTGGACGAAGAGAAGCAACAGGCTCGTTGCATCTGCGCCAAGGGCGACAGCTTCGCCGCCGATCAGGAAGTCAGCGTCTCTGACCTGGGCCAGTTCGAATACCGTGAACTGCCGGTCCAGACCGAACCCGTGGTCGAGGGGGGTCAACACCTGAACGTCAACGTGCTGCGCCGCGAGACCCTGGAAGACGCCATCGCCAACCCGGAAAAGTACCCGCAGCTGACCATCCGCGTCTCCGGCTACGCCGTGCGTTTCAACGCCCTGACCCCGGAACAGCAGCGTGACGTGGTAACCCGTACCTTCACCCAGAGCCTGTAATACCCTCTGCGGTCATCTGCACCATGAAAAACGGCCCACGCGGGCCGTTTTTTTATGGGCAGAAGTGTGGGTTTCCCCCTCCCTGGGTAACGCCTGGCAGCTATCCGTGCTGATTGACCTTCTGTACGGTGGCCGGGTTGGCGAGCACCTCGTTCATCTGCTGCTCATCGAGCTGACCGCAGTAACGCGCCACCACCACAGTGGCCACCCCGTTGCCGATCAGGTTGGTCAGAGCACGCGCCTCCGACATGAAGCGATCTATCCCCAGGATCAGCGCCAACCCGGCGAGCGGCAGATGCCCCACCGCAGAGATGGTAGCCGCCAGCACGATGAAGCCGCTGCCGGTGACCCCGGCCGCCCCCTTGGAGGAGATGAGCAGTACCACCAGCAGGGTGAATTGCTGGAACAGATCCAGCGGCGTATTGGTCGCCTGAGCGATGAAGACGGCCGCCATGGTCAGGTAGATGGAGGTGCCATCCAGGTTGAAGGAGTAACCGGTCGGGATCACCAGGCCCACCACCGACTTCTTGCAGCCGAGCGCCTCCATCTTCACCAGCATGCGCGGCAATACGGATTCGGAAGAGGAAGTCCCCAGTACGATCAGCAGCTCTTCCCGAATATAGGAAATAAAGCGCACTATGCTGAAGCCATTTGCCCTGGCAATGCTGCCCAGCACCATGAAGATGAATAACAGGCAAGTCACATAGAAGCAGGCAATTAACTGGCCGAGCTGAACCAGCGAGCCGATACCATATTTCCCTATGGTAAACGCCATGGCACCAAAGGCGCCAAACGGTGCCAGTTTCATGATCATGTTGATGATGCCGAAAATAACCTGGGAGAAGCTGTCGATCATATTGAAGACTAATTTCCCCTTCTCGCCGATATGATGCAGGGAGAAGCCAAACAACACCGCAAACAGCAACACCTGAAGAATGTTGCCGCTGGCAAAGGCACCGATCACGCTGGCCGGGATCACGTCAAGCAGGAAGGCGATGATGCCCTGGGACTTGGCTTGTTCGGCATAGGCCGAGATGGCGCTGGCATCCAGCGTGGCGGGATCCACGTTCATGCCGACCCCGGGTTGCAGCAGGTTGACCACGCACAGCCCGATGACCAGGGCTATGGTACTCACCACCTCGAAGTAGAGCAGCGCGATGGCACCGGTTTTCCCCACCGCCTTCATGCTCTCCATGCCGGCGATGCCGGTCACCACTGTGCAGAAAATAACGGGGGCAATGATCATCTTGATTAATTTCACGAAGCCATCACCCAGCGGCTTCATATCAGCCCCGAGGTCGGGATAGACATGTCCCAGAAATACCCCCAGGGTGATCGCGAGCAGCACCTGGAAATAAAGGCTGCTAAATACTTTCTTGTGCATGATTAACGTCCTGTTAATTAATTGACATCTCATATGGCAGAAATAGGCATGCAGGGCACCGTCACGAGACAATATCCTTATCTCGCTGGCGTCATGCTATTTCGTCATCGCAACGGCGCCACTTTCACACGTTATAAGAAGCAATTAAGAGACATCAATCACACAACATATTTAACACCATTAACACCACAGCAACCTGAATGTATTTGGTCGGCGATGTATTTAAGACCCCAATGAAAACATTCTGGATATAAAAATGCCCCGCATGGCGGGGCACCTGGCATCACTAAACCGGCGTGCTGGATCAGACGGAGGTATCCAGCGGTTCGAAGCCCTTGATGAGGTCGTCGATGGCCTTCATCTGCTTGAGGAAGCCTTCCAGCTTCTCCAGCGGCAGGGCGCTCGGGCCATCGCAACGGGCCACTTTCGGGTCCGGGTGTGACTCGATAAAGAGACCGGCCAGACCGACCGCCATGCCGGCACGAGCCAGCTCGGTCACCTGATCACGGCGACCGCCTGAGGCCGCTCCCAGCGGGTCGCGGCACTGCAGGGAGTGGGTCACGTCGAAAATCACCGGATAACCACCTGTGGTCTTCTTCATCACCCCCAGGCCCAGCATGTCCACCACCAGGTTGTCATAACCGAAGTTGGCACCGCGCTCGCACAGGATCAGCTGATCGTTGCCGCACTCCTCGAACTTGTCGGTGATGTTCTTCATCTGACTCGGGCTCAGGAACTGCGGCTTCTTGATGTTGATGACGTTGCCGGTGCGGGCCATGGCCTCCACCAGATCGGTCTGGCGCGCCAGGAAGGCGGGCAGCTGGATGACATCCACCACCTCGGCAACCGGCTTGGCCTGATGCACTTCGTGCAGATCCGAGATGACCGGCATACCGAAGGTCGCCTTGAGCTCCTGGAAGATCTTCATCCCCTCTTCCAGACCCGGACCGCGGTAGGAGTGGATGGAGGAGCGGTTGGCCTTGTCCCAGCTCGCCTTGAACACGAACGGGATGCCCAGCTTGCTGGTCACTTCCACGTACTTCTCGCACACCGCCATCGCCATGTCGCGGGATTCCAGCACGTTCATGCCGCCAAACAGCACGAAGGGTTTGTCGTTGGCGACGTCGATCGCGTTGATCTTGATATTCTTCTGTTCCATCTCGGCATCCTTAAGTAAAGAGGCTTCCCCAGACCCCTCAATGGAGGGGCTTGGGGCTAAGATCCAGGCTGGCCAGCTGGGTTTTCAGCACATCGGCCACAGGATCGTCCGGGCATTGTTCAATAAAGTATTCAAAATCGTCGGCGGCGAAGCGGGGGCAATCGAGTTGCTCGTAGATGAAGCCCCGATCCCGCGTCTCCAGCGGATCACCGGGCTTCATGCGCAGCAGCAGCTCGCTGCAGCGCAATGCTTCTGTCATGCGCTCCTCCCGCAGCAGGGCCCCCTTGTTGACGTTGAGCAGGCGTTCGATGATCTCCCACTGTCCTGCAGGCTGCAGATGGTCATCGCTTAAGGTAGCCAGGTTGCCGAGGGCACCGCGCAGCAGCAGCTCGATGCGATGCAGGCTCAGCTCGTCACCGTTGAAGGGGTCCACATAGACCTCCCCCTCCAGACCGGCGAAGCTCACCAGGAAATGGCCCGGGAAGCAGATCCCTTCCACATCCAGGCCAATCTTGCGACCCAGCTGGATGATGAGGATGCCAAGGCTCACCGGTATGCCCTTGCGCTGCACCAGCACCTGGTTCAGGTCGCAGTTGGCGGCAGAGAAATAATCCTGCCAGTCGCCCCGAAACCCTAAGGTCTGGTAGAAGCCCTGCAGCAGCTGACGGCGCACCTCGTCACAGTCCCCTTCGACTATGGCCTCGTCCAGCCAGGTATCGAGGCGGGCCAGCTCGGCCTCTCCCGCGCCGCCATGGCCCAGGATCTCGTCGCTCACCGACAGCGCCAGTTCGGCCAGGTCGTGGGCCTCGAAGTCGGTCCACTCATCCACACGTATCATCGTCGTCATCCCTAACCGAACAGGTTGGCCTGCTTTTGCACCGCCAGCTTGGCGATAAAGAAGATCCACCCCAAGGCGCCCAGGAAGGCAAACCAGCGGATGCTGTTGCTGCGCGCCAGGCGCAGCGCCATCATGCCGAGGAAGGCCACCGCCAGCACGGCGCTCAGCTTCTCGCTGAGCCAGGGGATCCCGTTGTTGAGGGGATTGAGATCCAGCACCATGCAGAGCAGCACGCCGGAGAGCACCACCAGGCCATTGAGCCAGCCGCTGGCCTGCAGCACCCGGCCGTTACGGGCATGAATGGAGCCGGTTTGGGCCCAGTAAAAGCGCAGCATGAACATCAGCACGGCCCCGACAATCAGGGTGAGGTGCAGATGTTTGAGAACAACATACATATGGTTTCCTTGCACAGGGGCGGACAGTTCCGCCCGTCATCATCACGGCGCCAGACGACCCAGGGTCACCCGCTCGTTATCCCCATAATCCCGCACGGTTTCCACCTGGCAGTAGCCCTGTTGCAGCAGAAGCTGACGCACCACTGCCCCCTGCTCCCAACCGTGCTCCAGCAGGAGCCAGCCCCCCGGGCACAGATGGGCGGGGGCACCGGCGATTATCAGGCGAATGTCCGCCAGCCCCTGCTCGTCCGCCACCAGGGCGGAGCGCGGCTCGAAGCGCACATCCCCCTCGTCGAGATGGGGATCCGCCCCGTCGATATAGGGCGGATTGGAGACGATCATCGCAAAACGCGGTGCATCCGCCAGGGGCTCGAACCAGCTGCCGTCCCGCACTGCGATGGGCAACCCCAGGGCGGCGCTGTTGGCGCGGGCCAGGACGGCGGCGTCCGGCATCCGATCCACCGCCCATACATCGGCATCCGGTCGCTCTGACTTGAGCGCCAGCGCGATGGCGCCGGTGCCGGTGCCGAGATCCAGCAGGGCACAGGGGCCGGCCGGCAAGCGCGCCAGCGCCTGCTCCACCAGCACCTCGGTGTCGGGGCGCGGGATCAGGGTGGCCGGGCTCACCTTGAGCGGCAGGGACCAGAACTCCCGCTCACCGATGAGGTGGGCGATGGGTTCACCGGCCAGCCGACGGTCAAGCCACCCTTGCAGGGTGGCCTGCTGGGCGGCATCGAGCTCACGTTCAGGCCAGGTCATCAGGTAGCTGCGCCGGCAACCCAGCAGATGGCAGAGCAGCGCATCGGCGTCGGCACGGGGGGATTCCCCAAAGACCAGGGTCGCCATGATGTGGGCACGAGCCTGCTGGATCTGCATCAGTTGCTCTCGGCCAGGGAGGCGAGCTGATCCGCCTGATACTCCTGCACCAGGGGCGTGATGACGCAATCCAGATCCCCTTCGAGGATCTCCCCCAGCCGATAGAGGGTGAGGTTGATGCGGTGCTCGGAGAGGCGACCCTGGGGGTAGTTGTAGGTGCGGATACGCTCGGAGCGATCGCCTGAGCCCACCAGGTTGCGGCGGGTGCTCTGCTCGGCGGCGCGGTGACGCTCGTCCTCGGCCGCCTGCAGGCGGGCAGAGAGCACAGACATCGCCTTGGCGCGGTTCTTGTGCTGGGAGCGCTCATCCTGGCACTCCACCACCAGCCCGGTGGGCAGGTGGGTGATGCGGATGGCGGAGTCGGTCTTGTTGACGTGCTGACCACCGGCCCCGGAGGCGCGGAAGGTGTCGATCTTCAGCTCGGAGGGGTTGATCTCGATCTGTTCGGCTTCCGGCACTTCCGGCAGCACGGCCACGGTACAGGCGGAGGTATGCACCCGGCCCTGGGATTCGGTCTCGGGTACCCGCTGTACCCGGTGACCGCCGGACTCGAACTTGAGGCGACCGTAGACGTGCTCGCCGTCCACCTTGGCGATCACCTCCTTGTAGCCACCGTGCTCGCCGTCGTTGCAGCTGACGATGGAAACGCGCCAGCCTTGGCGTTCGGCGTAGCGGGAATACATGCGGAACAGATCCCCCGCGAAGATGGCCGCCTCGTCGCCACCGGCGCCGGCACGGATCTCGAGATAACAGTTGTTGTCATCCTTGGGGTCCCGCGGCAGCAGCATCACCTGCAGCGCCTGCTCCTGCTCCTCGAAGGTCGCCTTGGCGAGCGGCAGCTCCTCCTGCGCCATCTCGCGCAGGTCGGCGTCATCCTCTTCCAGCATCATCTTGGTGGTCTCGAGGTTCTCCTCTGCCTGACGGAAGCGCTGGAAGGCGTGCACTATGTCTTCGAGCTGGGCATATTCCCGGGTCAGGGCACGGTATCTGTCCTGATCCGAGGCGACCCCGGGCTCGCCGAGCAGGGCCTGTACTTCTTCGTGGCGCTCGATGAGGCCTTCCAGCTTTCTGATCAATGACGGGTTCATAAATCTTGTGTTCTCGATGGAGGTAGGGGCAGCCGGCTGGCCACCCCCAAACTATGACTCTTGTGACAACCCCAGCACCTGACGCAGCTGGGACAGCTTGTGGCTGTCCCCCTGAGCTGCGGCCTGGCGCAGGGCCTGGGTAGGTGCGTGGATCAACTTGTTGGTGAGGCGATGGGTCAGGGCCTTGAGCGCCTGCTCGGCATTCTCGCCCTGTTGCAGGGCCAGCAGGGCACGCTGCAACTCTTCATCCGCCACCTGCTGGGCCTGGTGGCGGTAATCGCGAATGAGATCCACAGAGTGCTGGCTGCGATACCAGCCCATGAAGTCGTCACGCTCTTCCTGCACGATGAGCTCGGCCTCGGCGGCCGCCCGCTTGCGGGTCTCCAGGTTCTGCTCGATGATCCCCTGCAGATCGTCCACCGTGTAGAGATAGGCATCGGAGAGCTCGTCCACCTCGGCCTCGATGTCCCGCGGCACGGCGATGTCCACCAGGAACATGGGCTTGAAGCGGCGGGCCTTCAACGCGCGCTCCACCATGCCCTTGCCGATGATGGGCAGGGGGCTGGCGGTGGAGCTGATGACGATGTCCGCCTCGTGCAGGTAGTCCGGGATCTCTTCCAGCGTCATCACCTGGGCGCCGAACTCCTCGGCCAGCAGCTGGGCCCGCTGCAGGGTGCGGTTCGCCACCATCATCTGGGTGACGCTCTGCTCGCGCAGGTGGCGGGCCACCAGCTCTATGGTCTCGCCGGCGCCCACCAGCAACACCTTGGTCTGGGAGAGATCGGAGAAGATGCGTTTCCCCAGGCTGACGGCGGCGAAGGCCACCGACACCGCGCTGGCGCCGATCTCGGTGTCGGTACGCACCCGTTTCGCCACCGAGAAGGATTTCTGGAACAGGCGCTCGAGGGAGCCCTTCACCGCTTCCGCCTGCTGGGCGTGGGCGTAGGACTGCTTGATCTGCCCTAGGATCTGCGGCTCGCCCAGCACCAGGGAGTCGAGCCCGCAGGCCACCCGCATCAGGTGGCGCACCACCTCCTCGTCCTGGTGGCGGTAGATGGCGGAGAGCACCTCGCTCGCCTCCAGCGCGTGGAACCGCTGCAACCAGCTCAGCACCTGCTCCCCCTGCCCTTGTTCCAGGCTGCAGTAAAGCTCGGTGCGATTGCAGGTGGAGACGATCACCGCCTCGCTGACGCCGGGCTGCTCCACCAGCTCACGCAAGGCGCGATCGATGCAGTCCGGGCCAAATGCGACCCGTTCCCGCAAGGCGACACTGGCGGTGTTGTGGTTGATTCCGAGGGCAAGCAGACTCATGGGTGGGTGATGATCGTTTCGTGCACAGGGTATGAAGGCCGACAATTGTACGAGAAAGGGTAAGTCTTTAAAAGCGATACGGCCGCCCCTTATACTGTGGCAAACCTCTTATCCGGAGCACGACCTTGTTCTTGCGTATCTTCTCCCTTGCCTGCCTGCTGGCACTGGCCGGCTGTACCACCACTCAACCCCAGCGGGATCAGGTCAACTGGCAGCAGGAACGGGCCCGTCTCGAACAGCTGACCCACTGGGAACTGTCGGGCAAGATGGCCATCATCACGGCGCGCCAGAAGGGCAGCGCGCGCCTCAACTGGCAGCAAAACGGCGATGACTATCGCCTCAACCTCACCAGCCTCATCGGCACCCATATCCTGGAACTCTCCCGCAGCAAGGGTGAGATCACCCTGACCGACAACGAGGGCAAGGTGCACCAGAGCCAGGATGCCGAGGCCCTCGTCTATCAGCTCACCGGCTGGAATATTCCGGTCACCGGGTTGCCGGAGTGGATCAAGGGGCTGCCAGGCCAGGCCGAATTCGAGCTCAACCCCGATGCCAGCCTGGCCTCGGTGCGCGACGGTCAGTGGCAGATCGTCTATGGGGACTACCGGGATCAGGACAACTACCGGCTGCCCCACCTGCTGACCATGACCGGCCAGGGCAGCCGCCTCAAGTTGCAGATCAACCAATGGACCCTGGCGCCATGATGAGCCTCCCAGACCAGATCGCGCCGAAAACGCCGATCCGCTGGCCGGCACCGGCCAAGCTCAACCTCTTCCTGCACGTCAACGGCCGCCGTCCCGACGGCTATCACGAGCTGCAGACCCTGTTCATCTTCCTCGATCACGGTGACTGGCTGGAATTCGAGCCGCTCGCCGATACCGACCTGCTCACCCTGAGCCCGGCCATCCCCGGCGTGCCGGATGAACAGAACCTCATCATCCGTGCCGCCCGCCTGTTGCAGGGGAGGCTGCCAAGCCCGATGGGGGCCCATATCCGGCTGGAGAAGGTGTTACCCATGGGGGGCGGCATCGGCGGCGGCTCGTCTGACGCCGCCACCACTCTGGTGGCCCTGAATCATCTCTGGCAGGCGGGGCTCGGCGAAGACGAGCTGGCGCAGCTCGGCGTGCAGCTAGGGGCCGACGTGCCTGTGTTCGTGCGCGGCCGGGCCGCGTTTGCGGAAGGGGTTGGCGAGAAGCTGCAACCGGTCGAGGTGCCGAGCGCCTGGTATCTGGTGCTCAAACCCGATTGCCATGTGGCAACGGCGGCGGTTTTTCAGGATCCCGATCTGCATCGCAACACCCCCAGGATGACATTGCACAACCTGCTGGAAGGTGTCTGGAAAAACGATTGCGAATTGCTGGTGAAAAAGCGCCACCCCGAGGTTGCCAATGCGCTCGGCTGGTTGCTAGAATACGCGCCGTCAAGAATGACGGGCACTGGCGCCTGCGTCTTTGCTCAATTTGAAGACGAAGTGGCTGCTCGGAAGGTGTTGGCAAGGGTGCCGGAAGGCTGGGATGGGTTTGTCGCCAAGGGCGAGAACATATCACCACTCTTCGTCACTTTGCAACAAGTCAGTGATTGGGGTATCGCCAAGCGGTAAGGCAGCGGGTTTTGATCTCGCCATTCCTAGGTTCGAATCCTAGTACCCCAGCCAATCTGACGTGATGGTGCCGAAGGTGACGGTTCTGCCGTCCACCCGGGTAATCCGGCGCCACCACAGAGCTTCCAGAGACCTTGTCCGTTCTCTTGATAAATCGTTTGCCCCCAAACGATATGGGTCTGAATCAGACTCCCCACATACTGGATGCAACCCCGAGGTTTCAAACCGTGCCTGACATGAAGCTGTTTGCTGGTAACGCAACGCCGGAACTAGCCCAGAAGATCGCAGATCGCCTGTTTATCAAACTCGGCAATGCTGCCGTAGGTCGCTTTAGCGACGGCGAGATCAGCGTACAGATCAACGAGAATGTACGCGGTGGCGATATCTTCATCATTCAATCCACCTGTGCCCCGACCAACGACAATTTGATGGAATTGATCGTCATGGTGGATGCACTGCGTCGTGCTTCAGCTGGCCGTATCACTGCCGTTATCCCCTACTTTGGTTATGCCCGTCAGGACCGCCGCGTCCGCTCCGCCCGTGTGCCCATCACCGCCAAGGTTGTCGCCGACTTCCTCTCCAGCGTGGGTGTGGACCGTGTGTTGACCGTTGACCTGCATGCCGAGCAGATCCAGGGCTTCTTCGACGTCCCCGTCGACAACGTGTTCGGCAGCCCTGTGCTGCTGGAAGACATGAAAGCCAAGAACCTCGAGTCTCCCGTGGTCGTCTCGCCGGACATCGGCGGCGTGGTCCGTGCCCGTGCCATCGCCAAGCTGCTGGACGACACCGACATCGCCATCATCGACAAGCGTCGTCCCCGTCCGAACGTCTCCCAGGTCATGCACCTGATCGGTGACGTGGCAGGCCGTGACTGCGTCATCGTCGACGACATGATCGACACCGGCGGCACCCTGTGCAAAGCGGCCGAAGCGCTGAAAGAGCGCGGTGCCAAGCGCGTGTTCGCCTATGCGACCCACCCGGTCTTCTCCGGCACCGCCGTGGAGAACATCAAGAACTCGGTCATCGACGAGCTGATCATCACCGACTCCATTCCGCTCACCGCGGAGATGAAGGCGATCGGCAAGGTCAAGCAGCTGACCCTGTCAACCGTACTGGCGGAAGCCATTCGTCGTATCAGCAACGAAGAGTCCATCTCTGCCATGTTTGAGCATTGATAAACCCCGTTGTGACAAAAACCGCCAACTGGCGGTTTTTGTTTTTTCAAGCCGGTCAAAGCAATGCCCTGCCCCCGCAGGTTAAGGAAGTCCCCATGAAGTGCTTGCGTCTCCTCACTCTCCTCCCCCTGTGCGCCCTGCTCTCTGCCTGCCTGACCGGCCAGCAGGATCCGCCCTTCACCCTGACCCTGGCACACATGAACGATACCCACTCCCAGTTCGACCCGGTCAACGCCGTGTTGAAGGGAGCCCTCTTTGGCAAGCAGGGGGAAGCAGATACCCTCTACACCCGCCTCGGCGGTTATCCCCGCCTGCTCACCATGACGAAAGCCTACCAGGCCGAGGCGCTCGCCAAGAACCAGCCGCTGTTGCTGCTGCACGGCGGCGATGCCTGGCAGGGCAGCGGCTACTTCAAGCTCAACGAGGGGATGGCCAATGCCGAACTGCTAAGCCAGTTCGGCCTGGATGCCATGGCCCTTGGCAACCACGAGTTCGATCTCGACAATCAGAAGCTCGCCCGCTTCATCGAGGGGGTGAACTTCCCGGTGCTGGCAGCCAATCTGGACAGCCGCGACGATCCGGATCTGAGTCGGGCAAGCAACCTCAAGCCGTTCGTCATCTACGCCTTCGACGGCAACCAGAAGAGCCCGGTCACCGATCTCGACCATCTGCCAGCAGACAAACAGCTGGTCGCCGTCATCGGGCTGGTGCTGGAGGACATGGCCAACATCTCCCCCAACGTCGGCAAGCTGCGCTTTGCCAAGGAGGTGGCCTCGGCCCAGGCCACGGTCGACCTGCTGCAAGCCAGGGGGATCAAGCGGATCGTCGCCCTGACCCATATCGGCAACGCGCGGGATTTGGCGTTGGCGGCCAAGGTAAACGGCTTTGATGCCATCGTCGGCGGCCACTCCCACAGCCTGCTCGGTGACTTTCGCAACATCGGCTGGGGCAAGACGGGGGAATACGCCCAGTTGGTCACCAATCCGGACGGCGTGGGCCTGACCTGCGTGGTGCAGGCGGGCTCCTACGCCCAGGCCATCGGCCTGACCCGGGTAAGTTTCGACGCCCAGGGCCGGGTCATCGCCTGCAAGGGCCAGAACCAGCTGCTGGCCAGCCGCGACTTCTTCGCCGATCCGGCCCGCCAGCAGGTGCTCGACGAAACCCGCAGCCAGCAGGCCGGCAAGTTCATCGACGCCCAGCCCAACCTGGTGACGGTGGATGAAGATCCCCGCCTGCGCGGCATCATCGACAGCCACTACAAGCCGGCGCTGGAGCAGGCCTACGGCCCCGTCATCGGCACCCTTCCCGCGCCGCTGCAAAATGCCCGTCGCCCCGGCGACAACGGCAGCGACAGCCACGGCTCCGACGTCGCTCCCCTGGTGGCGGAAGGTCAATACCACTGGGCCAACACCCCGCAGGTGAAGGCCCTGACCGGCGGTCCGGTCGACTTCGCCCTGCTGGCGGTGGGGGGCGTGCGCGCCGACCTGCCCGCCGGTGAACTGCGGCAGGGAGAGGCGGCCCTCAGCCTGCTGCCGTTCAAGAACCCGCTCAGCGTACTGACCCTCTCCGGTGCCGAGGTGCGCGCCTTGCTGACCGAAACCATCACGGCCACCCTGCCCGCCAGCGCCCATGCGGGCAAATTCCCCTATGGCGGCCACCTGCGTTACACCTTCCAGGAGACCGAAGCAGGCAAGGCGGGCCAGCTGACCCGGCTGCAGTGGAAAACGGCCGAGGGTCAGTGGCAGGATCTGGTGGATGCAAAGCGCTATCGGGTGATGACCAACGCCTACAGCGCCAACGGCAACGACGGCTGGCAGACCCTGGCACGGGCCCAGCGCCAGAGTCCAGAGAGCCAGAGTCCAGAGAACAAGAGTGCCGAGCGCGTGGATCTCGCCTGGGTTGCGGGTCAGCTGACCGCCTTCCCGGTGCTGGCAGTGGCGCAGCGTGGCGAACAGCTCAGCGCCGTCTATGGGCCGGGTAAGGCCCTCGACTGCAAGGCGGCCAAGGTGGATTGCGGCACAGACGCAGCCTCGTTCGTGGACTATGTGCGTTATACCCGCCCCCTGCTGACCGCCCTGGATGAAGAGACGGTCACACTGCTGCGGTCCAAATAAGGCGCCACCCCAGCCAACACAAACCAACACGGGCCTCGACAAGGGGCCCGTTTTAGCGGCCGTTGGCACCCGGTTCACGGGTTATTCCTCCGGCTCGCCGAGCTTTGGTTGAGTGATCGCCACTCGGCGGCTAGAATATTGCGTCCCATTGCCCCGGGCCATCCGCTCATGGCAAGTAGCGAGTGAAGACATCAAGCGTGACGCATCAAATCAAACTGATTGTCGGGCTGGGTAATCCCGGCCCCGAATATGCCAAGACCCGCCACAACGCGGGAGCCTGGTATGTGGAGCAGTTGGCCCGCTGGCACAATGTCAGCCTGCGCGAAGAGCCCAAGTTCTTCGGCCACACCGCCCGCTTCCTGGTGGAGGGGCAGGATGTGCGGCTGCTCATCCCGAACACCTATATGAACCTCTCCGGCAAGGCGGTGGCGGCCCTGGCCCGCTTCTACCAGATAGTTCCCGAAGAGATACTAGTGGCCCACGACGAACTGGATCTGCCCCCCGGCATCGCCAAGTTCAAGCAGGGCGGCGGTCACGGCGGCCACAATGGCCTGAAAGACATCATCGCCAGGATGGGCAACAACAATAACTTCTTCCGGCTGCGCCTCGGGATAGGTCATCCCGGTGCCAAGGAGCTGGTCGCCGGTTTCGTGCTGACCAAGGCGCCCAGCAGTGAACAGAGCCTGATCGAGGCCGCACTGGATGAGTCTTTGCGCGCCACCGACATCCTGTTCAAGCAGGACATGACCAAGGCTATGAATCGTTTACACAGTTTCAAGGCCGAGAAAGTTTGAACCGATTTTGGTCGGTGGTGCACTGGACGAATTCCGATCTACACGCCACCGATATCCTGTTCAAACAAGATATGACCAAGGCCATGAACCGGCTGCACAGCTTCAAGGCCGAGAAAGTCTGAATACAGATGCCTGACATGAGTCAGGCTCGCACAATATGACAGGGCTGCCCGCGTGGCCCCTCACAGCATCCATCACGTAAGGTAACAATTCATGGGTTTTAAATGCGGTATCGTGGGCCTGCCCAATGTAGGCAAATCCACCCTGTTCAATGCGCTGACCAAGGCCGGCATCGAAGCCGCCAACTTCCCGTTCTGCACCATTGAGCCGAACACGGGTGTGGTCCCCATGCCGGATCCCCGCCTCGACCAGCTGGCGGCCATCATCAACCCCCAGCGCGTGGTGCCGACCACCATGGAGTTCGTGGACATCGCCGGTCTGGTGGCGGGCGCCTCCAAGGGCGAGGGTCTGGGCAACCAGTTCCTGGCCAACATCCGCGAGACCGAAGCCATCGGTCACGTGGTGCGCTGCTTCGAGGACGAGAACATCATCCACGTGGCAGGCAAGGTCTCCCCGGCCGATGACATCGAGGTGATCAATACCGAATTGGCCCTGTCGGATCTGGACGCCTGCGAGCGCGCAATCCACCGTCAGTCCAAGCGCGCCAAGGGCGGCGACAAGGATGCCAAGCTGGAAGTGGAAACCCTGGAAAAGATTCGGGTTGCCCTGGAAAACGGCCAGATGATCCGCGGCATGAAGCTGGACAAGGAAGAGCTGGCGGCCGTTGCCCACCTCAACTTCCTGACCCTGAAACCCACCATGTACATCGCCAACGTGGCGGAAGATGGCTTCGACAACAACCCCTTCCTCGACAAGGTGCGTGAAATCGCCGCCGCCGAGAACGCCGTTGTGGTGGTGGTCTGCTGCGCCATCGAGGCGGACATCGCCGAGCTGGACGACGCCGACCGCGCCGAGTTCATGGCCGATCTGGGGATCGAAGAGCCGGGTCTGAACCGGGTGATCCGCTCAGGTTACGAGCTGCTGAACCTGCAGACCTACTTCACCGCCGGGGTGAAGGAAGTGCGCGCCTGGACCATTCCGGTCGGCGCCACCGCCCCGCAGGCGGCGGGCAAGATCCACACCGACTTTGAAAAAGGCTTTATTCGTGCCCAGACCATCGCCTTCGACGACTTTATCACCTACAAGGGTGAGCAAGGCGCCAAGGAAGCGGGCAAGATGCGCGCCGAAGGGAAAGACTACATCGTCAAGGATGGCGATATCATGAACTTCCTGTTCAACGTCTAACCCCATGAGAGGCCAGCATTTGCTGGCCTCTTTGTTATGGGCGCAGGTTGCGGATCTGCTGCCAAATGTCGCAAAAAAAACCAGATTGTTGGGCTTTTGCGCGACAGCGTCCAATAACTCGCCAAACGCACCCAAATTCGGTTTTTCTGGCAAAAAAAGGGTTGACGCCCCAGAGCCAGATACGCATAATTCCGGCCGCACAGTGACGAGGCAACGACTCACTGGAAGCACGGTTGGCTATGTAGCTCAGTTGGTTAGAGCATCGCACTCATAATGCGAGGGTCACAGGTTCGAATCCCGTCATAGCCACCATTTACAAGTTGTTCAGTTGGGGTATCGCCAAGCGGTAAGGCAGCGGGTTTTGATCTCGCCATCCCTAGGTTCGAATCCTAGTACCCCAGCCATTTNNNNTCCGTTGGGGTATCGCCAAGCGGTAAGGCAGCGGGTTTTGATCTCGCCATCCCTAGGTTCGAATCCTAGTACCCCAGCCATTATTTTGTTCTCTTCCACTTGGTGGTCGATAACAAACGGCTATGTAGCTCAGTTGGTTAGAGCATCGCACTCATAATGCGGGGGTCACAGGTTCGAATCCCGTCATAGCCACCATTAATATTGCGGAAGTGGCGAAATTGGTAGACGCACCAGATTTAGGTTCTGGCGCCCTAGGCGTGAGAGTTCGAGTCTCTCCTTCCGCACCATCAAGGCAGTACCAAACAGACCAGCTTATGCTGGTTTTTTTGTGCCCGGATTTCAGCCCTTGTCTCCTCTCCTTCCCTGCCGTTCTCCCTGCTCACTACCTTGTCAGCCCGAACCTCATCCCACAGCGTCGGGAAGGATAGCCAATAAAAAGCGGCCCGCAGGCCGCTTGCACTCCTTGTCTCCCTCAAACGTGCTCAGAACGGGAAGAACCAGGGGATGGCGATGACGCTCACCACCATCACCAGCACCGTAAACGGCACGCCCACGCGGACGAAGTCCATGAACTTGTAGTTGCCGGGCCCGAGCACCAGGGTATTGACCGGTGAGGAGACCGGCGTCATGAAGGCCGCCGAGGCGGCAATGGCGATGGTCATGGCGAAGGGATAGGGAGAGACCCCCATCTGCTGGGCAGTGCCGAGCGCAATGGGCGCCATCAGCACAGCGGTGGCCGTGTTGGAGATAAAGAGCCCGATGGCCGCGCAGAGCACGAACAGGCTGGCCAGCATGACACGGGGCCCCATCTCCCCTACCGCCGAGATCAGCGCGCCGACGATGAGATCCACCCCGCCGGTCTTCTGCAACGCCAAGGCAAAGGGCAGCATGCCGACGATCAGGATCAGGGTCGGCCAGTGGATGGACTTGTAGGCGCTCTCCATGTCGATGCAGCGGAACTTGCCCATCAGCAGGCAGGCGATGAGCGCCGCTATGACGTTGGGCACGGGATCCGTCACCATCAGCACTATCATGACCGTGAGGGCAATCAAGGCGTGGATGGCCTGGCTGCGGGCCGGCGCCATCTCATCCACCTCGGCGGGCAGGCCGAGCAGCAGGAAGTCCCGGTGGTGGGTCTGCAACTGGCGAATGAGGCTCCAGTTGCCCACCACCAGCAGGCTGTCACCCATCAGCAGCGGCTCATCCACCAGCTTGCCGGTGAGCGCCTCACCATTGCGGCGGATCCCCACCACGCTCAGGCCGTAGCGGGAACGAAACGCCACCTCGCGGATGCTCTTGCCGAGCAGGCGGGATTCGGGAATGAGGGAGACCTCGGCCATACCCACCTCCCGCGCCTGATCCGAGAAATACTCTCCGCGCAATATCATGGGCTCGAGCCGCGCCTCGCTGCAAAACTCCCGCACGTCCACCTCGGGGTCGGACATGTCGATGAGCAGTACGTCCTTGGCCTGGAACTCGGTGACGCCGGAAACGGTCACCATCACCCGCCGAAACTTGCGCCAGCGTTCCAGCCCGATGACGTTGGCGCCGAAGCGGGCACGCAGTTGCAGCTCGTCCAGGGTCTGGCCTATCAGGGGAGAATCGGGGCGGATCGCCAGGCGGCGCGCCCGCCCGGCCAGGCGATAGTCGCGGATGAGATCGCGCATTGTGCTGCGCCCCGCCTGCTTGCCTTTGCCCTCTTCCCCCTCGCGCACCAGACGGTTACGCATCAGCAGCATGTAGATTACCCCCAGCCCGAGGATCAGCACCCCCATGGGGGTGAAACCGAAGAAGCCGAAGCCCTGGATGTCGTGGCGCATCAGCTCGCTGTTCACCACCATGTTGGGCGGGGTGGCCACCAGCGTCATCATGCCGCTGATGAGACCGGCAAAGCCGAGGGGCATCATCAGCCGTCCGGCAGGGATCCCCATCCGGTTCGCCACGCTCAGTACCACGGGGATGAAGATGGCCACCACACCGGTTGAGCTCATCACGGCCCCCAGGGTCGCCACCGCCACCATCAGCAGCACCAGCAACCGGGTCTCGCTGCTGCCCGCCACCTTCACCAGGGCATCCCCTACCTGATAGGCGATGCCGGTGCGTACCAAGCCATCCCCCACCACGAACAGGGCGGCGATCAGGATGACGTTGGGATCGCTGAACCCCGCCAACGCCTGTGGCAAGGTCAGGGTGCCGCTCAACACGAACAGGATGATGATCAACAAGGCCACCACATCCATGCGCACCCTGTTGGTAATAAACAGGAAGATGGCACCCACCAGCATGCTGAGCACCCAGATCAACTCGGAATTCACACTCGCTCCTTTCGTTCATGTCCGCCGGGCGGAGAACCGCGCCAGACGCCATCAGACCACAGCCAGTCCCCCTCCATTTTGTTACATATCAAGAAAGAGGAGCCCACATCATCGCACATTCGGGTTCACTTGCAGCCACTTTGCAGGGCAGAGCAAGCGCCCCAGCGCCCGTCTGGCAAAAAGTGCTGCGCGCCCTCCCCGGCACACCTAGAATGGGCCAGCCACTGGCTGATCCGGCCCCTGCTCACCCCTTGTCCTTCGGAGAGAAAATGTCTGTTCACACCCCAATCTACCCGGAATTCACCTTCTTCGGCCGCTTCGTCGCCGATATCCAGTCCGGCCGCAAGACCATCACCATCCGCGACGAGAGCGAGGCCAACTGGCAGTCCGGCCAGCGCCTCGCGCTCTTCACCAACCCGGAGTACCAGCCCTTTGGTGCCATAGAGGTGCTCTCGGTCACCCCCGTGGCCTTCGATGAGCTGACCGACGAGCACGCTCGCCAGGAGAACATGACCCTCGCCGAGCTCAAGGCGGTCATCCGGGACATCTACCCCGCACTGCCGCCGCTCTATGTAATTGAATTCACACTGATTGAAGCCTGATTTTGTGAGCTGCCTCAGCTAACCCCGGTTGCACTCTCAGGCCAAAAGCGCACAATGCCTGTATTTATATACAGCTAACGGTGCAGCATGAACACACAACTTGAACCTGCCATCGCCGCCATGGTGGCGGACTTCATCGCCGCGGGTCGCCCCAAGGCAAGCAAGCTGAGCTGGCAGACCAGGCGTGAGGGCTATCTTGCCTCTGCCGTCTTGGGGGGCGAGCGGGAAGAGGTGGGCGCCATCGAGGAGTGGCAGGCCGATCACTACGCCATCCGGCTCTACCAGCCCAAATCCCCCCCTTCCACCACTTATCCGGTGCTGATCTATTTCCACGGCGGCTGTTTCGTCAGCGGGGATTTCGAGACCCACGATCGCCAGATGCGGATGTTGTGCAACAGTGCCCATGCCCTGGTGTTTGCCGTACATACCCGCCTCGCCCCCGAGCATACCTATCCTGCCGCCCATGACGACGCGCTGGCAGCGACTCTCGCCATCATGGCCGGGCTGCCGCAGTGGCACGGCGATCCCGGGCGAGTCGCACTCGCAGGCGACAGTGCCGGCGGCCACCTCGCCCTGGTCACCACCTTGCGGCTCAAGGCGGCGGGAGCGGCACTGCCCGCCGCCCAGATCCTCATCTACCCCATGCTCGATGCTGCGGGCGATAGTGACAGCTATCAACAGCTCGGTGAGGACTACCTTATCACTCGCGACATGCTGCTCAGCGGGTTTCAGGCCTATCTGGGCAGGCTGCCCACCAGCCATCCCGAGGCGAGCCCGCTGCACCATCCTGATCTTGCGGGACTGCCGCCCACCCATATCCTCACGGCCGAGTACGATCCCCTGCGTGACGAGGGAGAGGCCTTGTATGGCAAACTGCTGCAAGCCGGTGTTACGGCTACCTGTCAGCGACAGCTCGGGGTGATCCACGGTTTCTTCCAGCTGGCGAGCATCAGCCCTGCGGCCCGTCATGTTCTCGCACAGGTCGCCATGCTGCTCAAGGGGCTCTGAGTTGGATCCTTCCCCCATGCCGTGTTAAAAGTGTCCCTTTTGAATCAGGGAGGTGACCCGAGTGTTTGAGATAGCGAGCCTGAGAGAGGGCATGATGCACGGGGTCGAGCTGTTCCAGCTGCTGCTGGAGATCATCTCTATCGCCTGCGTGGTGACAGGGCTGGGCAAGACCCTCTGGCTGGCGGCACGGGTGCGGGATCACGAACCCGGTTTTCCCCGCATCCGCCTCTGCTTCGGCAGCTGGCTCATCCTGGCTCTGGAGTTCCAGCTCGCCGCCGACATCCTGGCCACCACGGTCGCGCCGAGCAAGGAGGAGCTTGTCCGCCTCGCCATCATCGCGGTGATCCGCACCTTCCTGAACTACTTCCTCGGCAAGGAGCTGGACGCCCAGACCGAGCGCCAGCGACCCGAGCCGGTCAGGTTGCCCTCCCGCCCCGACGCCCGATAAGCGGCAGACTGACAGAAGGCCGCGAAACGGGAAGAAAGGCTCCAGCCTGCACCAATGAAGAGGGCTCCCCGCGGGGAGCCCTCTTTGTATCGGATAGCAGCCATCAGGCCGGCATGCTGGCCAGCTCGTGGCGTTTCAGGGCCAGCAGGGTGATGAGCAGAGCGGCGCTGGCGATCAGTGCCATGCCCACATAGGTGGCGCTGAACCCCGGTGCCAGCTCGGCGGGGCTCAGGCTCGCCAGGTTATGGCTGGTCCCGGCCGGCAGGGCCCCGTGGAACAGCACGGCGCAGATGGCCACCCCGACCGCGCCCCCCAGCTCGCGGCCGAAGTTGAACAGGGACATGCCGATGCCGCGATCTTCCCGCGGCAGGGCGTTTTGCACCACCACCGAGAGGGCCGGCAGCACCAGCCCCAGCCCCAGACCGGCGAAGCCCAGCCCCAGATTGGCAAAGAGATCGAAGTGAATTTGCCACAGGGCCAGCGCCGCCAGGGCGAAGCCCACCACCACGAAGCGCTTGTAATGACCGGAGTGGCCAATCAGCTTGCCGCCGACGAAGGCCCCCGCCGTGATGCAGACCATGAAGATCACCATGTAGAGGCCGCTCTCGCTGGCTCCCATCCCCTTCTGCCACTGCATCTGCAGCGGCAGGTAGACCAGCACGGCGAACATCAGCAGTTGCGAGGCCAGCGCCAACAGCACGCTCACCAGATAACCGGGCAAGCGGGCCAGATGGGCGGGCAGTATGGGATCCTGGGCCCGTCGCTCCACCAGGATCAGCAACAGCAGGGCCAGAGCCAGCCCCGCCGCCAGCCAGATGGCGGACAGCGTGGCTTCCGGCGAGAGCAACAGCAGAGAGAGGGTGGTGACGGTGATGAGCAGCCCCGCCCCCTTCCAGTCGAAGCGGCTGTAACGGCGCACATTGAGGTGGCCCAGGTTGCGGTTCACTAGCCAGAGCGCCAGGGCCCCGAGGGGCAGGTTGATCCAGAAGATCCAGCGCCAGCTCAGTTGCTCGGTGAAGTAGCCCCCGAGCAGGGGCCCGGCGATGCTGGAAACTGCATAGACCGCCGAGATGTAGCCCTGATACTTGCCCACCTCCCGCGGGGGAATGCAGTCGGCGATGACGGTGAAGGCGAGCGCGATCAGCCCCCCGCCCCCCAACCCTTGCAACACCCTGGCCGCCAGCAGGGTCGTCAGATCCTGGGCCAGGGCACAGGCCACGGACCCTGCCAGAAACAGGCCTATGCCGATGTTGAGCATCCGTACCCGGCCGAACAGATCGCTCAGCTTGCCGTATATGGGCAGGGCGGCGGTGGCCGCCAGCAGGTAGGCGGTGACCACCCAGGTGAGGGCGGCGCCGGCGTTCAGCTCGGCGCCAATGATGGGCAAGGGGGTGGTGACTATGCTCTTTTCCAGTGAGCCCAGGGCGATCACCAGGGCCACGCTCGAGAAGACGGTTTTTGGGGACATAAAAGAGGCTCGCTACTGTGAGATGCCGGCACCCGAGGCGCAGAGCGCATGATTGTCTCATAAATCAGCAGCCGAGGGTCAAGCCCGCCGCCTGCCTCACCACGACGGCGGTCGCGGCATCCGGGGAGCGGATCTGGTAGTGTGCTCTTTTAGCCGAGGAGGAAGTACCCCATGTCCGAGCAGTTCCAGTTTGAACAATACGACGCCCTGATCTTCGATATGGACGGCACCCTGGTGGACTCCATGCCCTTGCACCTGGATGCCTGGGAGATCACCAGCGCCGAATTCGGCCTGCCGTTCGATCGGGCCCAGCTCAACGAGTACGGCGGCATTCCCACCCGCAAGATAGTGGCCATGCTGGCCGAGCAGCACGGGCTGGCCATCGACATAGAGGCCTTCGCTCGCCGCAAGGTTGCCCTCTATCTGGAGCGGATCGACAGCGTCAGCGTCTTCCCCGCCATGTGGGAGCTGGTCAAGGGCTACCACGGCAAGGTACCCATGGGCATAGGCACCGGCTCAACCCGGGAACATGCAGCGCACATCCTGCGCCAGACCGGGCTCGATGCCTTCATCCCCGTGCTGGTGAGTGCCGATGACGTGACTAACCACAAGCCCCATCCCGACACCTTCCTGAGAGTGGCCGAGCTGCTCGGCGCCAACCCGGCCAACTGCCTGGTGTTTGAAGATACCCGGATAGGCATTCAGGCGGGCAAGGCCGCCGGCATGACCACCTTGCTGGTCGATCAGGGCGCACTTTACCCTCGCTAGAGTGGGCAAATGAGCCCCTGCCGCCAACAAAAACGCCTCCACAAAGGAGGCGCTTCTATATCTCGAACCATTAGCTTGATGTTCTCAAGGCCATGTGATGCGGATGATACCTAGGGAAGGTGCGAATAAGCGGGGAAATTCTTCTCGGCTGACTCAGTCATTTCATTTCTTCATGTTTGAGCCGATT
>NZ_JAPCIX010000029.1:0-40315 GCF_027707605.1 Aeromonas sp. QDB31 | reverse complement strand
TTGTACCAATGCTGCATGCAGTGAATGCGTAGCATGGTTTCCAGCGGATAAGGTCGCCGGCCATTACCAGCCTTGGGATAAAACGGCTCGATGACTTCCACCATGTTTTGCCATGGCAGGATCTGCTCCATGCGGGACAAGAAAATCTCTTTTCTAGTCTGACGGCGCTTACTGCTGAATTCACTGTCGGCGAAGGTGAGCTGATGACTCATGATGAACCCTTTTTCATGGCTCCAGATGACAAACATGATCTCATATCAGGGACTTGTTCGCACCTTCCTTAGTTGTAAATAAAAAGCCGAATACAAAAAATGAGTACTGGCGTACAGCCAGATCTCAATGTGATAGATTATTTAAAACAGGGGGGTTCACTGAACTAGTTAATGGTGAAGTGGTTCCAGGGAATATAAACAGACTTGAGGGGAGGCTAAATTTTATTGACCAAGTAGATCATTATAATAGGCTGCGGCAAAAGCTACCGTTGAATCCTATATACCAGACAAAAAAAGAAGTTTTAAAAAAAACTAGTCAAGCTAAATTGAGACGTTACCTCCATAGTGGAAGAGAAGATACGTTCAGTAAATTTTTGTTTTATCGCTTGTTTTATGCGAATGAGCTGCCAACTATTCTGACGGAGGGAAAGACAGACAACATATACTTAAAAGCAGCAATACAAATGTTAGCGAAAAACTTTCCTCGTCTAGCTACCGAAAAAACAGCTGTCTCACCATATAAACTACTACTACGTTTTGTCGAATATACAGAGCGAACCAAGTTTTTGTTAGAACTCCATGGTGGTGCTGACTATCTAAGAGATTTTGTTATCAATTATAAAAAACACTTTGAATACTATAAGGCCCCTAGGCCAGAAAATCCGGTAATCATTTTTGTAGATAATGATACGGGTCCAAATGATTTGATTAACTATGTAAATAAAATAGAAGGGATAACTATTTATCCCTCGTCTCAAAATGAAATCAGAAAATCAGACTTCGTTCATGTATTTTGCAATCTATATTTAGTTCTAACACCCAGAGATTCTAATGGTAATACAGATATAGAGCATTTCTTCACTAATAAAGATAGACTTAGGCAATATAAAGGAAGATGTTTCAATGTGGAGTCTAAAAGAGATATCAAGAATGATTTAAGTAAGGAAGCATTTGCAAACCATGTTGTACATGCTAATAAATCCAGCATTGATTTTGATGGTTTTTCTGGAATGTTGGGGCAGATAGCGAAGGTAATAGAGCATTATGATTCGATTTAATAACTATTAAATGTACAGATCTAGTTATCACCTGACACCGGCCTCAAACCGGTGTCTTGTTTACGCTACTTTAGAGCGCACTTCCTTCGGTATCAATTTCAGACCCTTCTTGAACATGCTGTAGGGGGTCTTCCCCTCCATCATCCTGCCCTGATGCGGCCGCTGGGTGTTGTAGAAAAATCTGGGACACCCACCTTTTTGAGCAAGGGGTAATGCTACCGCTCGTGGATTACAGCTTCCAATAGGCTTCATTGACCCGCGCTGGCAGCAACCCATCGCAGTTCAACAGTTTCCAGATAGCCACTGTAAGCCAAACGAAGCCGCTTACGCGAGCATCAGAACTGATACAACCATCAAAACGTTATCGTTTTTTGAACCAGATCATCAAAGCGCATCACCAACTGCAATCAAAAGCGGCCAAGTAGCAGTGGCTTTGCTATCTTGGCGGCTGGCTAAAGGATAGGGAGGTATAACAGCCTCTCTCCTGAATATATTGCAGCGGGTATTCCCGAACAGGAGTGAGCAGATGGCGATAAAAACGCGATCCCGCAAAGAGAAGATTGGTAGCGGGCTCGGGTTGGTGATGGGGCTAATAGCCTTTAACCTGATAGCGCCCCTGTTCCTTGAATCAAAAGAGATCTCTGATATGAACCGGATGATAGGGGCCATGGTCAGCGCCCTTATCTGCTCCGAGCTGGGGGCCCGAATCGGCAAGTGGCTCGATACCAGAGAGCAGGCCAAATCCACAAAATAGAGGGCAACATGGGCCGCCCTCGTTTGTCCGTTTAGCCGCCCCGTCGCTCGGGTTCGCTGCGATGCAAAAAGGTGGTCAGAGTGTCGCGCGGTGGTGTAATGCCGCACTGCACCAGAATGCGCCCGATAGCCCCTCTGTGATAGCCGCCGTGAGTCACCAGATGCAGCAGCATTTCCTCGCGGCTCATCCGCCCCTTGTCACCATCCACGAAGTTGAACGAGAGTACGGCTTCGCCATCTGCCTGGCTCAGGCCGGCAACGTAATCCAGATACCAGGCATCCAGTTCGCCGATGGCGGTGCGCAACGAAACCAGGGTCGGCGTCTCCGGGGTATTGGTGGCACTGAAGCCATGGGGTTCCCCCAGCAGATTGGCCTTGAAGATGGCATCGACCACATGGATATGGTTGAAGATGCGAAGGGCATTGTGGTGCGCCTCGGGATGTAGCTGCGGGTCCAGGGTGGCGAGGGCATCCAGCAGTTCGCCATTGGCCCAGGCCTTGTAGCGAAACAGAGAGTGAAGGGTCGAATGGCTCATGGTCTTCCTTGATGGGGTCAGCGCGGGAAGAGGGCATCTTAGCCAGCCGATGGCAGCAAGAAAACTCCCCACCTGACGGGCTCGGTGACTGGCCAGTGTGCAGGGCATTGGATGTGCCCGGTGCGAGTGAGATGTTACCCTGTGCCATCGCATTCATGACAAGGAGTTCCCATGCGCATTGCCCTGATTGGCCTCGGTGATATCGCCCAGAAGGCCTATCTGCCGCTGATTGCCAGCGACGAGCGAGTCACCCCGCTGCTCTGTACC
Source organism: Aeromonas sp. QDB31 (assembly GCF_027707605.1). Classification (NCBI taxonomy): domain Bacteria; kingdom Pseudomonadati; phylum Pseudomonadota; class Gammaproteobacteria; order Aeromonadales; family Aeromonadaceae; genus Aeromonas; species Aeromonas sp. QDB31. The sequence continues at coordinate 37,489 of NZ_JAPCIX010000029.1, read as the reverse complement.
CGGAGTCCAGCGGTGCTGGACAGACTGGCCCGCCAGTACCGGATCGCCGAGTGCTTCACCGAGGTGGATGCGCTGCTAGGGAGCCGCCCGGACGCCGTGATGATCCACGCCGCCACTGCGGTGCATGGCAAACTGGCGGAGCAGTGCCTGCGCGCCGGCATCCCCACCTTTGTCGACAAGCCGCTCTGTGACAGCGCGGCCGAGGTGGAGGCGCTCGCCAATCTGGCCATGGCGCAGGATTGCCCGCTGTTTGTCGGCTTCAACCGCCGCTATCTGCCCGCCATGGCCGCCGCACGGGCGCAGCCGCTTACCGAGTTCAACTGGCAGAAACACAGACACGCCCTGCCGGGGTTGCCGCGTCCGTTCCTGTTTGACGACTTTATCCATGTGCTCGACAGCCTCTGCTGCTATGGCGGCGCGCCCACCGGGGATCTGCATGCGGTGCTGCGGCGAAGTTCCCAGCAGCCCGAGCTGCTGGCCGGGGTGAGCGTCGCCTGGCAGAGCGGCCAGGTGGCCGTGAGCGGCAGCATGAACCGCAGCGCCGGCCTCACCGAGGAGCGCATCGACGCCTATGGTGACAACCTCTCCCTGCATATCGAGAACTGCACCCGGGGCACGATTGCCCGAGACAAAACCGTGCAGACCCTGGCGCCCGACGACTGGCAGCCGGTATTGGCCCAACGGGGCTTCGTTGCGATGCTGGCTCACTGGTACCAACAGATTGAGGCGGGCAGAGCCGATGGGATGCTTGTCGAGAGTTATCTGCAGAGCCATCGACTGGCTGAGCGGCTGGTCACTCTGGCCGAGGGCAGGCAGTAGCATCCGTCATTCGTGGTTCCCATGCTGAACGCAAGAATTGAAACGGGCGAACGAATGAGCAGACCACTGTACAAGATGGCGTATCCCTGCGCAGTCAGCCGGCGAGGGCGCCGCCGCGCGAGCCAAGCGCTGGCTTGTTTGCTATCTTGGCGCCCATGAAAGATCTGCAGAGCAACAAAGTGTGATGAGCAACGTTTCGCAAATGGCGCCGGGCCTGCCACGTGTCGATGAGCGCCCGATCGCGGCGACCAAGGTGGCCCGTTCATGAGCATTATTCTGGGCATAGACCCCGGCTCCCGGATCACCGGCTACGGCGTCATCCGCATCGTCGCGGGCAAGGCGGAATACCTGGGGTCGGGCTGCATCCGCACCGACCTAGGCGAGCTGCCGTCCCGTCTCAAGCAGGTGTATGACGGGGTGAGCGAGATCATCACCCAGTTCAAGCCGGACGAGTTCGCCATCGAGCGGGTCTTCATGGCGCGCAATGCGGATTCGGCCCTGAAACTCGGCCAGGCCAGGGGCAGCGCCATCGTCGCGGCGGTCAACGCCTTGCTGCCGGTGAGCGAATACTCGGCGACCCAGATCAAGCAGGCGGTGGTGGGCACGGGCGGCGCCGCCAAGGAGCAGGTGCAACATATGGTGACCCATCTGCTCAAGCTGTCGGCCACCCCCCAGGCGGATGCGGCGGATGCCCTCGGGGTGGCGCTCTGTCACTTCCACACCCGCCAGAGTCTTATCAGGATGGCGGGACGAGCCACCAGTTCGGTACGTGGTCGCTATCGCTGAACCCTGCCGACGCTGACTGCGTCTGAGGAGCAATGTGAGAGGAGGGCGCCCGGGCGCCCTCCTCGTTTATCCGTTGCGGCTGAGTCCTCAGGTGCTCGCCATCCTGTTGTTAAAAGCCTCAACAGAGTCACAAGTTGTCGTACCAGATGACGGGACGCCATTCGAGGCGGGCTGGGGAGTGACGACAATCCTCTTGATGAATCAATAACTTGTGACCTTGATCACACCTTCCTGGCGAGACAGGTTCACTTCGCCTCGTCATGTCACGCTCCCATAATGTGGCGCCGTTTAAGAACGGTGACCTCGTGAGCCCAGGCTCATGTTCCATCCATCATTGGGAGAGTTGAGAGTGAAACCATTTGCAGCTGAATTTATGGGCACCTTCTGGCTGGTGCTGGGAGGCTGCGGCAGCGCCGTGTTGGCAGCCGCGTTCCCGAATGTGGGGATCGGTCTGCTGGGCGTGGCCCTGGCGTTCGGTCTGACCGTGCTGACCATGGCCTATGCCATCGGCCACATCTCTGGCTGTCACCTGAACCCTGCCGTGACCGTCGGGCTCTGGGCCGGTGGTCGCTTCCCGGCATCGGGCGTCGTGCCTTATATCGTTGCCCAGGTCCTTGGCGGGATCGCGGCGGGTGGTGTGCTCTATGTGATCGCCAGCGGCCAGGCCGGGTTTGACGTGAGCGCCGGTTTTGCTTCCAACGGTTATGGTGAGCACTCACCGGGCGGTTACAGCCTGCTGGCGGCGCTGGTGTGTGAAGTGGTGATGACCGGCTTCTTCCTGTTCGTCATCATGGGGGCCACCGACCGCCGTGCACCGGCGGGCTTCGCTCCGATCGCCATCGGTCTGTGCCTGACCCTGATCCACCTCATCAGCATTCCGGTGACCAACACCTCGGTGAACCCGGCGCGCAGCACGGGGGTGGCGCTGTTTGTCGGTGACTGGGCCGTCGGCCAGCTCTGGTTGTTCTGGGTCGCCCCCATCGTCGGTGCCATTCTGGGTGCATTGGCCTATCGTGTGATCGCCACGAAAGAGTGATGTGTTGCTAAGTAACGTGTGGTATCGGCACGCCCTCGGGCGTGTTTTTTTGTTTCTGGCGGGCACGAAAGCGGGCCGCTAGGGCCCGCAGTATTGTTCAACCTGCTGAGAGAGGGAAGGTGCTAGAGACCGCGGGCGCTCAGCATCTCTTTATAGCGCTGGTGCAAGAGTTGCACTCGTGCGACATAGGCGCGAGTCTCTGCGTAGGGCGGGATACCACCGTGTTTTTGCACCGCGCCTGCGCCCGCGTTGTAGGCGGCCGTGGCCAGGGCTACGTTGCCGTCATACTGCTTGAGCAGGCCCGCCAGATACTTCACCCCGCCGAAGATGTTTTGCTCCGCCAGCAGGGCATTGCCGACCCCGAGCTCGCGGGCGGTGGCGGGCATCAGCTGAGTCAGCCCCATGGCCCCCTTGCGGGAGACCGCCAGCGGATTGAAGGCGGATTCGGCGTGGATCAGTGCTCGAATGAGGGCAGGGTCGACGCTGTAGGTCTTGGCCGCCGCCTTGATGGTGCTGGCGTAGTCATAGAGGAAGAGGCCGGTCGTGCGCCAGTTGACCCTGGAGGCGGGATCGCAGGCGTAGCAATCGTTGAACAGCAGCAGCTCGTAATGACCTTGCTCCGGCATCATGTCGGAATAGCGTACTACCCCGTTCTTTTGCACCGATTTGTAGACCTGGATCTGGCGAGTGGTGGGGACCGATGCGGGCTCTGCCACCTCGGGTGACGGGATCGACTCGGGTGACGGGATTGACTCGGATGTCAGGACCACCACCTCGGCCGGTGGCGGCGTCTGACTCCAGGCACTGAGGGGGAACAGCAAAATGGCTCCCAGCAACATCCATGCTTTCAACGGCTTGCTCCTTAAGCCTTGTTAGCCACGTTGAGTAAAGCATCCGGGGCGAGGCAGAACAAGGGCTCCGATGAGGAGTCGCAAGAAATGCCCGGACAGAGGGGGCCACTGGCTCCCCGAGGCGGGTGCTGCAGCCTCGCAAGAGGCAGTGGACGGCGCCGCAACTCCCAGCTGGCTATTGGCTTTTTTGTAAGTTAAAGGCGTGTTATCTTGCTGTTGCTCCACTCTGGTCTGATCTCTTCGTGGGGCCGGTTGATAGGACAAGAGAGGGCCAGGTGGCCAGAGCGAAATGGGTATGAGAAGCAGGCGGGCGATGGAGCTCAGATTCGAAGAGTACTGTGATGCGGATCTTTCCCTGATCAGGGACTATTACGAGACGACGTTTTCCCACTATGTGCCGGATCTGGCCGAACGGATCTTCGTGGTACGGGATGCCCATTGGCTGGTGGGGGCCGTGCGCCTGCGCGACGAACAGGACTATTACCACCTGTGCGGTTTCCGGTTGTTGCCGCACTACCAGTCACTGGGGCTGGGCTCCCGGTTGCTGCAGCACGCCTGCAGCGATCTGCTGGACAAGCCCGTGATCTGCCACGCCTTGCCCTTCGAGAAACCCTTCTACCTCAAGGCGGGCTTTGCCCACCTTCCCCTGCATGAACTCGACGGACCGCTTCATACCCTCTATCACCAGCAGCGCGAACAGGGTTACCAGATCGAGCTGCTGGTGCGTCAGGCGACGGCCACTGTCTACAACTGATCCTTCGGCTTGGTCAGCAGGCGGATCTTGCCCGGTGACAGCTCCAGCCCCAGCAGATTCTCCTTGAGCCAGGCCTGGTTGGGATCCTTGTCGTCGAGCTTGTAGACGGGCTGGGTCTCCAGCCGCTTCTCCATGCTCTGCAGCAGCATCCTCAGCATGAAACCGAACTTCTGCTCGGCCGCTGCGGGCTCCAGCTTGTAGTCAATCAGCTTCATGTTGTCGAGGAAGAGCGCGCTCTGGGCCTTGTCGTAACGGGGTCTGGCCTCATAGGTCATGTTCAGCAGCGCATCGTACTGGGTCTGGTCCGGCAGGGAGATCTTCAGCTTGCCCTTGCCAAAGACCCTGGCGGTATCCGGACTCTGGCGACCGATCTGGACATCGCTCTGCTCGAGCTGCACATGGGCCTTGATGATGCCGGGCAACTCCAGCTGTTTGTCGACTTGTACCTGGGATTGAAGGTACTGGTTTATCTGCTGCTCATTGATGTCATATGAGCCTTGACCTAGCATGGCCAGACTCAGCAGCATAGATTGCAGGATCATGCTAACGACCTGATAGAATGGGTTTGCCCCACAGCATACCATTCTGGCCCTGTGGGATCTGCCCATGCCCTTTGTTCATTACACCAAGGAGTCGTCTTGCTCGACGGTCTGGAATACGACATTCAGTTGCTGTTCTCCCGCTTTCTCGGCTGGCTGTTGCTGTTGTTTCACACCGTGATCGTGGCGGGGATCTCCCTGCGAGTGGTGATGAAGCGGCGCCCCATCGGGGTATCCCTCGCCTGGCTGGCACTCATTTATGCCATCCCCTTCGCCGGGGTCGGTTTCTATGTGCTGTTTGGGGAGATACGGCTCGGTCGCAAACGGGCAGAACGCGCCCAGGCCATGTACCGCCCTTACGCCATCTGGATCCGCCAGCTCGCCCGCCTCTTTCCCCAGCACTGCTGCGAGGTGGGCAGCAAGGCGCGTCCGCTCCATGATCTGATCCAGGGGCGGCTGGCCATGCCCATGCTCTCGGGCAACCGGATGACGCTGCTGCACAGGCCCGAGACCATCTTGCAGGAGATAGTGCGCGACATCCGCGGTTCCTCCCAGTCCTGCTACCTGGAGTTCTACATCTGGCATCCCGGTGGGGATGTGGATGCGGTGTGCGAGGCCCTTGTCGAGGTGGCGGCGCGCGGCGTGGATTGTCGTGTGTTGCTCGACTCCATCGGCAGCAAGGCCTTCTTCCGCTCCGGTTGGCCAAAATCACTGCGCGCTGCCGGGGTCAAGGTGGTGGAGGTGCTGCCGGTCGGTGCCTGGCGTATCCCGTTCCAGCGCCAGGACTTGCGCATGCACCGCAAGCTGGTGGTGATCGACGACAGGGTCGGTTACACCGGCTCCATGAACATGGTGGATCCTCGCTTCTTCAAACAGGATGCCGGTGTCGGTCAGTGGGTCGACATCATGATCCGGGTGCAGGGGCCAGTGGTGCCCCTGATGTGGTCCACCTTCGTCTGGGACTGGGAGATGGAAACCGGCGAGCGGCTGCTCGACAGCCTGCAGCACGAACCCGAGGCCTGGCCGCAAACCAACTATCGGGCCCAGCTCATCCCTTCCGGCCCCTTCGTCGGCGGCGACTGCATCCAGCAGAGCCTGCTGCTGGCCATCTACCAGGCGCGCCATCATCTGGTGTTGACCACCCCCTATTTCGTGCCGGATGACCCGCTGGCGGCGGCGCTCTCCTCGGCGGCGGCGCGGGGGGTGCTGGTGCAGCTGGTGCTGCCGGCGCGTAACGACTCCCTGATGGCCAATCATGCGAGCAACTCTTTCATGGAGGATCTGCTGGCGGCCGGGGTCGAAATTTACCGCTATGATGCCGGTCTGCTGCACACCAAGAGCGTGCTGGTGGACGACGACTTCGCCCTGGTGGGCACGGTCAATCTCGACAGGCGCAGCCTCTGGCTCAATTTCGAGATCACCCTGCTCATCGACAACCCGTTGTTTGTCGCCGAGATGAATCAACTGGTGCAGGGCTACATGCTGGAGGCGACCCCCATGTCGCTGACCAGGTGGCGTGCCCGCCCCTGGTACAAAAAATTGCTGGAGAACGTCTTCTACCTGTTCAGCCCCCTGCTGTGACAGTCGAGAATGGGTCATGAGCCGGGATCTGGCTTGCTTGTGTTCCCATCCTCCCCGTAGAGTGCGCCTAGGCACCCGCCATAGAAAAATCAGGAGTAAGAGAGCAGATGAAAAAGACAGTGGCCATGGCTGCCGGAGCGGCATTGGTGGTGGGTGGGCTGGGCGCCTGCTGGTACACGGGCAATGCCTTCGACCGCATCCTGGGGGAGCAGATCGTGAAGGCCAAGCAGGAGAGCGGCGTCGAGATCACCTGGTTGCCCACCAGCGGGAACCTGTTCACCCGTGATGGTGTGCTCAAGGTAGTGGTGCCGCCCCAGACGCTGGCGAGTTTCGATCCCCAGATGGCGGGAAGCGACCCCATCGAGCTGCAACTGCTCGTCAACAGCCGCCTGCTGCCGCTCTATATCAAGAGCAACATGCTGCTCGATACCGCGACCGGGACCCTGGCCCCCGTCTTCACCGCCCTCGGCATGCAGCAGTGGCAGCTTGGCCTGGAGTCGGCCAGCAGCCTCTGGACCATGAGCAACAGCTCCCGTTTCTGGGCCAGCGACTTCAAGGTCAGGGAGGGGCTCAACGAGTTCAGCTTCCTGCCCCTGAGCGGGGATTATCGCGGGGATCTCGATGGCAATGGCCACGTGGTCTTCCAGTGGCTGGGCATGACGGTCCACGATGCGCAGAGCAAGATGGATCTGGCTTTGGCGGATCTCAAGGGCAGCGCCGACATGGCCGAGATAAGCGGCATCTGGCTCTCTCCCCACAGCGAGATGACGCTCTCCGCCCTCTCCTTGCAACTGCCGGAGAGCGTCAAGCTCTCGTTGCAGGGGGTCAGCACCAACACCCAACTGGCGGGGGATGATGCCCAGACCCTCTCCAGCCGTTATCAGATGAAGGTGGCGACCCTCAATCTGGAGAACGAGAGCGACAGCCTGGCAGTGACTCAGGGAAGTCTGGATCTGGCGCTCAAGGGGCTGGATCTGGAGGGCTATCAGACCCTGCAGGAGGCCAGCAGTCAGCGGGTGGACGAGGCGGTTATCCAGCAGGCGCTGGACAAGATGCTGCAACGGGGTGCCACCCTGGAGCTGACCGATTTCAGTGCCCAGCTCAACGGCGAGCCTGTCAGCCTGAAAGGGGAGGCCAAGCTTGCCCCCACCACTCTGGAGCAACTGATGGGGAGCGAGGAGGGGATGCAGGCCCTGTCCGGGCTGCTTCATGTCAGCCTCGGCGATCAACTGGGCAAGGCGGTGCCGCAGCTGGCACCCATGCTGGCCCAGTTCACGGCCCTGGGTTATCTCAAGGCGGAGCAGGCGCACCTCAATGCCGAGCTCAAGCTCGACAAGGGGCTGGTCACCGTCAACGGTCTGCCCCTGCCTCAATAAGCGCAGGCAGACGAAAAAGGCTCCCTCGGGAGCCTTTTTGCTGGGTGTCGAACGACGGACAGGGTTATTTGAACACCACCGTCTTGTTGCCGTAGACGAAGACCCGTTCGTTCAGCACCAGCTCCAGGGCCCGGCTCAGCACGGATTTCTCCACATCCCGTCCCGCCTTGGCCATGTCGTCGGCGCTGAAGGCATGGCCCACGTGGATCACGTCCTGCTCTATGATGGGGCCTTCATCCAGATCGTCGGTGACGAAGTGGGCGGTGGCTCCGATCAGCTTGACCCCGCGATCGAAGGCCTGACGATAGGGGCGGGCACCGATGAAGGCGGGCAGGAAGGAGTGATGGATGTTGATGAGCTTGCGCGGATAGGCTTCCACGAAGCTCGGGGTCAGCACCCGCATGTACTTGGCCAGGATCACGTAATCCGGCTGGTAGCCGTCGATGAGGGTGCGTACCTGCTCTTCATGCTCGGTGCGGCTGAGATCCTCATGGCTCACGGCATGGAAGGGGATGTCGAACTTGCCCGTCAATTCTGCGAGCGTGTCGTAGTTGCCGATCACCGCCACTATGTCCATGTCCAGCGCACCGGCATAGTTCTTCATCAGGATGTCGCCGAGGCAGTGGGTCTCCTTGGTGACCAGGATGACGATGCGCTTCTTGCCAGCCTTGACCAGTCTGCGCTGGGCACCTGCCGGCAGGGCGTCGTCGAGATCCGCCAGCAGGGTCTCGTCGTTGAAGCGACCCTCCAGTTCGGTACGCATGAAGAAGCGGCCGTTCTCGTGATCCACGAACTCGTCGTTCTTGTTGATGTTGAGCTGGTGCTTGTAGCAGATATTGGTGATCTTGGCGATGAGCCCCTTGGCGTCGGGGCAATCGGTCAGCAGTATTTTCTTTTCCATCTCTGTCATGATTCCGTTTGTGGTGTTGGCGCCCGAGTCTGCGCAGGCTGCACGTTTTTGCTGGCACTATGCCATAAACAAAATCAGAAAGGACAGCGCGCCGTGCAGCTGAGTGGCAAGTCGCCAGCGGGGGGGCGGTGCACTGCGTCCTATTCATCTTTGATGGGTTTTGGGCTGGTATCCTGCGTTTTTTTTCTTTAGGCTGTCTGCGCTTATTCTCAGGGCGGGGTGAAATTCCCCACCGGCGGTATCCCGATCTGACTCGGGGAGCCCGCGAGCGCCCGACCCTGGTTTGAAACCGGGGTCGGGGTCAGCAGATCCGGTGAGATGCCGGAGCCGACGGTCACAGTCCGGATGAAAGAGGATAAGACAGATATTGCAGTCATGGCTCCCCACGGGCCGGCTGCTGCATACCTATCTCTGTCTGCCTTTCCATGCCCTGATTCTGGTCCTTGTCTTATTTAGGAGTCTTACCATGAATCAGTCTCTACTCAGTGAATTTGGTGATCCCATTGCCCGCGTCGAAGCCGCGCTGGCCGCATTGCGTGCCGCTCAAGGCGTGCTGGTGGCCGATGATGAAGATCGGGAGAACGAGGGTGACCTCATCTTCGCCGCCGAGTCCATGACCAACGAACAGATGGCCATGATGATCCGCGAATGCTCCGGCATCGTCTGCCTCTGCCTGACCGACGAGCGGGTACGCCAGCTCGAGCTGCCCATGATGGTGGAGGCCAACTCCAGCCATTATCAGACCGCCTTCACCGTGACCATAGAGGCGGCCCAAGGCGTCACTACGGGTGTCTCCGCCGCCGACCGCATCACCACCATCCAGGCCGCCATCGCCGACGGCGCCCGACCGTCGGATCTGCATCGTCCAGGTCATGTCTTCCCGCTGCGTGCCCGCACCGGCGGCGTGCTGACCCGGCGCGGTCATACCGAAGCCACGGTAGACCTGATGCAGCTGGCCGGTCTCAAGCCTTACGGGGTGTTGTGCGAGCTGACCAAGGCCGATGGCTCCATGGCCAGGTTGCCCGATCTGGTGGCTTTTGGCCGCCAGCACCGGATGCCGGTACTGACCATCGAAGATCTGGTGCAATATCGTCAAATGCTGTCTGAACGTTCAGCTTAAGCTTCATACGAAATTGTATTAAGGGCATTTTTTGGTTACGCTTGGTGCGAACCTCATCCAGAGCACTCGTTTTTGACTTAAATTTGCACAAAAAGTGTGCGTTTAAAAAAAAATGAGGGTTTTAATGCATTTATCTGTGATGGGGCCTATCCAAACTCGTATTTATTTGTGCCATAATCACGCCGCTTGCTAAACGTCTGGCGAGTTAAAGGGAGCTTTAAAAATGAAGAAAATGTTGTTGGTAGGTGTTGTTGGTCTGTCTGCCCTGCTGGGCGGTTGTGCAAACACCAGCGAACTGGAAACTTCCGTTCAGAATCTGTCTAACAAAGTTGACCAACTGGCTCAAGATGTTAGCGCAGTTCGTGCTGATCAATCCAAGATGGCTGCTGATATCGCAACTGCTAACCAAGAAGCAGCTCGTGCTAACCAGCGCATCGACAACATGGCTACTTCCTACAAGAAGTAATCCATGCGAAAAAATGGCGCATTTTAATGCGCCATTTTTTTTGTCTGAAATTCGTCATTTCCCTTAATTACTGCTCTTCCTGCCTGAACAAGGCAATGCCGATTGCTCGGCATCCCCTGATTTCCTCATTGATTAATAAAGCAGGCTATAAAGCTTGCGACGATAACTCTGCGCAGCCGGATGTGCACCCATGGTGGTCAGAATATCGAGATAGATCTTCTTGGCGTCGCCAAACGCCATGTCGCGTTTGAGAATGTTGAACAGCAATGCCAGGGCCTCTTCCTGACGGCCAACCTGACTGTATAGCACCGCCAGCTCCTGAGTGAGGGCGCCGTCGTCCGGTGTCTCGGCATGACGCTGCTCCAGGGCGCGCAGCTCCGGGCTGTCGCTGGCTTGCAGCGCCAGGGCCAGGCGAGAACTCAGGGTCTGATAGTGATCATCCTGCGCCACCATGGGGACGGCTGCGAGCAGGGCCTGCGCCTCGTCCAGCAGCGCCAGATCCAGCGCCGCCTGCACCAGCCAGAGGCTGATGTCATGACGCTCGGGCGCCAGTCGGTGGGCCTGAGTGAGGTGGGCATAGGCCACATCAGCCTGACCCTCAGTCAGGGCTTGCTGACCCTTCTCGAGTAGCAGCTCCTCTTCCTTGGGGGCGAAGGCGGCGAAGTACTGACGTAATGTGGCCTCATCTTGCGGGCCTTCCAGGATGGCCTGTTCGTCCGGGCGCCCCTGATGGAACAGCACCAGAGCGGGCAGCGCGCGCAGACCCAGCTGGCTGGCCAGGGGTTGCAGCTGGGGATCGTTCATATCGACCTTGGCCAGGGTGACTGCGGGATTGGCCGGGCCGACCTGGGTCTCCACCAGCGGGGTCATGCCCTGGCACTCTGGCATCTGCGGGGCATGGAAATAGATGACGACCGGCTTTTTCATGGACGCATCGATCAGTTCGGCGTGGAAGTTCTGGGGATTGATGTCGACGATCATGAGGCTGACTCTCGGAAAATGGTGTGGATCAACATGGGGTCCAGGGGCGTGGATTTCAAGCGCTCATCCAGCAGGTAGCCATTGATCTGGCGAGTCGGGGCGGCGAGGCTCAGCCAGCCGCTGCCAAAATGCCAGTCCAGCACCAGATAGCTTCGGGAATCGAGCCGGTTGTCCAGCCGCCACCCCTCCTCCGGCACAAAGCGCACCTTGTCGAGCCCCGCGGCGATACCGGCCCCCTGGGCTTTCAGCACTGCCTCCTTGCGTGACCAGAGCCGATAGAAGGCCGAGGTCTGCTCCCGGGATGGCAGGGCAAGCAGCCACTGATATTCCTCAGGGGCATAGAAACGCTGGGCCAATGGCAGGACGGGGCGCTGGCGCAAGCCCATCTCCACATCCACGCCGAGGGGACCTTGCTGGCAGAGGGCGAGCACCAGCCAGTCCCCGCTGTGGCTGAGGTTGAACTGCCAGTCATGGCTGACCAGCGTGGGTTTGCCGTGCTCGCCGGTGCGAAACACCAGCGCATCGGGCGGACAGCACAGTCGCTCGGCCAGCAGGCGGCGCAACAGTATCCGGCCGAGCAGGTACTCACGCTGGCGGCCAGGCTGGCGGATCTCATGCCAGTGGCGATATTCGTCCGGCGAGAGCTCTGATTGCAGCCCGATCAACTGCTCGGCGTCGATGAGCGCCGGTTTTAACAAATAGAGATCCGCATAGAGCATAATATTTCACTTTAAAATGAGGTCGAAACAGCGATAACGATCCGTTTTGACAGGGCAAAACCGGTACTTTTGCGATTGTATATTGTTTGGCCATGATCACATTAATCATGCAAAACAGTGCATTTCCTTGCAAAAATGTGAGGTCGATAGGGATTTTCGCTTGCCTCGATAGAATTCTTGGATATAGTCGGGAGCTGTTGCCTTATAAATTGCCCTGTCGGGCTGCATTTTAACAAGTTTCACTCTATTTGCGGGGATAAAGGATTGCGCCACCTGATGCTACTGCTGGTCGCGCTCGGAATGGTGGGTTGTGCTTCTGCACCCCAGCCCGAGGTCGCGAGCAAGATCGAGGTTTCCATGATGGAACCCGTGATTGAACCTGAAGTTTCACCCACACCAGATGTCAACGAAATCCTGACCGTATATAAAGAGTGGCGTGGCGTCCCTTACCGCATGGGGGGCAGCAGCCAGCGAGGCATAGATTGCTCCGCCTTCGCCCGTGAAGTGTTCCGCAATGCCGTCGGCATTGAATTACCCCGCGATACCCGCTCCCAGGTTCATGAAGGCACCCGCGTTTCCAAGCAGGATCTGGTGGAAGGGGATCTGGTTTTCTTCAAGATCAACCGCCGCCTCAATCATGTCGGCATCTATGTCGGCAACGGTGAATTCATCCACGCCTCCACCCGCGCCGGGGTGACTCGCTCCAAGCTCGACAATGCCTATTGGCGCAGCAAGTTCTGGCAGGCACGCCGGATCGATATCTGAGTCAGGCTGGACAAACGGCTCGCAGTACGGACTGTTTTTCCAACCTCACTTGAACCGGGCTCCTCGAAGCCCGGTTTTTTATGGCCCTCGTTTAGACTTTCCGTGGCCGACTCTCTATAGTGTGGCCCCCTTCGATCCTCAGCAGGCCCAGCATGAAGACCCAGCACAAATCCGGATTGCACCCGCGCAATCGCCATCAGACCCCTTACGATTTTGACGCCCTCTGCCAGCGTACCCCCGAGTTGTTGCCCTTCGTGTTCGTCAACGAGCATGGCACCCGGACCCTGGATTTCGCCGATCCAGCCGCCGTCAAGGCGCTCAACCGGGCACTGCTGGCGCTGCACTATGGCATCCAGCACTGGGATCTGCCGCCGGGCTACCTCTGTCCCCCCATCCCGGGCCGGGTCGATTACCTGCACAGAGTGGCGGATCTGCTGGCCGAGAGTGCGGGGGAAGTACCAAGAGGCAAGGGGGTACGGGTGCTGGACATCGGCGTCGGGGCAAACTGCATCTATCCCCTGCTGGGAGCCCGTGAGTATGGTTGGCGCTTCGTGGGATCGGACATCGATCCCGTGTCGGTCAAGGCCGCGACCCTGCTGGCGGCGAGCAATGGCCTGGGCAGCCAGATAGCATGCCGCCATCAGGACAACTCCAAGCAGATCTTTTGCGGCGTCCTGGGGCCGAAGGAGCGCTTCGCCCTGACCCTGTGCAACCCACCGTTCCATGCCTCTCTGGCGGAGGCGAGCAAGGGGACGGAGCGCAAGCTGCGCAACCTCGGCAAGGCGCTGACGGGGACTCCCGTGCTCAACTTCGGCGGACAGAAGGCGGAGCTCTGGTGTGAGGGCGGTGAGGCGGCGTTTCTGGCCGGCATGATAGAGCAGAGCAAGGCGTTTGCTGGCCAGTGTCTCTGGTTCAGCTCGCTGGTGTCAAAAAAGGAGAATCTGCCTGCCGCACGAAAGGCGCTGGCTCGGGTGGGGGCTCAGGATGTCAGGGTGATCGACATGGCGCAGGGCAACAAGGTGAGCCGGATCCTGGCCTGGAGCTTCCTGGACGAGGCGAGCCGAACCGCCTGGTGGTCTGCCCCCGGCCGCTGAGGAAAAAAGGGGGGGACCAAAAACCCCCAAACCATGCTCTTTGCCAGTTCCGAGATTTTCCGTCTCGTTGCCGTCACGGTAATCGTTTTTCCGTTTTATATCTGCCCGTTTTTCCCTGGGTGTTAGTGACCACTTTCATCCTCGGTACAGTTGTACGCCGAGATTTTTTGTACTTACCTGTGAAACTTTCATAAAATGGGACTGGTTAGACCTCTTTACAGGCTTAGAATCGAATAGGGATCGGTAGATGAAAGTTGTCGATTTTCTGAAGCACAAGCGCGAAATCCTGGCGCAGCACCCCTTTGAGCTCAAGGATTGGCTCTCTCCGGCGATCCGTGACTACTGGCGTGAGTTTCAGCAAAAGGCACACCTTCACCCTTTGCTGGGGCGAGTGCTGGATCTGCAGGCCGACCAGTCGCTGGTGCGGCAGCAGCGCGCATCCCAGGCTCAGGTGGTCAACAGCCAGCCGACCCTGATCGAAGAGAACCCGGTGGAACTGAGTGGCGAGGCTGCCACCCTGTACGTCGAGCTGCTGGCCCGGATCGGGCAAGAGACCCATGTGGGTGAGTGGTTGCAGATAAGCCAGGGGTTGATCGATCAGTTCGCGGCGGTAACCGGGGATCATCAATGGATCCACACCGACCCCGAGCGTGCGGCGGCCGAGTCGCCGTTCAAGACCACCATTGCCCACGGTTTCCTGACCCTGGCGCTGTTGCCCCAGCTGACCGGCTCGGTGGACGAGGCGACGCCGGAATTCCCGAGCGCCCGCATGGTGGTGAACTTCGGTCTGGAGCAGGTCCGCTTCCCTTATCCCATCAAGGTAGACAGCAACATCCGTGCCCGTACCAAGCTATCGAGAGTCACCCCTATCAAGGGTGGAATAGAGCTGCTCAAGGAGATCAAGATAGAGATCGAGGGGATCCGCCGCCCGGGTTGCGTCATCGAGTCGGTCACCCGTATCTATTTCTGACGCCCGTCTCTCACGGCGATACACAGGCCCACTTCGGTGGGCCTGTGTCGTTTCTGGGAGCTAGAAGCTGGCGCCCAGGGTGATGATGTGACGCCACTCCTTCTCGCTCACATCCATGTCCAGGCCGTGGTAGTCGAACCAGATATCGTCCCAATCCAGCTCGCTCGACCAGGAGAGGCGCAGGTGATCGTTGAAATAGTAACGAAGCCCCAGGCTGCCGCTGACGGACTGCTTTCTGGTCAGATAGGGGGAGGGTTGATCGACGAACTTTTCATAGCTCCCCTTGCTGAACAGCTCAAACTTCTCCTGCCACAAGTCGAGGGGCTGGCGGTAGTCCCACCCGAGGCTGATGAAGGGATAGTTGATGATCCGTTCGTTGAACAGATCAGAGTTGCTCCACACCTCCGGGGTGAAGTAGGCACGCTCCAGACCGAGCTGACTGATCAACTCCAGGCGGCGTCGTTTGTCATTCCAGAAACGGTAGCCGGGGCCCGAGGCGTAGTCTATTTCCAGATAGCCTGCCTCTATCAGGTTGTAGTCGATGTCGACGGAGGAACGCAGGAACCAGTGATCGTCGAAGAAGAAGTCGAGCTTGGGCTTGAGCTTGTATTCGTGGCTGTCGGTGACGTTGTTCGCCGTCTCGTAGATATATTCGCCATCCAGACTGTAGCGCCAGTCCAGATTGGCCAGCTCGGTGGAGACCTTGAGGTTGACGTTGTTGGTCTTCTTGGTGCTTTCCTTGAGCTTGATGTTGAGATCGCCGGTGCCGGTCAGGAGCCAGGCATTGACTTCGTCAGGGGAGTCCAGCAGCGGGATCCCCGTCTTGGTCAGCGGTTTCGGCTGCTCCTGTTTGTCCAGCCGCCAGCGCTTGATGGCATGGCGCTGGACGGTCAGGACTTCGCTGTAGGATGGCTTGATGCGGATCTGATCGTCCGTGATCTCTTCTATGGTACCGGTCAGGCGATCGCCGTTCTGCATCCACAGGATGTCCGCCATCGCGGCGGAGCCGGGCAGCAGGGTCAGCAGGAGCGTCAGCAGCGGAAGGCCGCATTTCGTCATGGTCATCTCCCGGGAGGGCACTTAGCCGCTGACGGGGCGGGGCAGCCCGTTCTTGTCGTCGAGCAGGGCGGTTACCCGGGCGCCGTCTATCTCCGGGGCCGCGATGAACTGCTCGACCTCGGGGGAGAGCACCAGCGGGGCACCCTCGGACATCTCCTCCTCGGTACGGGAAAGGGGGGAATGCACTTCCAGCCAGCGACGGCCATCGGGTTCGACCGCCATCTTGACCGGCTGGTTGATCACCTGCACCCGGGTACCGACAGGCACCAGGCCAAACAACATCTCTATGTCGTCGGGGCGCAGCCGGATGCAGCCCGCGCTGACCCGCAGACCGACCCCGAACTCCTTGTTGGTGCCGTGAATGAGGTAGTCCTTGTTGCCATAGCCCAGGCGCATGGCGAACTTGCCGAGGGGATTGTCCGGGCCCGGGGGCACCACGGCCGGCAGGTCTATGCCCTTTTGCTCCAGCCAGGACTTGCGCACCATGGGGCCGGGCACCCAGGTCGGGTTCGGGTTCTTCGCGATGACGGTGGTGGTCATCTCCGGCGTCTCGCGGCCGATGTCGCCGATGCCGATGGGCAACACCATCACCTCCGCCTTGCCCTTGGGGAAGTAATAGAGTCGCAGCTCCGGCAGGTTGATGACGATGCCCTCCCGCGGCACATCGGGCAGCAGCATCTGGGTCGGCAGGGTCAGCCGGGTGCCGGGGGATGGTAAATAGGGGTCTACCCCGGGATTTGCCTCGAGCAGTGCCAAAAAGCCAATCTGGGTATGTTTGCCGACCAGTTCCAGGTGATCGCCAGGTTGGACTATGTAGTCTTCCAGCTCACCGATGAGACGGCTGTCCGCCGGCGGAAGAGGATAGGTTTTCGACCAGGCCGGTGTGGTCCAGAGGCTGACAGCCGCCAGCAGCAGTGAGACGATACGGAGATTGCGCATGGTTATTCCTATCGGCAGTTCTCGAGGGAAGCGCTTCCCTCCCAAAAAATGAGCAGAGATTGTCAACCAATCGACAGGGGATTACCAGCGCCAGACCGCGTCTCTCACGGGCCGGATGGAGGCATGTTGAGAGGCATTTTCGGCCCTCAGCCCCCTGTTTTTCAGGAAAAGGCGGATAATCCCGCGTCGGCGCCGAGGGAATAGGCCAAGAGACCACTCCTGACACTGAGGGAGCCGCTAGTTGTCTCAGCCAGCCTGGGCGTAGCAAGGGAAGGGGGAGCGATTCGCCACAGGTTGACGGTTTAATATCCAGTTGTCTGATCTGCAACGAGATTTACGTTGATTTCCCGCCTACGGTTGGGTCAATATGAGGGCCCGCGGAGAGATGCCGGAGTGGCCGAACGGGATTGACTCGAAATCAATTGTGGCAGCAATGCCACCCAGGGTTCGAATCCCTGTCTCTCCGCCACATATCAAGCCCAACCTGTTGATTAGGTTGGGTTTTTTATTTTATCGGTTTTTTTGGTATGCAATCCTGATGGATTACCTTGGACACCGACCCTGCCAGGCATCCACGGATTGTTGATACTTCTCTCTAGCAATCATATCAACCAAGGCAACGTAGCCTTGGCGCTATCCGAGATGGCTCCCGCCAGCTCCGGCCTAGTTTCCAATAGTTGTTGGCTCAACAGCTCGATCACCAGCATGGCGCTTATCTTTGAGTGAAATGAACCCGCTGTCAGCGGTCCTGCCGCTACCAGCAACTGATCTGCGAGGGTGGCGAGCGGGCTGCGACTGGTATTGCTGAGCACTATGATGCTTGCTCCGTGTTCTTTGCCCAGTTGCACCGCATGCAGCAGATCTTTGGTCGAACCAGAGCTGGAAATCGCTATTACCCCCAGTTTCAGACGGGTGGCATTCATCACAGCTCGATGCATATCGCTGAACTGTTGAGCTGAAATTCCCATACGCAGTAAGCGATAGGTCAGGTACTCCCCGATAATGGCACTCGCGGCAACACCATAGACCTGGTGGACCTTCTCCAACAGTTCGGTATTTTGCACGAGAGCGTCCTTGCTTATCAGGGCGCCAGTACCACGCAGCGCCGCCACACTCTCCTCAGTCTGTCGTGGTCAACTAAATCCGGGCACCGGGTTAGGCCGGTTTTCGGCTTTTGCTGGCGGTATCCCGTCATCGTCGATATGGGGGCGGATCGGACATAAGTGTGATGGCGATTTAAAATGGGTAATTCATTTGACTATTTAGGTTGACCTGCACTGACCATGAGATTTAAATGGTCACCATTGGCTGTCAACCTGCACTCAGCGGAGCGATTAGGGATGCCATGCCAGGTGGTGTTCCACTCATATTATTGCGGGAAGCAGGCATATGAAGTCGATGATGCGGTCAGAACCTTATCCATTGCTCTTGTCACACCGATTCTGGGGATTGCTGTCGATGGTCTTGCTGCTGAGCTTCTTCAGCACGGGCCTGCTAGCGAAAACCTATCCCGTTGAGCAGACTCGCATCGAGCAGTTTTTTCCGGGCGTCGTTATTTCCAAGGCCACCGGTCCCTATCAGGTTCGCACCCTGAGCAAAGAGGGCAAGCCGATAGGCTATGCCTTCCAGACCATCAATGTCGTGAATATTCCCGCCTACTCGGGCAAGCCCATCAACATGCAGATATTGCTCGACCCCAAGGGGGTGATTGTCGATGCCTATGTGCTCGAGCACCATGAGCCCATCCTGCTGATTGGTATTCCGGAAGCGAAGCTGCATGGTTTTAATGCCAGATATGCAGGCGTTGGAGTGAATCAACGAGTGGTGGTCGGCCACTCTAGCGATCCGGATGCGGTCACGATTGATGCCATCACCGGGGCGACAGTCACCGCCATGGTGGTCAACGAAATCGTCATGCACGCTGCGCACAAGGTGGCGTTGTCACTGAGTCTGGTCGAAGAGAAGAGCGGTGCGAAACCCAAGCCTGCCATGGTGCGCACCGATCGCTATGAGCCCGGAAACTGGGCGACGCTCACCGGCAACGGTGCCATCCGCCGGTTGCATCTGACCCGTGGCCAGGTCGATGCGGCGTTCAAAGGGACCGAGGCGCAAGACGTCGGCACTGCCACGGCCGAGCAGGTTGACGATACCTTCATCGATCTCTACGTCGCGCACCTGAATCCCCCCTCCATCGGCCGCAATCTGCTGGGGGACAAACAGTTTCATATGCTGATGCAGACGCTCCAACCCGGCGAGCAGGCCGTCGCCGTGCTGGGCAGGGGGGAATACTCCTTCAAGGGGTCGGGTTATGTGCGCGGCGGCATCTTCGACCGGGTGCAACTGCGCCAGTTTGGCGACACCATCAGTTTCCGTGACTCGGATTTCCAGCGTCTCGACGATGTCTATGCAGAGGGAATGCCTGAGTTTGACGAGATGGCGATCTTTACCATCCGTGCCCATGCGGCATTTGATCCCGGCTCGCCCTGGAGCCTGGAATTGCTGGTGCGCCGCCAGACCGGGCCGGTCAAGGGGGTCTTCAGCAGTTTTGAGCTTGCTTACCAGTTGCCCGAATCCTATCTGACACGCCCCCTGCCGAGTGCCGAGGAGCTGGCCGCGGCCGAAGAGGCCGCGCGCCCGCTGTGGGTGAAGATCTGGTACCAGAAGAGCGTGCAGATCGGCATCATCGGGCTTGCGCTGCTGCTGCTCACCACCATCCTGTTCTTCCAGGACAGGTTCACCCGGCGACCCCATTTTCTGCACTGGCTGCGCCGTGGATACCTGTTGTTCACCGTGACCTACATCGGCTGGTATGCGCTGGGACAGCTCTCGGTGGTCAATGTGCTGACCTTTGTCCATGCGCTGTTCCAAGATTTTCGCTGGGAGCTGTTCCTCACCGATCCCGTCCTCTTCATCCTCTGGACCTTCACAGCCGCCACCATTCTGCTCTGGGGCCGTGGCGTGTTCTGTGGCTGGCTCTGCCCGTTTGGCGCGTTGCAGGAGCTGATCAATGAGGCGGCGCGAAAACTGAAGGTCCGCCAGTTCGAGCTTCCCTTTGCGGTGCACGAACGGCTTTGGGCCATCAAGTACATCATCCTGCTGGTGCTTTTCGGCATCTCGCTGGAGTCGATGCAGATGGCCGAACAGGCCGCCGAAGTGGAACCCTTCAAGACGGCCATCATCCTCGGGTTCGATCGTCAATGGTGGTTCGTGTTGTACGCCGCGCTCCTGCTGGTGATCAACCTCTTCACCCGCAAGGTCTACTGTCGTTACATCTGCCCGCTGGGGGCTGCGCTGGCGATCCCCACCAAGCTGCGCCAGTTCGACTGGCTCAAGCGGCGCAAGGAGTGCGGCAGCCCCTGCCAGCTCTGTGCCAAGGAATGCGAGATCCAGGCCATCCACCCGGATGGGCGGATCAACGCCAACGAATGCCACTATTGCCTCGATTGTCAGATGACCTATCACAATGAGCGCAAGTGCTTGCCGTTAGTGATGAAAAACAAGCAGGCCAAACGTGGCGGCCAAGGACAGGTTGGTATTGAACGGATACCTGTCACCTCAATTGAAACCTGAACAATCAATAACCCTCGTGAGGCGAGTCCGTTCGCCCCGTCAAAAACGATAAAGGAGTCGGTTTATGAGTGATAAGTATCCTGAGAATGCCGAGCAGGAGTTGAGTCAAGGCGGCCTCAGCCGTCGCAGCTTCTTCAAGGGGGCAGGTGCCCTGACGGGGGCCGCGCTGGCCACCACGGCCTTTGGTGGCGCGGTGATGAGCCGGGAGAGCTGGGCCGCGGCCGTTTCCGAGGCCAAGCAGAACATTCATGTCGCGCCAGGGGATCTCGATGACTACTACGGCTTCTGGAGTGGTGGTCATCAGGGTGAGGTGCGGGTCCTGGGCATCCCCTCCATGCGTGAATTGATGCGTATTCCTGTGTTCAACGTCGATTCCGCCACCGGCTGGGGGCTGACCAATGAAAGCCGCCACATCATGGGCGAAAGCGTCAAGTTCCTGAACGGTGATTGTCACCACCCCCATATCTCCATGACCGACGGCAAATACGACGGCAAGTACCTGTTCATCAACGACAAGGCCAATAGCCGGGTGGCCCGCATCCGGCTGGACATCATGAAGTGCGACAAGATGCTGACGGTGCCCAACGTCCAGGCCATTCACGGCCTGCGCCTGCAGAAGGTGCCGTACACCAAGTACGTGTTTGCCAACGCCGAGTTCGTCATTCCCCATCCCAACGACGGCACCACCTTCGATCTGCAGGATAAAAACAGCTACACCCTGTTCAACGTCATCGACGCGGAGAAGATGGAGATGGCCTTCCAGGTGATTGTCGATGGCAACCTGGATAACACCGATGCGGACTACACCGGCACCTATGCGGCGTCTACCTGCTACAACTCGGAGAAGGCCTACGATCTGGGTGGCATGATGCGCAACGAGCGTGACTGGGTGGTGGTATTCAACATCCCGCGTATCGAGGCAGCCATCAAGGCCGGCAAGTTCGTGACGCTGGGTGACTCCAAGGTGCCGGTGGTTGACGGGCGGGAAGGCTCCGAACTGACTCGCTATATCCCGGTGCCAAAAAATCCCCACGGTTGCAACACCTCGTCCGACGGCAAGTACTTCATCGCCAACGGCAAGTTGTCACCGACCGTGAGCATGATCGAGATCGCCAAGCTCGACGATCTGTTCGCGGGCAAGCTCAAGGACCCGCGCGAGGTGATCGCGGCCGAGCCTGAGCTGGGTCTGGGTCCGTTGCACACTACCTTCGATGGCCGCGGCAATGCCTATACCACGCTGTTCATCGACAGCCAGGTGGTGAAGTGGAACATGGCCGACGCGGTGCGTGCCTATCAGGGCGAGAAGGTCGACTACATCAGACAGAAACTCGATGTGCAGTATCAACCCGGCCACTTGCATGCGTCCCTGACGGAAACCAGCGAAGCCGATGGCAAATGGTTGGTGGCGCTGTGCAAGTTCTCCAAGGACCGTTTCCTGCCTACCGGCCCGCTCCACCCGGAAAACGATCAGCTGATCGACATCTCCGGTGAGGAGATGAAGCTGGTGCATGATGGTCCCACTTTCGCCGAGCCCCACGACTGCATCCTGGCCCGCCGGGATCAGATCAAGACCCGCAAGCTGTGGGATCGCAAGGATCCTTTCTTCGCACCCACCGTAGAGATGGCGGCAAAAGACGGCGTCAAGCTGGAGACCGATAACAAGGTGATCCGTGATGGCAACAAGGTGCGGGTCTACATGACCTCGATGGCCCCGGCCTATGGGATCACCGAGTTCAAGGTCAAGCAGGGGGATGAAGTCACGGTGGTGATTACCAACATCGATCAGATCGAGGATGTCAGCCACGGCTTCGTCATGGTCAACCATGGCGCCAGCATGGAGATCAGCCCGCAGCAGACGTCCTCCATTACCTTCACCGCCGATAAGCCGGGCCTGCATTGGTACTATTGCAGTTGGTTCTGTCATGCACTCCACATGGAAATGGTTGGTCGCATGCTGGTCGAGCCAGCCTAACCATAGTGTCGGGTGGTGCCGATGGCATCGACACCACCCGAATATCCAGGATCCAGGACATGAACCCTCTATCGGTATTACCGACCTTGCCAAGGCAGGCCCGGAGCACTGTTGCGCTGTTGGTGCTGGGATGTTGCTGCATTGGTGCGGCCTTTGCGGCACCTCAATCCATTCGTTCCCTGCCCTTGCAACCCGATGGAGAGGCGCGTTGGCGTCTGCCTGCCGGAGAGTACCGGGGGCAGTTCCGTATTGAAGAATCCCTGATGCTCCGTTGCGAGGCGGGGGCGGTGATCAATGCTGAAGGGGAGGGCAATGCCCTCACCATCGCGGCGCGGAACGTGACGGTGCAGGGCTGCACTCTGACCAACTGGGGTAGCAACCTCACCAAGCTCAATGCCGCTGTCTTCATCCAGCGGGAAGCCAGTCACGCCAAGGTGCAGGCCAATCGGATGCAAGGACCGGCCAGCGGGATCTGGGTGGATGGCACGAGCAACGTCAGCCTGCTGGATAACGTGATCGAGGGAGAGCTGCGACTGCGTTCGCAGGATCGTGGCAATGGCATTCATCTCTATGCCGTGCACGGGGCGCGGGTCATCGGTAATCGGGTACGCCATGCCCGTGATGGCATCTATATCGACACCTCCAACGGCAACAGCCTCGAAGGCAATCAGCTGGAAGATCTGCGCTACGGCATTCATTACATGTTTTCCAATGACAACCGGGTGATCGGCAACCTGACTCGCCGCACCCGCACCGGTTATGCACTCATGCAGAGTCGCAAGTTGACCGTGATCGGCAACCGTTCCGAGCAGGATCAGAACTACGGGATCCTGATGAACTACATCACCTATTCCACCCTCAGGGACAATCTGGTCACGGAGGTTCGTGACGGGGGCGCGGGCGAAGGCATGATCTCCGGTTCCGAGGGCAAGGCGTTGTTTATCTACAACTCGCTCTTCAACCGCATCGAGCACAACCGTTTCGAGCGCAGCGCGCTGGGAATCCATCTCACTGCGGGATCGGAAGACAACCTCATCAGCGACAACGCCTTTATTAACAATCGGCAACAGGTCAAATATGTCGCCTCCCGGCGGCAGGAGTGGTCGGTGGCGGGCCGCGGCAACTACTGGAGCGATTATCTGGGCTGGGACCGTAACAACGACGGGCTGGGAGAGGTGGCCTACGAACCGAACGACAACGTGGACAGGCTGCTCTGGCGCTATCCGCAGGTCCGACTGCTAATGAACAGCCCCGGCATCGAGGTGTTGCGCTGGGCCCAGCGCGCCTTCCCCATCATCAAATCTCCCGGCGTGCAGGATAGCTACCCGCTGATGCAGCCTCCCGCCATCGCCCCTCATCCACAGGAGAACCCCTCATGAACGTGGTCGACATTCAGGGCGTACACCAGCGCATCGGTGGCATGACCATATTGCAGGACGTGAACCTGAGCCTGCAGGAAGGTGAGGTGCTGGGGCTGTTCGGCCATAACGGTGCGGGCAAGACTACCAGCATGAAGCTGATCCTCGGCCTGTTGAGCCCGAGTGAAGGGCGGGTGCAGGTACTCGGCGGTCAGCCACAGGATCTCAACGTGCGCCGTCAGCTCGGTTATCTGCCGGAAAACGTAACCTTTTATCCACAGCTCACTGGGCGGGAGACCCTCGCCCATTTTGCCCGTCTGCGGGGGGCGGCCCCCATGCAGGTGGTGGAGTTGCTGGACCAGGTCGGGCTCAGCCATGCGGCGGCGCGTCGGGTGAAGACTTATTCCAAGGGGATGCGTCAGCGGCTCGGTCTGGCCCAGGCACTGCTTGGCGAGCCGCGTCTGCTGTTGCTCGATGAACCCACGGTGGGGCTGGATCCCATCGCCACCCAAGAGCTCTATCAGCTGATTGATCGCCTGCGCCAGGGGGGCACCAGCATCATCCTCTGCTCCCACGCGCTTGCCGGGGTGGAGGCCCACCTCAATCGTGTCGCCATTCTGGCCGGTGGCCGCTTGCAAGCCGTGGGTGATCTCGCCCAGTTGCGCGCCGACACTGGCTTGCCGGTGCGGATGCGCATCCACGGATTGGAGGATGGCAACCATTGGATTGGCCGCTGGCGGGAGGCGGGCCATCAGGCTCGCTTGCTCGATGCACAGAGCGTGGAAGTGGTGGTGCACAACGGCCACAAGCTGGCGTTGCTGCGCGAGTTACTGGGGGAATGCGAGCCCGGTGACATAGAGGTGCATCAACCTTCGCTGGAAGATCTCTATTGCCACTACATGGCGCGAGCCGATCAGGCGAACCGGAAGGAGGTACGGCCATGAATCAGGTCTGGAACATTGCCCGCAAGGAGTTCAGCGATGGTCTGCGCAACCGCTGGCTACTGGCCATCAGCCTGCTGTTTGCGGTGCTGGCGGTCGGCATTGCCTGGCTCGGTGCTGCCGCCTCCGGCCAGCTGGGATTTACCTCCATTCCCGCCACCATCGCCAGTCTGGCGAGCCTTGCGACCTTCCTGATGCCCCTCATCGCTTTGCTGCTGGCCTATGACGCCATTGTTGGCGAGGAGGAGAGCGGCACTCTGATGCTGCTGCTGACCTATCCCCTCGGCCACGGCCAGATCCTGATGGGCAAGTTTGTCGGTCACGGCCTGATCCTGGCACTGGCGACCCTGCTCGGTTTTGGCTGCGCCGCCCTGGCCATTGCCGTGCTGGTGGAGGATATCTCCCTCTCCACCCTGGTCTGGGCGTTCGGCCGTTTCATGGTGTCATCCACCCTGCTGGGCTGGGTCTTCCTCGCCATGGCCTATGTACTGAGCAGCAAGGTCAGCGAGAAGTCCCGTGCCGCCGGGTTGGCGCTGGGCGTCTGGTTCCTGTTCGTACTGGTGTTTGATCTGCTGTTGCTGGCACTGCTGGTGCTGAGCGAGGGCCATTTCAGCGCCACCCTCTTGCCCTGGCTGCTATTGCTCAATCCGGCCGATATCTATCGGCTGATCAACCTCTCCGGCTTCGAAGGGGAGAGTGGCGGGTTGGGGGTGCTCTCCCTCGGGAGCGAATTGCCCTTTTCTACCGACATGCTTGGGTTCTGCCTGTTGTTGTGGGTCGGCGTGTCGCTGTGGCTGGCTTATGCCGTGTTTCGTCGTCGCTCGGTCTGAGCCGGGTATAACAAGGATAGTAATATGCTGAATTCAAATAATTTTTATCTTAAAGGCAGCCTGATGGCCCTGCTGCTGGCGCTGGCCGGTTGCAACGATGTCGACTCGAACCCGCACGTTTATGATCCCGTCGCCTTTCACTCCGGCGACGAGTGCCACATCTGCGGCATGGCGATCACCGGCTTTCCCGGCCCCAAGGGCGAGGCGGTGGCTAAACAGGGTGCGATGAAATTCTGCTCTACGGCCGAGATGTTTGGCTGGTGGCTGCAACCGGAGAACCGGGAACAAGATGTCACCCTGTATGTGCATGACATGGCACGCTCGACCTGGGAAAAACCGGATGATGATGCCCTCATTGATGCCCGACAGGCCTTTTATGTCGTCGGCGCCAACCTGAAGGGGGCCATGGGGGCTGCACTGGCCTCATTCGCCCGCGAGGAGGATGCCGAAAGGTTTGCAACCAGCCAGGGCGGCAGGCTGGTGCGGTTCGAGCAGATAGATCTTGCCTTGCTGCAACCTGATCCCCAGTCCCATCCAGCTGAACCGCACGGCAGCCCGGCGGCCCATTGATAGGCTTTTTCACCCCTTATCACTCATTACATCGCAGGAGGATGCTCCCATGATGGGGATCAGCGTTTGGAAGCTCTTGATTATTCTCGCCATTGTCATCGTGTTGTTTGGTACTGGACGCCTGAGTGGCATCGGTTCGGATCTGGGCAAGGCCGTGCGGGGATTTCGTAACATGCTGGGCGAAAAAGAGAGCCAGTAAGAAAACACCATCCGGTTACCCCCAATCTCTGCAGCCCTTGGTCGCGTCGGGCCGTCAGCATGACGGAGTGCGGGATGCGAGTAGCCGGATACCAAGCGGGGCATTGCTGCCTCCATCAACATAAGGAAATACCAATATGAAAAGAAACGTGTTTTCACTGCTTGTCCTGGGGGCTGCTGTTTGTCTGCAACCGGCCATGGCAACTGACGGCGAGACGTTATTCAAGAGCAAGCCTTGCGTGGGTTGCCACATGGTGGATGCCAAGCTGGTCGGCCCCTCATTCAAGGAGGTCGCGGCCAAGTATGACGGGCAGGCAGACGCGGCCACCCTGTTGGCAGGCCGCATCAAGAACGGTACCCAGGGCACCTGGGGGGCAGTGCCCATGCCGGCCAACGCCGTCACGGAAGAGGAGGCCAAGACCTTGGCCGAATGGGTGCTCAGCCATAAAAAATAACAAGTCGCTTGCACTGAAGCTCGGTGTGAATGCTGATGGTGGTACCGGGCACGTTGTGGTGGCGGTGTAGCTTGGCCAGTTGTTCCGGGAGTCCGGTCGGGTTCGCTTGCCGACCCCGATAGCGCCGGGCGTGCTTGATGCAGTCGGGGGGCTCACGGTGATGCATCACTTGAGACGCTGTCGGCCAGTGGCCAAACAGCCGGCCTGACCCTACTTGATGTGCGCGATGCGGTGCGCAGGCAACGCGTGCCGTTTGCACAGATGCAGCCTGTTGAGTTCAGGAGCATAGCGATGTACCTCGTCCTGGTGATAAGACGGCTCCTCCTTTGGTGCCAAGGGCCGGCGCTGAGCGCTCTGGCCCCTTATGCTGCTTGTAAATGAGCGTTCCAGGTGTAGGGAGTTGCGCTGCAACGAGCAGAGTCGGTTATCTGATTGATAACGGGCATGGCATGGAGTCGCACCGGCAGCGAACCGTATTCTGCCACCCGCCGGTCCATGACCATGTGGGCGCAGGTCGTGCGACCCGGCTTGGCCATGGGGTCTGGACAGCGAGCGGTCAGCCAGCCGCCGAACGGCGCGATGCGGTAGCCACTTGGGATGTGGGTGAGCGAGGTACCCATGCCCCTCCCGTGAATGAGAAAGGGCATTGCCAGTTCGTCGATATCGATGCGTTGGCCTTTGAACTCATCGGCGCCGTACTCACCGGTTTGCTGGTGCTTGCCTCGCACCTCGATGGTGATGTTCTCCGCCATCCGCACCTCCGGTTTGGCTTCAACCTGGTGAGTCACGACGCCTGCTTCAGGGCCGATGTGCCGTGGTCAACGACATCCAGACACCCGGTTGGGCCGACTCTCGGCGGTATCCCGTCATGGTGTTGAGGTGGACGCCGCCAGTGGTAGTCAACCATCAGGTAATAACTGCTATTCCGCTTCACCTCCCGCAGGTTTATGTATCCCGTTGTCGGGAGCCACTCTGACTTGAGGCTTCTGAACAACCGTGCCATGCCATCGAGGCGTTCCCAGCCGTTGCCACGCCGGCCCATGCTCTGGGTCATGGGACAGCGGGCTGCCGTCGATACGGTCGGGGCGCCATAGGTGTGAATCACGGTTGCGCCGTAGTGCCCTCTTTGCACGCCTCGCCATGACCGCAGGCGTCCACCATGCAGCCGACCCCGCCCCGATCGCCTGCCTTGAAGCTGTTGACCTGACAGTTGACGGCAACCACCCAACCGATGATTTCATGGCCCGGCACTATGGGATAGCGGGGTCAGCCCCCGTCATTGCGGGCGGCGTACAGATCCGAATGGCAGATGCCGCAACAGAGAGTGTCGATCTCCACATCATCGGAGCGTGGCCGTCGGCGAGTGATGGGATGGCATGCCAGCGGTGCCGTGGCCGGGGTGGCAGCATGAGCGTTGACTGATTTAATCATGATGTTCTCCCCGATGAGCTGGCCTCAGTTGCCGGGGGATCTCGGTGCAACACATGGGCGGCGCAGTGTCTTGGGCGGTTGAGTCACGAGATCGGATCATCATGCGTTCACCCGGGCGGGTTGCAGCCGCTTGCCGTTGCCCACCACCAGGGTGGCCACCATCAACAGCGCGGCGCTGCCAGCCAGGGTGGCGCCTATGGTGTAGTGATCGAGCAGCCAGCCACCGATGCCAGCTCCCAGCATGATGGCGAGCTGGATGGCGGCCACGATGAGGCCGCCGCCACTCTCGGGGGCATCGTGGATCCCCCGGGCTATCCAGGCGGACCAGACAACCGGAATGGCGGCATTGATGGCGCCCCACAGGGTCAGCATCAGCGCGACGCCCCAGAAGTGGTGCTGCATGGCGAGCAGGCCAAGGGTGATGAGCGCAAGCATCAGGGGCAGCCATCGCAGCAGCCGATAGAGGTGGCGATGCAGGGTAGCGCTGGCCACAGTAGTGCCCACGAAACCTGCCATTCCCAGCGCCAGCAGCAGGGAGGAGAGCTCCGGCAGGCTGGTTTGGGTACGGGTCTCCAGAAACGGCCGGAAGTAGGTAAACGCACAGAAGGCGCCTGCAAAGGTGAGCATGACGCCGAGCATGGCCATCGCCACATTGGGCCGCTTCAGCAGTCCCAACGCTTGTGTCACGCGGCGTTCGCTTCGCATCGAGGGCAGGCTGACTGCCATCCACACCAGGTTCAGCACCACCAGCGGGGTCAGCAGCCAGAACACGCCCCGCCAGCCGATGATGCCACCCAGATAACTGCCGAGCGGAGCGGCAAAGGCGGTCGCGACGGCATTGCCGGTGTACATCAGGCCGAGGGCTCTAGGCACCGAGCCGGGGGCCACCAGCCTCATGAGGGTGGCGGTGGCCAGAGCCCAGAATCCGCCGACCACCACCCCCAGCAGGGCCCGGGCCAACATCAGCAGCGCAAAGTTGGGGCTCAACGCGATCAGGATGAGGGAGAGCAACATCATCAGTGCCAATCCCATCAGCACATGGCGCCGCTCATGGTGGGCACAGACCCGGGTGACCAGCAGGCTGGCGATGACGGCAAAGAGACCCGAGATGGAGATGGCAAGGCCCGCCTGACCATCGCTGGCACCGAGATCGCGGGCGATCGGGGTCAGCAGGCTGACCGGCATAAACTCGGCGGCGATCAGCAGGGCCACGCAGAGGGACATGGCTCCCACGGCCCCCCAATGTTCTTGTACCACGGGAAGGGGTTCGACAGCGGCATGATGAGTCTTCATTTCACGACCTGATATTGAAAGGGGGCTGAGTCATTTGACGGCTTCAATAGTGAGAGTGCCCGAGGGTTGGGCGGTCAAGGTATCCAGACCCGATGTAATGCGCCCCAGGCGGATGAGGCCGCTCGAGTAACCGAAGTCCCTGTAGTAGATAGCCAGGTTGCCCCAGGGGGCGTAGTAGCAGATATCCCCCACGTTCGGGTCTATGCCTTTGGGCGCACCCTGGGTGGTCAATTTGCCCGGCAGATAGGCAATCTTCTCGGTCTCGGCATAGTCTTCGAACTGCAATGTCAGGGGTAGCATGGCGAAAAAGTCCCGGGCGCTGTCACTCTCTTCCAGGCTGGCCGTGATGATCTGGCCTGCCATTGTCATCCTGATGTTCATGGTCTCTCTCCTGCTATGACTGACCTCGTCTGTGGCTGCGATCGCGCTGGTCGCCACCAGCAACAGGGCCATAGCGCGTGTCAACATGCCTCTGGTCATCATTTTTTCCCCGACATGGCGCCATTGCACAGACTTGCAATCTCGCGTGGCCACCGATGAGAAAGATGCGGCGGGATGGCCCGCCGCGTTACTGGTTTTTACTTCAAATTGGTCTTGAAGAACTGCTCAAACCGGCCAAAAGGGATCTTGCCTGCCTCGTTATCGTAGAGATCCACATGGTTGGCGCCCGGTACCACGACCAGTTCTTTTTGCTGGCTGCCTACCGCCTTGAAGGCATCTTCGGCAAAGTAGCGCGAGTGGGCATTCTCGCCGGTGACGATCAGCGCAGGAATGTTGATCTCGCTGGCATAGCTAAGCAGCGGCATATTCATAAATGACAGCGGCATGGTGGTGGTCCAGGCACCATTGGAGTTCACCGAACGCGCATGGAAACCGCGCGGGACACGGTAGTAGTCGAAGAACTCCTTGAGTACTGGATGTGGATTGTCCGGCAGTGCCTCTGGCAGGGTTCGTTTGGCTGCCGTGACGTTACCCTTCTGGTCGACATAGAGATCGTGATTGCTATGGGCAAAAGAGCCACTTTCTGTGTCTTGCCAGCGTTGTTCGTTCAGGTGTTTCAATATGGCGCGGCGATCGGCAGTGGTGTAACGATCCTTGCCATCGCCCACGCCATGCCCCATGGCTCGACTCATGTCATACATCACGCTGGTCGCCACGGCTTTGACGCGAGTATCGGCAGCAGCGGCATTGAGGGCCATGCCACCCCAGCCACAGATGCCCAACAGGCCGATACGATTGCGGTCGACCTCTTGTTGCAGGCCGAGAAAATCGACGGCGGCACTGAAGTCTTCGGTGTTGATGTCGGGGGAGGCCACGTCGCGCGGTTGGCCGCCACTTTCGCCGGTGTAGGAGGGGTCAAACGCCAGGGTGACGAACCCGCGCTCGGCCAGGGTCTGGGCATAGAGACCGCTCGACTGCTCCTTCACCGCGCCAAAGGGGCCGCTCACGGCAATGGCCGCCAGCCTGGTGTTTCCCCGGTTCTTCGGCAGGTAGAGGTCGGCGACCAGGGTCAGGCCGTAGCGGTTCTTGAAGCTCACCTTGCGATGCTCGACCTTGTCGCTCTGGGCGAAGGTCTTGTCCCATTGGGTCACCATGGAGACGGGTTCAGTGGGATGGGTGTTCTGGGCATGGCTCATCGTGGAGACTCCGGTTAATGCTGCGCCCAGCAGCAGGGCAGACGCGATAGCGGTCAGCTTCTTGGGGAGAACATTCATGGCAACGCTCCTTGAAATCGGATTTCTGATCCGTGGTTCTGGGGGGGATGGTGTTGTGAACCATGAGCTGCATTCTAGTTAGAACCATTGGTGATGATTAGATCGGTTTTTTTGATAACATTAATGTGTGTGGGTTCTTAATCTGGGCGTCCAAAGGGCGTTGCACAAACCATGGCTGGCTGAAAAAAATCTGGGTGGAACAAGATGACAAGCCGCGAGAATTACAACGATCTCCACGTTTTCATGCTGGTTGCCCGGGAAGGCAGCTTTACCCGGGCGGCTGCCAGGCTGGGGCTGGCCCAGTCCGGGATAAGCCGCACCATCCGGGATCTCGAAGCCCGGCTCGGGGTGCAACTGCTGGTGCGCACCACCCGCAGCCTGTCACTGACCCAGGCTGGCGAACAGCTGTACCGCACGGCACTGAGCAGCTTTCAGTCCCTGGATGCGGGGCTGGCCACCCTCGCTCACTTTCGCGATACCCCTTCCGGCACGGTGAGGATCAATGCCAGCCAGCACGCCATCGACAAGGTGTTGCTGCCCAAGCTGGCCATCTTCAGGCAGCACTATCCTGATATCCGGCTGGAACTCATCAGTGAGAGCCGCTTCGTGAACATCATCGATGAGCGCTTCGATGCTGGCGTGCGCCTGGGGGGCGAGGTGGACGAGGGGATGGTTGCCGTGCGCATCACCCCGGATATGGAGATGGTGATGGTGGCCACGCCGGATCATTTTCTGCAATACGGCTTTCCGCAGACGCCGGCCGAGCTGGCGATCCACCCCTGCATTGCCTACCAGTTTGCCGATGGCAGCCTCTATCAGTGGGAGCTGTGGCAGGAGGGCAAACTCGTCAAGCACAGGCCCCAGGGGCAGTGGGTCTTCTCTGACAGCTACATGGAGGCGGCGGCAGCAAGAATGGGGTTGGGGTTGGCCTATGTCCCGGAGGAGCTGGTCACCGATGAACTGGCGCGTGGAACCCTGATCCGGGTGTTACCGCGGTTCAGCCACCGCCTGGAGGGCCTCTATCTCTACTACCCTCATCGCAACGTATCGCCCGCCCTGAGAGCCCTCATCGACACGTTGAGACTGTGAAGCTGAAGCGAGATGCCTTTGCATATGGCGCCGACAGCGGGAAGCATCATGATGAGCCGCCCCCGGGGGCATGGGGCGCAGGAAAGCGACCATCGAGGGCGAAACGGGCAAATACCAGAGGAAACAAGCGTCTGGACGCGGCCAATGCCCCTGGATAGTCCAAGGATTCAGGCCAAGTTCAGCGCTGCCCCGGTATGGTGCTCCGGTGTTGATGCGGAGCTGCGAATGGCAACCAGAGGTGGTTGCCGGCGCAGTCATGCCTGTCCATCTTCGATCCCGCCGAGACGCAGAGGGACAGCGACATGGGGTGACACCCTGGTCAGGGCTCGCTCTCACGGACGATATCAATTTCCTGCCGTATGAGCTGCCGGCCCCGATGCCGGTCCATGATCTCTTTCTGCCGTATCGGCGCCCCCATTCTCATGCCGTCCTGGAGGACATGATGACCGAATGCCATCTGAGCAAGTGCAATCCCTCTTCTCTCATTCGCCAGATAGCCATTGGTCTGGCCGCCGGCGCCCTCTGCTTGCTGATATTGAGCTATGTGAGCCCCACGGCTCGGCAGGACGAACCCGAGGTGGGGGAGGCCGCTCCGGGTCAGGTCAGTGGCGCCGCAGCGACGTTGATCCCGCCAGCTGAGACCGGGTTCCTGCCTTCTTCTCCCGAGTCGATCGAACGGCAGGTCGACGGTGCGGCCGGCAAGCTGACCCCCATGCTGGATGTGCCGGCCAGCGGTGCCCTGCCGATCGTGGCCGAAGACGTCGTGCAGCCTGAGCCGCCAATACCAGCCCCCTCGGCGCCTTTGGTTGCGATCGCGCCTGCCGCAATCCCCGAGCCCGTGTCCACGCCTGCCCCGGAGCCTGTGTCCAAGCCGGCAGCGAAATCGCTGTCTAAACCAGCCACCGTGCCCGAGCCGCAAGGCAAGGCGTCCGGCAAGGTCAACCTGACGCCCGCCAGCGTCCTGCACCAGAAGAACATCAACCACCTCAGCATCCAGCTGATGGGAGCGAGCAGTCTGGATGCCGTAGCGCAGTTCGTGCGCGTCAATCGGCTCGCCGACCAGGTGTGGATCTATCGCACCAACTACCATGGCAGTCCCTGGTATGTGGTGCTGAAAGGGGATTATGTCGGCCTGAGCCAGGCGCAGGCAGCCATTCGTCAGTTGTCGCCAGCCCTGCAGAAGGCGGATCCCTGGCCTAAATCCTTCGCCCAGGTGAATAGAGAATTGAAGCCATAAGCCGGGTGACAGGGGATAGGCCTGAGTGAACAGGCCTCATCCCATGGGCGTTGGGTTGCCGGCGCCCTTGGGGGGAGGTGAGCGTTGGCTGACATGGGGTAGGCTATATGCCCTCGTTCGGGATGTGCCGGACCACTTGCTGAGTCGCACCGCCGGAGCAGCCCCTTCGCCCCAATGGCACAACCTCTAAAACACCACACCCGCGTCATTCGCGGGTGTGGTGTTTTAGGCATGTCATCTGCTCGATGTCTCAGGCTCATTTCGTCAGCGGAAGAGAGGCCACCCGAGATTGCAGCGGAACCTCAGCCTTTGCGGCTGGCGAGCTGGCGCAGCAGCTGGGTGCTCTGGTGCAGGCTCTGCTGCTGCCCCTCGCTCAAGGGGCACTGCTTGAGCACGTATTCGGCGCTGGCCACCACCGTCTTCCAGCGCGGTGCCTTGGGCAGGGTATCCAGGCTCAGGTATTTGTCGAGGGTGCGGGTCTGGGGGCTGGATCTGTCCATGTAGACCCGCCACAGCTTGCTCTTCTCCGCCAGCACTATCTTGCCCTTGCCGGTGCTCTGCTGCCAGGTATCCAGGGTGAGGCGCATGGTGTCCACCAGGGCCCGGCGTAGGGGCTCGTCATCCTGCTGGCGAATGAGGTTGTCCGCGAGTGAGCGGAACTCCCCTCCCAGCCGGCTCAGTTCCCCCAGCAATTGCCCATCCTCGATGATGGCCTGGCGTGACAGGCTCTTGAGGGCGTTCTCCAGCGCCATCACCCGGTTGTCGTCCTGACGCTGCTCCGTGCTGAGGGTGAGGGCGAAGGCGTGCTGGCCCCCCAGGCTGATGGGCAGGGCCCGGGCGTTGAGCCCGTCCTTCTGGCCCGCCACCAGGAAGCTCAGATCCTGCTCCGGTCGCGCCACCATGTCGGGCCACTGGCTCGCCAGCGGGGCCGCCAGCCACTCGTCCAGCGGTTGTCCTTCCATGGCTTCCGGCTCCTGGCCCAGCAGGCGGGCCAGGGCGCGGGAGGCAAACAGCACCACCCCCTGCTCGTCGATGAAGACCATGGGATCGGCCCCTTCCCCGAGCAGCGCGAGCAGCCGCTCCTGATCCTGATGCAGCTGGGTCTGCAGGCGCAGGCGGTGCTCTATCTCCTGCTTGAGCAGGTGATTTTCCACCAGGGAGGCGCGGCCGGCGCAGGCCTCCAGCAGGGCCCTGACCCGGGCAAACAGCTCCTCCTTGCAGAAGGGTTTCACCAGGTAGTCGTTGGCCCCGGCGTTGAAGCCTTCTTCGATGTCCTTGGGCTGGTTGAGGGCGGTGAGCAGCAGCACCGGCAGCTTGTCCTTGGGATGTTGTTCCCGCAGGCGGCGACAGACGTCGAAGCCGGAGAGCGTCGGCATCATCACATCCAGCAGGATGAGATCCACCGGCTCCTGGGCCAGCTTGGCCAGGGCGTCGTGGCCGTCGCTGCTCGGCAGGATGCGATAGCCGCAGGGCTGCAGCAGGTGGCGCAAGATGTGCAAGTTGATGGGCTCGTCATCCACCACCAGGATGAGGGGGGCGCCAAGTGGGGGCGGGGGGAGGTCATCGCTCTCCCAGTCCGGCAGTATGAGCGGCTGCTGGCGCACCAGCTGATGCTCAATCTGGCGGCTGTCGAGGGTCAGGCTGCCCGCCTTGCCGCTGGCGAGCGGCAGGGTGAAGGCGAAGGTGGAGCCGACGCTTGGCTCGCTCTCCACAAACAGCTCGCCCCCCATCAGGTGCACCAGCTGGCGGGTGATGGAGAGGCCGAGGCCGGCCCCCTGCTTGCTCACCTCCGGGCTTATTTGTACCAGTGGCTCGAAGATGTGCTCCAGATGGTCCTTGCCGATGCCTATGCCGGTGTCGGTCACCTTGATGCGCAGGAAGTTGCCCTCCACCAGGGCGCTCAGCACCACCTTGCCCTGAGGCGTGTACTTGATGGCGTTGCCCACCAGGTTGTAGAGCACCTGTTCGAGTCGCTGCTCGTCCGCCAGCACCGGTGGCAGCTCCGCCGGGCTGATGTCCACCAGGGTGAGGGGCTTGGCCTGCACCAGATGCTGGCAGAGATCCAGCACCAGCCGGATCACCCCCTTGGAGGAGACGGGCTGGGGGTGGATCTCCAGCTGGCCGTAACGCATCTGGTGGTAGTCGAGCAGATCGTCCACCAGCCGCGCCAGGCCGTCGGCGCTCTTGATGATGAGGCCGAGTTGTTTCTGCTGTCCCTCGGTCAAGTCCTGCTGGCTGGCGAGCATGGACTCGGCCATCCCCTTGATGCCGTGGATGGGGGTGCGCAGCTCATGGGAGGTGTTGGCCAGGAGTTCGTCTTTGAGCTTGTCAGCCTGCTGCAGGCTGAGGTTCTGCTTGTGGGTCAGCTTGACCTGCTGTTGCAGCTCCTGGGTCTGGCGCTCGATGAGTTCTATCTTGTCTTTCACCGAGCGCTGCATGTGGCGAAACGCCTGGGCCAGCCGGTCGATGTCGTCATCGGTGCGCGGTATGGCGATGGGGTGTTCCAGAGCGCCGTCGGCCACCTGCTCGGCGGCGGCGGTGAGGGAGCGCAGCGGCGCCGTGATGGAGTGGGAGAGCCAGCGGGAGAACAGGATCAGCAGCAGCAATGAGCCGGCCCCCAGCAGGATCACCAGGGTTTCCAGCTGACGGATAGGAGCATAGGCCTCGCGGGTGGAGATCTCGGCGATGAAGGCCCACTCGGTGTCGAACACCTTGACCTGGGTGTAGGCAGCCAGCACCTCGTCATTGTGATAGGAGAGGAAGGGACCGACCCCCTGCTCGCCGGAGAGCGCCTTGATGACCAGCGGCGTCTGCAGTGGCCGGAAGTCGGGGCTGAAGCTGTTCTCGACGCTGAATTCGGGGGCGAGGGAGGCGTTGGCGCGCATCCGCTTGTCCGGGCCGATGAGGATGGTCTCGCCGGTCTCGCCGAGCCCCTCCCGCTCCGCCATGATCTGGTTGAGCTTGTCCGGCAGCAGCTCGAAGATCACCACACCGCGCACATAGTCGTATTGCATCACCGGGGCGGCCAGATAGGCGACCACCTGGCCGGTCAGTTCGTTGCGGCCAAAGTCGGTGAACTCGAAGATCTGCTGGGGCTTCTGGCCGCCATTGAGGCGCCGCTTGATCTTGGCGAAGGTGTTGCCAAGACCGCTCGACTGGTAGGGGCCGGAGAGCAGGTTGGTGGCGAAGTTGGCGTGCTTGGTGACCGAGTAGACAACGTCGCCGTTGAGGTCCACCAGGAAGATGTCGCTGTAGTTGGACTTGCGCACCATGTCGGCATAGCCACGGTGAAAACGCTGGTGCACCCGGCCATACATCTCGTCGGCGAGGATCAGGGCGCTGATGGAGGGCTCTATCTCCACCTGGCTGTCGGGTTGTTGCAGCTTGTCCCAGGAGCCGGGCACATAGCGGGCCTGGGCGCGGGCGCGGGCCTCCTGCGGTGTGGTGCCGAGTTTCTCGAAGGCACCTGTAAAGCCGTAGAAGCGACCGATACTGTTGCCGGCAAAGTCCTGCTGGGAGAAGTTGATGATCTGCTCTTTGAGGTTGCCGAAGTAGTCTTCCAGCTGGCTCTTCTTGATGTTGCGCACCGACACCAGATGGTTGGAGGTCTGGGTGGTGAGATCCTTGCCGTGGCTATAGAGGAAAAACAGGGTGACGACCAGGAAGGGCACCAGGCCCAACATGAAGAAAGCCAGCATCAGCTGCGGTCTGAGCCCACGAGGCCTGAAGATCCATTTCATGGTGTGAATTTCAATTGAGAATCCAGTTACTAAGCGGCATGAGTTTCTGATTAAAGACTAACTATTTCAATGGCTTTATCTTGAATTCGCTCGTCGGGTCACAGGGAGTGGCAGGAATTTTGACCAAGGCGTTTAAAGCCTGAGCAAACGCGCCTAAAAAGCGCGTAAAGTCATAAAAAAGGGTTGTGCCCGAGCTCGGGGTACGTATAATGCGCCTCGTTGTCGGGTAACTGACATCATGCAGTCTGGCGGGAATAGCTCAGTTGGTAGAGCACGACCTTGCCAAGGTCGGGGTCGCGAGTTCGAGTCTCGTTTCCCGCTCCAA
>NZ_JAPCIX010000028.1:0-41951 GCF_027707605.1 Aeromonas sp. QDB31 | reverse complement strand
TTATCGCGTTGAGGAGGCGCATCTTACGCTCCTCACTTCGAAAGTCAAGCGGTTGTTTTCGCTTTTCTTTCGGCGCCCACTTCATTAAGAAGCTAGCTCATCAGTCCGGCGTGTTCCGCCGTGCTGGTAGGGGCGCATTATAGGGAGCCGCGCCGGGATGACAAGGGCTTTTTCACCTTAACCGTTTGTTCGCTCAGTTCTACAGCAAGTCGTTCTCTTTTCAGCCATTCCGATTCCTAAATCGGCATTGACTGGATTTAAATTGAGTATTTGAAAAGCCACTTTATAATTGGCTTTTCAAATACTCAATTAAGGTCGCTGTCATGCACCAGATCCTCGATAGCCACAAGGAAGAGCAGATAGTCCCGCTGTTCCGTCTGGGGTTTCGTCCCTTCTTCCTGCTTGGAGCTCTGTTTTCCTGCCTAGCCATGTTGGGCTGGCTGGGGCAGCTTAACGGCTGGTTCGCTCTGCCCGGTATTGGCAATCCCATCTGGTGGCACGCTCATGAGATGTTGTTCGGCTTTGGCGCCGCCATCGTCGCGGGGTTTCTGTTGACCGCTGTCCAGAACTGGACGGCTCATCCCGGCGTTCGCAGCTGGCCATTAGCGTTGGTCGTGGGATTGTGGGCGCTGCCAAGGTGCCTGCTACCCTGGCTGGGAGAAGACAATATCATTCTGATGGCGTTGGATCTGGCTTGGCTACCGCTCTGTGCCTGGTTCCTCGCCAAGCCCATCATCATGACACGCCAATGGCGCAACCTCTTCTTTGTCCCCTTGCTCCTCATACTGACGCTGCTCAATGCCGCCACTTGGTTATGGCGAGATGACTGGAACACAGTGGAACATCTGCTGATCACGACGGTATTGCTGTTCACTACCCTGATTGCCGTGATGGGTGGACGGGTCATTCCCTTCTTTACAGCCAGAGGCACGGGTCAGGAGAAGGCACCTCCCCGCCCCTGGTTGGAGCGCGGGGCATTGGCCTCTCTCTGGCTGATCCTGCTGCTCTGGCTACTTCTGCCCGGCTCATGGGCCAACTCTTTATATACAATGCCTCTATATATAGTGGCGGCTGGCTTGCACCTGTGCAGGCAACTGCGCTGGCAACCCGGTGACACCCTGGCACACCCCCTGCTATGGTCGCTGCACCTGGCTTACCTGTTTATTCCCCTTGGTCTGCTCGCCCTCACGGCTCAGGCTGCTGGGCTGCCCCTCAGCTTGTCGCTGGCCAGTCACCTGCTCAGTGCTGGCTGCATGGGCACCATGATCCTCGGAATGATTGCCAGAGTGTCGCTCGGTCACAGCGGCAGAGCCCTGCACGTAGGGCGCAGGATCACCATGGCATTCGCTCTGGTGATCGTCTCTGCGCTCGTGCGGGTCTCGATCCCTCTCTATTGGCCTACCTTGACGCTGACGGGATGGAACCTGAGCGGCTGGAGCTGGATAGCGGCCTATGGTCTGTTTGTCTGGGTTTACACCCCCATCCTGACCCGCCCCAGAGTGGACGGTCGTCCTGGCTAGCCATCAGGCACGAGTGGCGGGATAGTGGATCAAATTGTGAAAAACGGCCGGGGCTATTCCCAAATTGCGGTAACCATGGGGGCGGTCGGCGACGAAGCGAACGGCTTCCCCCTGCTCCAGTGAACGCCACTGCCCATCGACCAGCACCTCCATTACCCCGCTGATGACGATGACATGCTCGGTCACCCCGGTCTCATGGGGTTCCGATTCCCGCTGATAGCCAGGTAGCAGGGTCAATTCAAACAACTCGAAACCGAAGCGGCCTTCATAGGGAAACAGCGGCGCCACCTGCATGCCTTCGCCCGCCGGTTGCTGGCGAATGTCATCGGCGGTGCGATAGAGCGTCTCCCCCGCCACTGCCGGGGTCGGCTCGATAAAGCTGGAAAAGGAGACCCGAAACCCGGTGGCGATCTTCCACAGAGTCGCCACCGTCGGGCTGGATTCCCCCCGCTCGATCTGCCCCAGCATGGCCTTGCTCACCCCGGTCTCACGGGCAGCCACATCCAGACTCCACCCCAGTTCGCTGCGCAGCCCTTTCAATCGCTGAGCCAGATGTCGATTCATCTCCTGCATACGCCCTCTCCCGAATGCGGTATGTCACCTTGTGCGCTATAGCGCACAAGGTTATAGTCAAAGTCATATTGTACGTAATAACGCACAAGCTATCGACATACACAAGGAAGTCACCATGCCCTTTGCTTTCCCCCATCTGGTCGCAGGCCTTATCGCCGTTCTGGTTGGCTATACCAGTTCGGTTGTGCTGATCATTCAGGCGGCCACCGCCGCTGGTGCCGATGCCGCCCAGGTATCCTCCTGGCTATGGACGTTGGGTATTGGCATGGGAGTGAGCTGCATCGGCCTCTCCCTTTATTACCGCATACCCGTGCTGACCGCCTGGTCTACCCCCGGGGCCGCCCTGCTCATCACCAGCCTGGGCAATTTCAGCCTGTCGGAAGCCATCGGTGCCTTCATCGCCTCCTCCTTGCTGATCACCCTGTGTGGCATCAGCGGCTGGTTCGACAGGCTGATGCGCCACATTCCAGCGCCCCTGGCCGCCGCCATGCTGGCCGGTGTGCTGCTCAGATTCGGGCTGGATCTATTCAAAGTCGCCCCACAGGATCCCCTGCTGCTTGGCGCCTCGCTGCTGGCGTTCTTGCTTGGGCGCCACCTCTGGCCCCGCTACACCATGGTGCTGGTCCTGGGTGCCGGCATGCTGCTCTGCACCCTGAGGGGCGAGCTGCAGCTTGCCGAGGTCCACTGGCAACTCTCCAGTCCGGTATGGATCTCGCCAACCTTCTCCATCAACGCCTTGCTGGGGATAGCGCTGCCGCTTTTCATCGTCACCATGACGTCGCAAAACATGCCCGGCATTACTATCCTGCGTGCCCATGGTTATCAACCGGCAACCTCTTCCCTGATCGGTTGGACCGGTCTTACCGGCCTGCTGCTGGCCCCGTTCGGTGGTTACGCCTTCAACCTGGCCGCCATCACGGCCGCCATCTGCATGGGCAAGGAGGTGGATCCCGACACGGCTCGCCGCTGGCCTGCCGCCGTGTGGGCGGGCTGCTTCTACCTGCTGACCGGTTGCTTCGGAGCGACTGTGGTCGCCTTGTTCAGCGCCTTTCCCACCGCTCTGGTGACCTGCGTGGCCGGGCTGGCACTGCTCGGCACCATAG
Organism: Aeromonas sp. QDB31; assembly: GCF_027707605.1. Taxonomy (NCBI): domain Bacteria; kingdom Pseudomonadati; phylum Pseudomonadota; class Gammaproteobacteria; order Aeromonadales; family Aeromonadaceae; genus Aeromonas; species Aeromonas sp. QDB31. Next base: position 38,755 of record NZ_JAPCIX010000028.1, on the reverse strand, counting down.
GCAGCAGCCTGCACGCGGCACTGCAGCAGGATGAAGAGCGGGAAGCCGCGCTGCTCACCTTCCTCATCACAGCCTCGGGGATCAGCCTGCTCGGTGTCGGCTCTGCCTGCTGGGGATTGCTGGTCGGCGTGACGCTGCATCAAGTCAACCGCCTCCGCGCCTGACCTGACCATCTGGGGAGACTCCAGTGAGACGCTGCACACAATTCGGCAAAGGTGGTTCACAGGCGAACCCCATTCCCGTTTAGTGAGAAGGAGGCGCAGATTCTTCCCGATACGCGCCGCTGTCAGACTCAATACTGGAGAAGAAGAATGAGGAATCAGGCTGTCATTTTATTGCTGACCCTGTTGGGTACCGCCAGTGCCCATGCCGCCGACACGGACAGGGAGCTGGCACGCCAGCTCGCATTGCAACAGAAGAACCTGCTACCCCTGCTCGCCAATCAGGAGTACCAGAGCCCGCTGCCAAACCTGCTGCAAAAGGCGAGTCCACGCCTCAAGCGGCAGGCCAGCGATGCCAACCAGGCCGCCATCAGCCGGCAAGGGCTGGACGGCGAGATCAAGCAGCTGATGCAACTGCGACTGGCCAACCCGGAGCAGGCTGCCGCACTGCAACAAGGAGTCGACCCCCTGGTTGCCTACGTGCCGAGCGGAGATGAGAAGAGCTGGAGTGCCATCGAAGCCTTCGACAGCGCCGGCAACCCGGTCTACCTCGATGTAAACCAGCCACCGGCACGACCGGTACTGGTAGTGGAGGCCGATCCCGTCAAGGCCAAGAATGCCGGCTTGAAGGTGATGCGCAAGGCGCTGGCTGCCGCCGACATGCAGGTGGCCCCCCGTGTCGCCGGCAACACGGCCCCCCTCAAGACCAGCATCCTCAAGAAGATCAGGCTCAGCGATGATCAGGAACCCTGGTTGCTCGGCGCCGCCGAGGTCTACGCCGTCGTGGCCGGGGTCAATCCCGGTCGGGACGAACCCGTGGTGGACATAGTCGACATGCCCTATCTCGACCATGACAACACCGACTACACCCCGAACCAGATCCTGGTGTACTGGGATCGCTATCGCTGGGGCGCCGTCGACCTCGTCATGATGGAGCAGGATGACAACGTCAACTACAAGGATCTGAGCGCCCTGCTGATCGAGGCCCTCAAGCTCGGCTTCACCGCAGGCGGCGTGCCGGAAGCCCTGCCCTTCCTCGACCTAGGCGGTCGCATCGTCAAGGCGCTGCCCGACTCCTGGATGACCAACAACGACGACTATCTCGATACCTTCTACACCCTGGAGCAGGACCAGAGCTACCACCAGTATCCCGGTGCCGCCGGCAATGCGGTCATCACGCTGGAGCCCAAGGAGATCCAGCCGACCAGACCCTGAACATCACTCAAGGCAAAAAGCCAATGAGGCGACTCATTGGCTTTTCTCGTTTCGGTCTCAAGGGGTTCAAGGCCGGTTGAAATGATGCAGACCTACTTCAGGGCCGGCACCCACTTGTTGTCAGGGGTGGGTGAAGCAGGGCAGGGAGCGGCTGAATCTGTGCTCGAACACCAGAGAGGTCTCGAGGTGTACCACCTCTTCCCGGGAGGTGAAGTGATCGAACACGAAATTGCGCAGGTGCTCGGTGTCGGCGACGCAGAGGTGCACCAGGAAATCATCCTTGCCACCCATGTGAAACAGGCTGATCACCTCGGGCAACGCCAGGATGGCATCGCGAAACGCATCTATGATTTGCCGGCTGTGACGCGCCAGCTGCAGGGAGACCATGGCCTGGATATGGCCGCCCAGGGCCTGATAATCCACCTCGCAGTGAGCGCCCTTCAGCACCCCGTCCTGTTGCAGCTTGCGCACCCGCTCCAGACAGGTGGAGGGAGCCACCCCGACCAGGGCCGCCAAATCCTTGTTGGTCATGCCCGCATCGCGAAACAGATGGGCCAGGATGTCCAAGTCCAGTTGATCCAGGTTTCTCATCTCTACTCCTTCCATCGCTCAATTTTTTTAGACTCTGCCCGTAAACCGGGCCGAACACAACGCAGATTGACATCGCCCCCGGCGCCTCTATGCTGTGCCGCACTCAAACAGGGGGCCAACAAGTTCTTTTGACACCCGCTCAGCACCGACAAGGATCTTCATGCTCAGTGCCCATCCCTTCTGGAGCCTGGAGGTCCCGCGCCTCGACGGCCAGCTGTTGCTCACTCCCTGCCCCGGCAACCAGCAGGTTGCCCTGCCGCTCGCCCTGGCCCAGTTGCAACTGGCCGGTGCCGGCGGTGTGCTCACGCTGATGACGAAGGATGAGCTGGCCGCATGCGGCGCAGGGTCCCTCGGCTCACTGGTCAAGGCCAGGGGCATGGCCTGGTTCCACCTGCCCATAGCGGACGACGAGGCCCCCAATGAAGCCTTCGAGCAAGCCTGGCCCCCCGTGCTGCCGCAACTGATCTCCCTGCTGCGCGAGGGCAGGCACCTGGCCATTCACTGTCACGGAGGGAGCGGCCGCACCGGGCTGGTGGCGGCCCTGCTGCTGATGGCCCAGGGCCAGCCCCAGCTGGAGGCCATGGCCACCATCCGGACCAGGCGGCCCGGCGCTTTCACCCTGGCCTGCCACCGTCACTGGCTCGACACCCGGGGACGACGACTGGCCGGGGCCGACTGAAGGAAGCCCTGACCCTTGAGCTGCTGACAAGTGAACACCTTGCCGATCTCCTCCGACCATAGCCGGTGAGCCGGCCCTACATCTAGCCCTTGGGCTGCTCGTAAGTGAACACCTTGCCGATGTCCTCCAGCCGATAGCTGGTGAGCTGATAGACGTAGTAGTTGAGCCAGTTGGAAAACAGCAGGTGGCCGTGGCTGCGCCAGGTGGCGCGCGGCGTCTGATCGGGATTGTCGCCCGGGTAGTAGTTGACCGGGATGACGGGGGTGAGGCCCGCCGCCAGATCCCGCCGGTACTCCCCGTCCAGGGTCAGGGCATCGTATTCGGGATGGCCGGTGACGAACACCTGGCGGCAATCCTTGGTCGCCGCCAGATAGACGCCGGCCTCCTCGGACTCGGCGAAGATCTGCAGATCGGTGTGGGCGCGGATAAGATCCCCATCAAAGGCCGCATAGCGGGAGTGGGGCGCAACGAATTCATCATCGAAACCACGCAGCAGCGGCTCGTGCTCATCGAGGCGGTGGTGGCGATAGACACCGGACAGCTTCTCGCCGTGGGTCTGCTTCTCCATGCCGTAGAGCGCCTTGAGCGCCGCCTGCACCGCCCAGCAGAGGAACAGGGTGGAGGTCACATGCTGATGAGACCACTCGATGATCTCGACGATGCGCGGCCAGTAGACCACCTCCTCGAACTCCACCAGCCCAAGCGGTGCCCCCGTGATGATCATGCCGTCGTAGTTGTTGCCACGGACCTGCTCGAAGTCGTGATAGAAGTTCTCGAGGTGTGCCTGGGGCGTGTTCTTCGACTCCCGATCGTCGATGCGCAGCAGATCCACGTCCACCTGCAAGGGCGAATTGGAGAGCATCCGCATCAGCTGGATCTCGGTCTCTATCTTCTTGGGCATCAGGTTGAGGATGAGCACCCGCAGCGGACGGATGTTCTGGGTGACGGCCCGGGATTCCGTCATCACGAAGATGTTCTCCTGCCCCAGCACTTCGGCGGCGGGCAACTGGTCCGGGATCTTGATCGGCATGCTGACTCCCTGTACTGCATCGGTAAATATGTCTGGACATCTAGAAGCCTATAATAAAGCACTCATCCTGTCATCAGATACCTTTTGTATTCACCCCTGCCTTTGACTAGCATACGGCTCTGTGTGTCTCTCGTGCCCAACCCCATGACAGGAATCAAGATCTCAGTAGACCGGCTGCAAGTCGGCAATTATGTCTCCCTGCCACTAGGGTGGCGTGAGCACCCCTTCCTGTTCTCCAGCTTCAAACTCAAGAGTGAAGAGGAGATAGAGCTCATCCGCCGGCTCGGCCTCAAGCTGGTGACCATCATTCCCGACAAGAGCGACGCCCCCCCCAAGCCCCTCGATCAGGTACAACCCGCACCGGATGGTTCGGACGATCTGGTCGGCCGCCAGCAGGAGATGCAGCAGGAGAAGACCAGGCGCATCGAGCAGTTGCAGCGCTATCGCCGGGATCTGCAACAGTGCGAGAAGCATTTTCAGCAGTCCCTGGCCCAGGTGCGCAACCTCATGGGCAAGATCCAGTCCCGCCCCCTCAACGCCATCAATGAGGCCCAGGAGCTGATCAACGCCATGACAGAGCAGCTGCTGTCGGTGGACGAGATGGTGCTGCACCTGGTCTCCGACAGCGCGGACGGCAACAACCTCCAGTTCCACTCCCTCAACGTCAGCGTGCTCAGCATGCTGCTGGCCAGGGAATGCAAGTTGCCGGCCGAGGCTATCCGTCAGGTCGGCATGGGAGCCCTGTTCCACGACATCGGCAAGCTGAAGATCCCGAGCCAGATTCTGCGCAAGACAGGCCCTCTGACCAAACCCGAGCAGAACCTGATGGCCCAGCATCCGCGCTACGGCCTGGAGCTGCTGAGCCTGACCAGTGGCTTCCCCGAGCCGGCGAAGCGCATAGTGCAGTACCATCACGAGTACCTTGACGGCAGCGGGCCACAGGGGCTCAGGGGGGATCAGCTCGACCCGCTGACCCAGATAGTGTCTCTCATCAACGAGTACGACAACCTCTGCCACCTGCAGGCCAAGGTGCCCTATTCCGCCCTCGGCAACCTCTACAAGCAGCGCAAGGCCCAGTTCAACGCCGACCACCTCGGCATGCTGATCCGCCTGATGGGCATCTATCCCCCCGGCAGCGTGGTGCAGCTCTCCAACGGCCAGGTCGGGCTGGTGATGTCGGTCAACGCCTCCCGCCTGCTCTACCCCGCCGTGCTGGTGTACGACCCCCGCATCCCGCGCCAGGAGGCGGCCATCATAGATCTCGAGCAGGCCGAGCTGACGATTGCCAAGGTGATCCACCCCAAGCGACTGCCGCCGGCGGTGTTCGAGTACCTCAACCCGCGCACCCGGATCAGCTACTACTTCGAGCACAACAAACCCTGATCGGGGTTCACCACCCAAGGAGTCTGCATGCGTATCGAGATCATCAGCACGGGGGACGAGATAGTGACCGGCCTGGTGGTGGACACCAACGCCGCCTGGCTCAGCGCCCTGCTGCTGGAGCAAGGCTGGCAGGTGCGCCGCCGCCTGACCGTGGGGGACAACCTCGCCGATCTGAAGGCCGCCTTGCAGGAGAGTGCCAGCCGGGCCGAGGTGGTGCTGGTGTGCGGGGGGCTCGGCCCCACCGCGGATGATCTCACCGCCCAGGCGGCAGCCGAGGCCTTTGGCCAGCCCCTGACCCTGTTCCCCGACTGGCTCGCCACCATGGCCGAGCGCTACGCCAGCCGGGGCCGCACCATGGCCCAGAGCAATAGCAAGCAGGCCTGGCTGCCCCGGGACTGCGAGATCCTAGACAACCCGGTGGGCACCGCCTGCGGCTTCGTGGTCAACCACCCGGCCCGCTACGGCCAGAGCCGGCTCTTCTTCACTCCGGGCGTACCGTTCGAGTTCAAGCAGATGGTGCGCGAGCAGATTTTGCCCCGCCTCAAGGCGCTGGCGGGGGAAGAGACGGACACCGAGCTGCGCCGCTTCTACACCTTCGGCATCTCGGAATCCGCCCTCTCGGACAAGCTGGATGCAACACCCTGGCCTGCGGGCATCGAGCTCGGCTACCGCTCCTCCATGCCCCTCATCGAGCTGAAGCTCATCGGCCACGGCGCCAGCGCCGCCGACATGGATGCTGCCGAGGCACGCCTGCTCGGGGAGATAACCCCCTGGCTGGTAGGACAGGGCAACGAGGAGCCGGCGCAGCAGATCCTGTCCCTGCTGGGGGCAAGGCCGCTGTGCCTGCAAGAAGGGGAGAGCCGGGGTGCCCTGCTGGCCATGTGCCACCCGCATCCGGGGCTGGAGGCCAGCTTCAGCCACTGCCTTCCCTGCGAACTGGATCAACTGACGGGAGGCGGACAAGAACCCTGCCTGACCATAGGCAGTGCGGGCCCCGGCGGCGTGCCACTGCTGCTGTGCGCCGACGGGCAGCAAATCGGCCAGCAGGTGAAGCTAAGTCACCCGGATCCAGAGAGCGCCCGCCGGATCCTCGCCTTCGCCGCCCTCGACATGCTGCGCCGCCACCTGCAGGGGCTGCCGGTGCTCGCCGACTACCTCACCCTGACCAGAACGGCCAGCCGCATCGACTGATACCGGGCTAGAAGGCGCCTAAGCCCCCATTCCCATGCACCCAGTACCCGGCAAGCGCCAGGGTCAGCAGGCAGAAGGCCTTCTCATAGCCCCCGCCGCTCTTGAGGGGCAGGCCGGGCAGCCGAAAGCGCCGTCGCCAGGGCCAGAGCAGGGGAATGCCCATGGGGGTGAGCCAGTCCCCGAGCAAGTGGCTGAGGTAGCCGACGATGAGCGCGTCCTTTATGACCCCAGACAGCGGGCCGGATACCTGAAACTGCGCCAGCCCCCATATCCCCAGACCCACCGCCAGCAGGCTGTGGGTGAAGCCGCGATGGCCGAACAGGCGGGAGAGGGGCCCCGAGATCCAGGGCAGCTGCCGACCGAGCAGGGAGTGGGGGTGATCGAGGTCTGGCAGCAGCGCGCTGGCCAGGGCCATGGGCACTATGTGCCACAGGCTGCCTTCGGCCAGAGCCGGAGTGAGTTCGACCTTGTGGGCAAGCAGGGCGCAGGTGACGGAAAACAGCAGGTGGCCTTGGGCGGTCATGGGGCTCGTTCGGTTGGACAAGAGGGCAGTATGATCGGTAGCGACCCGCATCAGCGCCTCGGGACGGCGGCAGATTAAAATCCCTTGAACCGCCTCTGGCAAGGTGAATCGTATCGCCACCCTGAACCTGATACCCATCGGGGTCCGCTTTCGGTGAAATAGTCAGCAGATACCGCCAAACACACCTCATTTGACACCAAACAAGTCATCACGGCACCGTCACCCGCCGTCAGACACAATTTCCCCAACCCGGCTCACCCATTTGCACTCGGCTCGTTGACCCGGAAGAAGAAATGCCAGAATACTGCGGTTCTGGGCCGCCCTGATGACATTGGCTTTTGGCAAGGATCCCGCCCCCGGCCACAGGGAGGTTGGCCGGATCGGGACAACGAAGGAGGATCCCGGTGTTAAGCAAAGAGTGGTTTCAGCTGTCGGCAGACATGACCTATGTCTGTCTGCGCATTGCCCCGGGTCTCACCGAGCCCGTTCAGGAGCACCATGTCCTGGCCCTGTTGCGGCTCTCCAACTGCCGACGCTATCAACCCCTCGGCGAGGGGATCCGGCAGGCCGTCACCCTGCTCAACACCCTGCTGACCCAGCCTGATGCCCCCTCTCACCCGCCCGTGCCCATCGCCCAGCGGCAGGATGCCCGGCTGCTGATCCTGATCGACAAGGATCAGATGAGCGCCAGCGCCCAGATCACCGCCGACTGGGGCGGCAGTTCCCTCACCCTGGCGCAGTTGCAGGAGGCCGTGGCGACGAGTCCGGTCAAGCAGGGAGTGAGCGAGCGGCTGCTCGCCGCCGCCATCAAGGCCGCCAGCGAGGCCGCCCCCGGCACCCGCCTCAACCCCGTCATCGCCCTGGGCAAGGCGGCCAGACACGGCCTGGATACCCGCCTGGAGCGACTGGTGGAGACCGCAGCCGAGCGGATCCTGAAACCCCAGGAACTGGACCATGGCAGGGTAGACATGCGCGATCTCGGTACCTTGCTCACCGTCAAGGCAGGCGCCCCCCTGATGCGGCGCCACCCCGCAACCCAGGGCATAGATGGCTTCACCGTGACGGGCCAGGTGCTGGCGGCCCGCTCCGGCAAGGAGAGCGCCATGACGGCGGGAGAAGGCACCTGCTTCTCCCCCGAAGATCCGGACCTGCTGCTGGCGACCCGCGCCGGGCTACCGTGCCAGGAGCGGGCCGGCATGAGGGTGGACGAGGTGCTGAGCGTCAAACAGGTCGATATCCGCCACGGTCACGTCGAGTTCGAGGGCTCCCTGCTGGTGACCGGGGATGTCATGCCCGGCATGCGGATCAAGACCAGTGGCGATGTGGTGATAGGGGGCTTCGTCGAAGGGGGCTATATCGAATCCGGCGGCACCATCACGGTGCGCAACGGCATCATAGGGCGCAAGCTGGAGGGGGACGAATACCTCTGCCACCTCTGCGCCGGGGGCGAGATCCACGCCAGCTATGCCCAGTACGCCAGGCTGGAAGCAGACGGCGACATCCATATCCAGAGCCAGCTCAGCCACAGCTATTGCCGCAGCGGCCAGGATCTCAAGGTCGGGGACAGCGCTATGCGCAAGGGCCACCTCATCGGCGGCATCAACATCGCCAACCGCCTGATCATGGCCCCCGTGCTCGGGGCCTCGGCGGCGAACCGGACCCGGTTGCAGATCCTCGGCGGCTACTTCAGCCACAAGGAGCAGGAGCAGGCCCTGCGTCAACGCAAGCAGGCCTGCCGGGAGCAACTCGACAAGCTGCAGGATCTCATCCTGCGGTTGCTGCAACAGCCCAGCGACAAGCGCAATCCCGAGACTCTGAAGAAGATCAAGGCGATCCGCACCCATCAGCTGGACGAGAGCAAGTCCCTTGACGAGCAACTGGCCGAGGCACAGCACGCGCTGCAGGCCCTGATGGCCAGCATGGACATCATCGCCACCCAGCGCCTCTTCCCCGGCGTCGAGGTGGAGATGGCGCACTACCACAGTCGGGTCGATATAGAGCACGGCCCCATCCACTTCGCCATCCGGGACGAGCAGTTGCAGCTGACCCCTTACGAGGGCCAACGCTGATGGCCGCCACTCTCCCCTTCGGCGATGGTGGCGTGATCCCGGCGGCGATTTTCGCTACACTCGGCCTCCCCTTGGCCCCATAGGGCGGGCCAGCCAGACTCAGGTAGTGAGAAGATGTACAAGCTGATCGCATTGGATATGGATGGCACCCTGCTGAACCCGCACGGTCAAATAACCCCCCGCACCCATGCCGCCATCGCGTCCGCCCGCACCCAGGGCGTCACCGTGGTACTGACCTCGGGCCGCCCGCTGGAGGGCATGACGACCTATCTGGCCGAACTCGGCCTCACCGGTCAGGATGACTACGTCATCTGCTACAACGGCGCCCTGGTGCAACAGGTCGCGGATCAACGCATCCTGCGCAGCCAGCTGCTGACCGGCAGCGATGCCAGCGCCATCGCCCATCTGGCCTTTGAGCTGGGGGTCAACGTCCACGGCTTCTCCGTCCGCCAGGGCCTCATCAGCCCCAGGGTCAGCACCTACACCGAGCACGAGTCCCGACTGATCAAGATGCCGATCAACCTGGTGGACTTCGCCACCCTGCCCGCCGACGAGCAGATCATGAAGGTGATGATGATAGACCCCGAGCCCCAGCTCTCCCGCGCCATCGCCCAGCTGCCCGCAGAGCTCTATGAGCGCTACACAGTGGTGCGCAGCTCCCCCTACTTCCTCGAGTTCATGAACAAGCGAAGCAACAAGGGCACCGGCGTGGCCGCCCTGGCCGAGCACCTGGGCCTGGACGCCTCCCAGGTCATCGCGGTGGGTGATGCGGGCAACGACCGCCACATGATCGAATATGCCGGACTCGGGGTCGCCATGGGCAACGCCACCGACGAGATCAAGGCGTTGGCACAGCACACCACAGCCCGCAATGACGAGGACGGCGTGGCCAGGGTGATTGAGCAGTTCATCCTCAATGCCTGAATCGACGAGGGGCCTGCGGGCCCCTTCTGCTATCCGGCCATCAGGGTCGAATGTTTAATATATCCACCACGCCTTTCTCCCAGAAGCTCACCAACTGCGGCTAAAGCCCCTTATAAAGGGACTCAGTCTGGCTTTGCCATCATCAAAATTAACATTGCGGCATCATTTCGTTTGACATATTGAACGGCCTTGGCAGACTGGGATCGGGATCCAGGCTGTCATCGCCCAGGCTGACCGACGATTCTGGCACTGCGGCACGACCCTGATCCCATGACCATGCCTTGAGGCATGCCCTTGCGAGAGTGACGCGGCAAGGGCCTTCCCAAGGCGCAGGATGAGACCGCCAAGGATAGCCAAGGTGACCTATGCCCAACCCCAGTTCCCATTCCAAACCCGTCGTGCTGATGACCATGGGGGCCCAGGCCCGCAGCGGCCATGCCTACCAGGTCATGACCCACAAATACATCACCCCCCTGGTAGAGATCAGCGGCTGCGTGCCCCTGCTGGTGCCGACCTGCTGCGGGACAGCTGATCTGGAGCAGTATCTGGATCTCGCCGATGGGGTCTACCTGAGCGGGGCCGGATCCAACATAGATCCCGCCCTCTACGGCCAGGAGAACCTGACCCCGGAGAAGGCCCAGGATAGAGACAGGGATCTGTTCGACATAGCTCTGGTGCGCGCCGCCATCGATCGGGGACTGCCCCTGCTCGGCATCTGCCGCGGCATGCAGGAGATCAACGTGGCGCTCGGCGGGGACATTCATCAGAAGGTCTATTGCGAGCCCGGCTATGCGGATCACAGGGAGGATGCGGACGATCCGGTAGAAGAACAATATGGCCACAGCCACCAGGTGAGCCTGGTGCCCGGCAGCTGGTTTGCCGACCTGATGGGGGAGGCGCAGATCCCGGTCAACTCCCTGCACGGCCAGGGGATCAAGCGGCTTGGCGAGGGGCTGGCGCCGCTGGCCCATGCCGAGGATGGCTTGATAGAGGCCATTCATGCCCCCGGATTGCCCCAGTTCACCCTGGCGGTGCAGTGGCACCCGGAGTGGAAGGCGAAAGAGAACCCCCACTCCATCAAGCTGTTTCGCGCCTTCGGCGACGCCTGTCGCCAGTATCGGCAGCGGGCGGGCTAGTCGCCGAACCCCTTGCCTTTCAACTTGGGCAGGGCCCCGCGATCGGGGCGCAGGGTACGGCAGACATCCAGCCCCTTGAGGCCCCGCTGGACATGGTCAGGAGCCTGCCCGAGCACCATGCCGTTGCCGCGATAGAGCCTGGCCTCTTCCAGCTCGAACAGCTCGCCGCCGATCAACAGCTGTTCACGGCCATCGACCACCTTGCCCCGCTTCAGGGGCAGGGTCATGTCCACCAGTATCTCGCCGGTGGCGCACCCCTCACGCCAGCGGGCCTCATCCGAGAAAGGCGAAATGGCGATATCCCGCCAGGATCCATCCCGAAACTCCATCCGGTAGTGGTCGCGAAACAGATCGCATCCCGCCAGCACCATGGGGATGGCTAACCAGATGACACTCTTCATTCCACTCACGCCCTGCACTCCCTTGTCAGTCCGCGCCAAGGATAAATAAATGGCCTCGCCTGTGCACCTCTTTCTCTGCCGCTCGGGGTGGATCAGAGCAGCAACCCGTCCAGCTCGTCGAGGGTGGCGAGCTCCACATCCGGCAGCAACTTCAGTGACTGCCAGGGCAGCCGGCGCTCGTTGAGCCAGGCGGCTCGAAAGCCGTGCAGCCTGGCCCCCAGCACGTCCGTCTCGGGATGATCCCCCACGTGGAGGATCTGGCCGGGGGCGAGCCCGAGGGTCTGCTGCACCTGCACGAACATGTCCGGCGCCGGCTTCATCCTGGCCCCTACCCCTGCCTTGCAGACCAGGGTGAAGTAGTCGCTCAGCCCGGCCTGTACCAGATCCAGGTTGCCGTTGGTGATGACCGCCAGAGGGTAGCGCTCCGCCAGTCTGGTCAGCAGTCGATGGGTCGATTCGCTCACCGCTATCTTCGAGCGTTCGGCCAGAAAACCGGCGAACACCCGCTGCGCCTCCTGTTCCGCCAGGGAGGCGGCCATGCCCCCCTGCACCATGGCCTCGCGGATGCCGTGCTGGCGCGCCAGGCTGACATCCTGGCCCAGCTCGGGCCGGGCCAGCAGCAGGTTGCGCTTGAGCTCGAGCCAGCGCGGCTTGTCCAGCATGGCAGTGGCCAGGTATTCGCTGCGCAGGTGGCTCAGCATCCACTGCTCGGCCCGCGCGATGGCGGGGCCGTTATCATAGAGGGTGTCGTCGAGATCGAACGAGATGGCGGCCACCGGCTGCCAACGACGGTAAAAATGCATGCATTCTCCTCTGCGTCATCAACAAGAGCGCCTGGGCTCCCTGCTGTCACTCATCTTCCGGGGTGTCGGGATCCCGCTTGGCCCTGGGGTGGGCGCTGTCATACACCTTGGCCAGATGCTGAAAATCGAGGTGGGTATAGATCTGGGTGGTGGAGAGATCGGCGTGGCCCAGCAGCTCCTGCACCGCCCGCAGGTCCCCGGAGGACTCCAGCATGTGGGTGGCGAAGCTGTGGCGCAGCTTGTGGGGATGGACGTGGGCATTGAGCGCCTGCTTGTTGCCCCAGCCGTCGAGCCGCTCCTGTACCGAGCGGGCCGACAGCCGCTGACGGCGCTTGGAGACGAACAATGCCTCCCCCTCGTCCCCCGCCAGCGCTGGCCGCACCGTGAGCCACTTGTGCAACCACTCCACCGCCATTCTGCCCATGGGCAACACCCGCTCCCGCGATCCCTTGCCGGTGACCCTGAGCTGGCGCTCGTCGAGCTTCACGTCCGCGAGGTTGAGCCCCACCAGCTCGGCGAGGCGCAGGCCGGAGGAGTACATCAGCTCCATGATGGCGCGATCCCGCACCGCCAGCGGATCCTGCTCGTCGGTGATGTTGAGCAGCTGGTACATCTCGTCCACATCGAGGTTTTTCGGCAACGGCCGCCCCTGCTTGGGGGTGACGATGCCGCGGGCCGGGTTGGCAGGGAGCCGCCCCTGGCGCACCTGCCAGTCACAGAAGCTGCGCAGGGCGGAGACCTTGGTGGCGAGCGATCGGGGGGCGAGGCCTGCCTTGTGCATTCGGGTCACCAGGCTGCGCACCTGGCTCGCCTCAAGCCGGGCCCAATCGCTCAGACCAAGCCTGACCAGCTCGGTGGCTATCGCCTCCAGATGGGCCTGATAGTTGCTGCGGGTGTGGGGGCTGAGCTGGCGCTCGACCCTCAGGTATTCGATAAAGGCCGTGAGCTCCCCCGCCAGGGCGGGGGGCAGAGGGTCGGCGGCAGGAAGGGGGGCCTTAGCCACGAACCAGCTCGGGCAGACGCATCTGCAGCAGACGGCCCAGCTGACCCAGCAGCAGGGTGTCGTTGTGGGGGGTGAAGTGGCTGGGGTCCGAGCTCGCGAAAGCCAGCACGCCGAGATCCCCGAGCCGCATCAGGGCCACCGAGTTGACCAGCACGTCGCTGCCGAACAGCGCCTGCTTCTCGCTCTGGTTGAGCCGTCCGAAGTAGTAATCCGTCCCGGGAAGCCGCTGGCCCAGCAGCTGATCGAGCTGCTTGCAGTCCGCCAGGAAGCGCTGCTCGGGGCCGCTCAGCTGGAATTTCTTTGGGCTGAGCCAGAGGCGCAGACCGGTCAGCCGCAGCCGCTGCACGAAAGCCTTGCCCATCACGGCGCTCAGCTCGAACAGGGTCTGACAGCCATACAGCTCGCCATAGAGATCCGCATAGACCCGGAAGATCCGCTCGTTCTCGCTGGCGATCCCCATCAACTCGGTGATCTCCTGCTCCAGCTGCTCGATGCGCTCGCGCTGTCTGTCGAGCTGGCGCTCCACCAGGGAGATGGTGCCCTTGTGCTCATGGGGAATGCGGATCCTGTCCAGCATGGCCCCGTGGCGCTGGAAAAACTCGGGGTAACGGGCCAGGTACTCCAGCACTGTGGCTTCGTCCAACAGTGACTCCTGCCGTTTGAGTTCGCTCATAACTTGGTTGATCCATCCGAAAAAGGGGCACAGGGCCCCGACATTACCGTTTGGCTGCGCGGAGGAGGTCCCCGCTCGATGCCTATAACTCTATCTGGCCGTCGAACATGTGCTCGGCCGGGCCCGTCATATGCTCGACTGGCCCGCTCACTGGCTTACAGCTCTATCTGACCATCAAAGACATGCTCGGCCGGGCCCGTCATGTAGACCGGCTGACCCGGCCCCTTCCAGGCGATGGTCAGCTTGCCACCCGGCAGGGTGACGGTGACCCGCTCCCTGAGCTTGCCCTGGCTGATGCCGATCACCACGGCCGCGCAGGCGCCGGTACCGCAGGCCAGGGTCTCCCCCACCCCGCGCTCGAACACCCGCAACTTGATCTCACTGGCGCTGACCATCTCCATGAAGCCGACGTTGACCCGCTCGGGGAAACGCTCGTGGCGCTCCATGATGGGCCCCAGGGTCTCCACCGGGGCATCGGCCACCGAGGGCACCTCGATGACGCAGTGGGGATTGCCCATGGAGACGGCACCGCACATCACGGTGTGATCCTGCGCCCGCAGCAGGTAGGTCTTTTCCGCCTTCTGGGCACGGAACGGGATCTTGCCCGGCTCGAACTGGGGCACCCCCATGTTGACCGTGACCTGGTTCTCCCCCTCCAGTTGCAGGGTGATGCGGCCACGGGCCGTGCTGACCGCGATGCGATCCCGGTTGACCAGCCCCTTCAGGCGCACGAAGCGGGCGAAACAGCGGGCACCGTTGCCGCACTGCTCCACCTCGCTGCCATCGGCATTGAAGATGCGGTAATGGAAGTCGAGCTCGGGATCATAGGGCGGCTCCACCAGCAGCAGCTGATCGAAGCCGATGCCGAAGTGGCGATCCGCCAGCTTCTTGATGACGTCGTTGCTGAAGAACACCTTCTGGGTGACGCCGTCCACCACCATGAAGTCGTTGCCCAGGCCATGCATTTTGGAAAACTCAATCAACATCTTCTTTCCCTGCGCAGTTCAGGCCGTCACGAAGGTCGTCCACAGCCCCATGGATCCTGGAAAAATCTGTCACCGTCTTGCGTTCCTGTGGCTGGCTCACGGCAGCAGGTGCTCGCCGCGCCAGAGATCGGCCAACTGTTCCCGCTCACGGATGAGATGGGCCTGGTCACCGTCCACCAGCACCTCGGCCGCACGGGGACGGGTGTTGTAGTTGGATGACATGGTGAAGCCGTAGGCCCCGGCAGAACGCACCGCCAGCAAGGAGCCCTCGGCAATCGCCAGGGTACGCTCCTTGCCGAGGAAGTCACCGGTCTCGCACACCGGGCCGACCACGTCATACAGCGCCTTCTCGTGGATCGTGCGGCTGTCCACCTCGATGATGTTCATCCAGGCGCCGTAGAGGGAGGGACGCAGCAGATCGTTCATGCCGGCGTCGATCAGCGCGAAGTTGCGGGTCTCGCCGGGCTTCAAGAACTCGACCCGGGTCAGCAGCACGCCGGCGTTGGCGACGATGGCGCGGCCCGGCTCGAACAGCAGGGTCAGATCCCGGCCCGCCAGCTTCTGTTTGAGCGCCTCGGCGTACTCGGTCGGATGCGGCGGCTGCTCGGCGCCATAGTTGACCCCGAGACCCCCGCCCACGTCCAGGTGATGGATGTGGATGCCTTCGGCCGCCAGCTCGTCAATGAGCTTCAGCAGCTTGTCGGCCGCTTCCATAAAGGGATTGAGCTCGGTGAGCTGGGATCCGATATGGCAATCCACCCCCTTGATCTCGATGTGGGCCATGGCCGCCGCCTTGCGGTAGATGGCAGGCGCCTGCTCGATGGGGATGCCGAATTTGTTCTGCTTGAGGCCGGTGGAGATATAGGGGTGAGTGCCCGCATCGATATCCGGGTTGACCCGCACCGAGACCCGCGCCTTTTTGCCCATGCTGCCAGCGACCCGGTTCAGGCGCTCCAGCTCGGCTTCCGACTCCAGGTTGAAGCAGAGGATCTCTTTCTCCAGCGCGAGGCGCATCTCGGACTCGCTCTTGGCGACGCCGGAGAAGACCACCTTGGCCGGATCTCCCCCCGCCGCCAGCACCCGTGACAGCTCCCCGCCGGAGACGATGTCAAAGCCCGAGCCCAGGCGCGCCAGCAGGTTGAGCAGTGCCAGGTTGGAGTTGGCCTTGACCGCGTAGCAGATCAGATGGGGAATGTCGCCCGCTGCCTGATCGAAGGCGTGCCAGTGGCGCTCCAGGGTGGCGCGAGAGTAGACATACAGCGGGGTACCGTACTGGTCGGCGAGCTGTTGCAGGGGAAGCTGCTCGGCCTGAAGCTGGCCGTCGGCGTCGTAGTTAAAGTGATCCAAGGGGGCGGTTCCTTCCTAGATTATTGCGGCGCGGCCTCGGAGGCCGGTTTGGCGGTCGCAGGCGAGGCGGCTTGCGGTGTACTCTCTGTCTTGGGCTGTGCCGGCGTTTGCTCAGTGGAGACGGGCTGCTCGGCCGGTGGCATGTAGAGCGGCCCCGTCAGGCCGCAGGCGGCCAACCCGAACGACAGCGACGCGGCAAACAGGCACTTGGTGAACTGGGTAATCATAATGGTTCGCTGCGAAAAAATTTTTGGCCCTCTATAAT
The DNA here is from genome assembly GCF_027707605.1 of Aeromonas sp. QDB31. NCBI lineage: Bacteria > Pseudomonadati > Pseudomonadota > Gammaproteobacteria > Aeromonadales > Aeromonadaceae > Aeromonas > Aeromonas sp. QDB31. Next base: position 22,375 of record NZ_JAPCIX010000028.1, on the reverse strand, counting down.
CGCACTCACATTGTTAAAAGCAACAGGATAAACCGATGAAGGATCACGAGTATCACGCCCTGACCGACGCCTTTTTCCAGTATGTGGAAGACGTTATCGACGAGGGGTATCCGGATATCGACTGCGAGCGGGCCGGCGGTGTGCTGACCCTGAGCTTCGAGAACAAGACCAAGGTCATCATCAACAAGCAGGAGCCCCTGCACCAGATCTGGGTGGCCACTCGGGAGAACGGCTTCCACTTCGAGCTGCGCGGTGACAGCTGGATCGACAACCGCTTCGGCGACGAGCTCAAGGCTCTGCTGACCCGGGCCTGCACCACCCAGGCGGGCGAGCCCGTCCGGTTCCCATGATGGCAGAGTCTCCCATGATGGATCTGCATCCCCAGGGCGCCCGTCACGCGGTGATCTGGCTGCACGGGCTGGGGGATTCCGGCGCCGGGCTCGCGCCGCTGGTGGAAGCGCTGGCCCTGCCTGCCGACCTGCCGGTGCGCCACCTGCTGCCCGATGCCCCCGAACGGCCCATTACCATCAACATGGGCTACAAGATGCGTGGCTGGTACGACATCAAGAGCTTCGAGGATCCGGCGGATCGCGCCGTGGAGTCCCATGTGCGCGAGTCCGCCGATCGTATCGCAGCCCTGCTGGATCAGCTGGTGGCCGAGGGCTTCGCTCCCGAGCATATCGTACTGGCCGGCTTCTCCCAGGGCGGGGTGATTGCCTCCTTCACCGCGCTGCGCTATCAAGCAAAGCTGGCGGGCCTGCTCTGCATGTCCACCTACCTGGCAACGCCCGAGCAACTGGTCGAGGAGATGAGCGAGGCCGCCCGCGTCCTGCCCATCTGCTACATGCACGGCATCTATGACGACGTGGTGAGCCTCTCCATGGGCTGGGATGCCAAGAACCGGCTGGAGGCGGCGGGTCTCAGCCCCGAGTGGCACGAGTACCCGATGCGCCACGAGATCTGCCGCCCCCAGCTCGACGAGATCCGTCGCTGGCTGCTGGCCCGCCTCGGCGCCTGATCCCGCACTGCGGATACGACAACGGCCTGCATCAGCAGGCCGTTTGTTTTCATCCCTTCCGGCGATACACCGGCACATCATCCCGCTTCCCTCACCCGACTTCCCGGGCCGCCCCCGGATTGTCCCGCTGCGGACTCTGGCTGCGGTAGGGGATCACCTCCAGCTTGTCGCCCATCTGCACGATCTCGTAATACTGGGGCAGGTTGAAGTTGCTGAACTGGCCCGCATCGCTGAAGCGCTCGTGGCCCGAGGTGTAGAAGCGGTTCACTCCCTGCACCAGCTCATCCTTGTTGCCGGCGAAGTGCTGGTAGATCTCCACCCGATTCGCCTCGTCCAGGATATAGATGTTGGTGCCCGCATCCCGGGTGTCGAAGAAGAACTGCACCAGCCCTTCGCTCGCGTAGGCGTCGACAATGCCGGGCAGATGCTGGCTATGGGTCTTGTCGAGGCGCAGCGGCAGGTGATCCAGCTTGTTGTGGGAGATGTGGCGGTAGAAGTCGATGGCGTTTTCCAGCTTCTTCACCGACACCCCGCGCCGCTCGAAGAAGATGCCGTACTTCTCTTTCCCCAGCGCCAGCGTCTTGACCAACTGCTGCTTGTCCCGGGCCAGGCGCAGTTCGATGCACTCGGCCACCAGTTGCTGGAAGCGGGTACGCACCAGGGAGCGGAAGTGCTGGCTGTAACAGAACACTTCTATCATCTCGGGGGCGGCGGCATCCTGGTGCATCTTGCCGAGTATGGTGGTGAGGGCATCCACCACCGCTTCCTCCCCCTCGAAGTGCAGGGTGCGGATCTCGCTCCAGGAGTTGCGATAGACGAGATCCACCGATCCCACCAGACACTCCTGGTTGCGGCCGAAGGAGAAGACGTCGGCGGCATTGGCATCGAACTCGATCACCTGCCCCACCCAGTGGCTTGACGGGTCCGTCTCCAGGTTCAGGAAGATGGAGAGCTGGCGGATCTCGCACGGCCGGCTCAGCGCCAGGTTGGTGGCGCGGGGATACTTGACCGGGAAGGTGCCGGAGAGATCGCGGCAGAACTGGTGCAGATTGTCGATGTGCAGATCCGAGCCCTGATTGAACAGGTGCACCCGGGACTGGGGGGTCAGCAGGCCGTTGAAATAGGCCCAGGCCACCAGCTTGCTGATGTAGCCGTTATATTCGAGCGGCGCCCGGCCGATGATGTCGGCGGGCTCCAGGGAATGCTTGTAGAGATACCAGCCGGCGCGATTCAGGCGACCGTGCGGCACCTGCACCAGGCTGAGATCCGGCTCGCCGAGATCCGGCGCTATCTTGAGGTTGATCCGCTGCACCTTGCCCGGCAGGCTCTCGAAGGCGGCATAGAGCTTGCGCGACAGTATGCCGATGTCTTCCGGGTTGATGGACTCGCTGATGTTGTTGCGCCGGGCAAACTGGATGAGGTTGCGGTAGCTCTGCATCAGGGCCTCCAGCAACTCGGCATAGGCCACCTTGACGTCCTCGACCTTCCACTCCTGGCGATGATCCAGATGATGCAGCCGCTCCGGGCTCCAGCCCCAGTAAGCCACCAGCTGGGCCATCTGCTCCCGGCGCCAGTCCGGGGAGTGATCCTCCTTGGGGTGGCTCAGGCCGTCACACACCTTGAGATAGAAGCAGCGGCGCACCAGATCCAGGCGCTGCATGTCGCCGATGGATTTCAGGTAGTTGGTCACCTTGTCCAGCATCAGGCAGTAGTTGTCGAGTCGGTAGTGCATCCCCTCGTTGTGCTGGAACCAGTCGCGGCTGGTCACCGACAGCAGTCGGGTGTTGGGATACTCGTGGGAGTAGGCCTCCATCAGCACCGACTTGAGCACCGCCTTGTAGGGGGAATCTATGCCCTTGTAGAGCTGCCACAGGGCAGAACCGAAGTACTCCTCGGCGGGGATACGGTCAAAACCCCCGAGGTCGAGCCAGTCATCCTGGCTCAACTTGCCGTGGGCGAACAGGCCGTTGACGTAGTCGTCGTAGTGATCGTCATATTCGGCCGGCACCAGATACCAGAGCAGCCGCTTGCCCGCGATGTGCATGGCACTGCGATAGAACTCGTCGAGCAGCAGCAGGTGCTGGGCGCTGCCGCAGCTCTCCCCCTGCATCTGGGCATCGTTGCGCTGGCGGAACTTGTCTTCGGGGATCAGGAAGAAGTTGAGATCGACTCCGCGCTGCTCGGCCCACAGGGAGAGGTGCTGGCACTTCTGCTCCAGCAGGGCGAGGCGCTCACTCGACAGACCGGCCACGTGACAGACCCAGATGTCGAGATCCGAGTGGCAGCACTGGCCGATGGAGGAGGTGCTGCCCATGGAGTAGAGACCCTGGATCGACTTGTCGTGGGTGCTGAGGCCGCCCTGACAGTTCGCGTTCTGGCACAGATCCTGGATGAAGGCCTGCTGGGCCTCGTTGGCGACGAAACTCCAGATACCATGAGGCACGTCCCCTGCCACATAACCGGGCAGGAGGGGATGATTGAAGTGCAGCATGACAGGCAGCAGTTGAAAGACCTGCTGCCCATAGCGACTCATGAGATCCAACGCTCGTTGCGTCTTGAGACGATTCAGCTCGTCGTAGCGCGCCACCAGCGTGTCCAGTTTTACCAGCAATGCCCTACCTATGGGGAAGAGAAATGACGCACCAAAACGGGGAGACGTCAAAAAAGTGTGATCATGTTAACAATGCAAACAGCAGTGGTAAACAAGCCCGCACACAATCACCGGATTATTTCTGGCACGCCCAGTGACGGTATCAGTAGAAAGTAATAAAAAATAATATTTTCAATTAGTTGCCATCATATAATGACCGAGTGAAAATTATTTTCAGCGACCCTTTTTGAGCTTGGCCCCGCTTTTGCCGGCTGCGTCATGAAAGCCCATGCAAAGGGTGGTAAGATCGTTTTCCTCACTAAAGATGAAACAACTGATTGATATGGCAGCCCGAACCCTGAGAATTGCCACTCGCAAGAGCCCACTGGCCCTGTGGCAGGCCAACTTTGTAAAAGATCGGCTGGAAGCCCTCTATCCCGATCTGCGAGTCGAACTGGTCCCCATGAGCACCCAGGGTGACAAGATCCTGGATACCCCGCTGGCCAAGGTCGGCGGCAAGGGGCTCTTCGTCAAGGAGCTGGAGACTGCCATGCTGGAAGGCCGGGCCGACATCGCCGTCCACTCCATGAAAGACGTACCGGTGGAGTTCCCCGAGGGGCTAGGCCTGCACACCATCTGTGAACGCGAAGACCCGCGCGATGCCTTCGTCTCCAACCGTTTCAAGCAGATAGACGAGCTGCCCCAAGGGGCCGTGGTCGGCACCTCCAGCCTGCGCCGCCAGTGCCAGCTGCGGGCCGCCCGCCCTGATCTGGTGATCCGCGACCTGCGCGGCAACGTCAATACCCGCCTCGCCAAGCTGGATGCCGGCGAGTACGACGCCATCATACTCGCCGCCGCCGGCCTGAAACGGCTGGAGATGGCCCATCGCATCACCGCCTTCATCGAGCCGGAGCAGAGCCTGCCCGCCAACGGCCAAGGTGCCGTCGGCATCGAGTGTCGTCTGGACGATGTTGAGCTGCACGCCCTGCTGGCACCGTTGGAACACACCGAGACCCGGATCAGGGTGCTGACCGAGCGCGCCATGAACCGTGCCCTGCAAGGAGGCTGTCAGGTTCCTATCGGTGCCTATGCCCTGGTGCAGGGGGACGAGATCTGGCTGCGCGGCCTGGTGGGAAGCCCGGATGGAACCCAGGTGATCCGGGACGAGATCCGCGGACCCCTGACCGATGGCGAGGCACTCGGCCACACCCTGGCCCAGCGCCTGCTGGCCGATGGTGCCGACGGCATTCTTGCCGAGGTCTACCGGGCATGAGTGCGAATCGGGTCTACTCATGGTCACAACCACCGAGCGTGGCCTGATGGTCCCGCTGGTGGTGCGCCCGGCCGCCCAGGCCGCCGAGCTGGCAGCACTGCTGCGCCAGCACGGTCATGCACCACTGTGCTGCCCGCTGCTGGAAACCCGACCGGGCAGTGAACTCCCCCACCTGCCCGAATGGCTGCCCCAAACGGACATCATCATCGCCGTCAGCGCCCATGCCGTTAAATTTGCTCATCATTTTCTGTTGCAAACTGGTCTGACCTGGCCACATATTGACTACTTTGCGGTCGGTCAGGCGAGCGCGGATGCCTTCAGCGAGGTGGGTGTCCAGGCCCTCTGCCCGACCGATCCCCGCAGTGAAGGCCTGTTGGCCCTGCCGCCCCTGCAAGGGGTGAGCGGCAAGCGGGTGCTGATACTGCGCGGCAACGACGGGCGGGATCTCATCGCCCGAACGCTGGCCTCACGCGGCGCACTGGTGCACTATTGTGCCACCTACGAGCGCCACTACCCCGAGCTCGACGGGGACGCATTGACCCGCCACTGGCAGGCAGCCGGCCTCGACAGCCTGCTCATCACCAGTGGTGAACTCTTGCAGCGGTTGCTGGCCCTGGTGCCCGGCCCGCAGCGACCCTGGCTTTATGACCGCCTGCTGGTGGTGCCCAGTCCCCGGGTGGCCGAGATGGCCGAGGGAGCTGGTTTTACCCGTATCGTGATTGCCCAAGGTGCATCCAACCAGGCTCTGGTGGCCGCCCTGGAACTGAGGAAGATGGAATGACTGAACAGCAAGAAGTCCAGCCGAGTGCTGCGGCCCCCGCGGCCGACAACAACAAGCCCGAGAACAAGGCCGCCAGCAACAAGAAGGGCGGCGCCGGCGTCGTCCTCGGTGGCGTTGCCATCCTGCTGGCCCTGGGGCTGACCGGCGGCCTCTATCTGCACGGCCACCAGAATGCCGTCGCCCAGCAGGCCGAACTCGGCGCCCTCAAGCTGCAACTGGCCGAGGCCATGGGCAAGCTGGATCAGAGCAACAGCAAGGATGCCGAACAGATCGGCGCCCTCGGCAAAAACCAGCAGCAGTTGCAGGAGGCGCTGGACGCCCTGCAGACCAAGGTGCTGGATCTCGACGACAAGCGCCCCAACGACTGGATGCTCGCCGAATCCGAATACCTGGTGCGCATGGCGGGCCGCAAGCTGTGGCTAGAACACGACATCGTCTCCGCCATCACCCTGCTCGGCAACGCCGACGAGCGGATCAAGGCGCTCAACGACCCCAGCCTGATGCCCATTCGCAAGGCGCTGGCGGAAGACATAGCCCAGCTCAAGGGGATGCCGCGAGTCGATCGCGAAGGCTTGACCCTGAAGCTGGCCGCGCTGTCCGACCAGATAGAGCTGCTGCCCCTCTCCACCGTGAGCATGCCACAAGCCAAGGCCGAACCGGATCAGGCGGTCAGTGCCAATCCGGACGAGTGGGAAAGCAATCTGAAGAAGAACTGGGTCAAGTTCACCGAGAACTTCATCACCATACGTCGCCGCGACGGCGCCGTGGAGGCCCTGCTCTCACCGCAGCAGGAGATCTTCCTGCGGGAGAACCTCAAGACCAAACTGTTGCAGGCCCAGCTCGCCGTCTATCGCGAGCAGCAGGCGCTCTATACCGACAGCCTGGAGAAGGCCCAGCGCTGGCTGACCCAGTACTTCGATACCGACAACAGCGCCACCCAGTACATGCAGTCCGAGCTCGACAAGCTCAAGAGCGAGCAGATCCAGTTTGACTACCCGGATCAGTTCAAGACCCAGGCCATGCTGGAACAGGTGCTGACCGAGCGCCTGCAACGCATCCTGGCCGGCAACTGAGGAGGAGACCATGATTCGTCTGATCGTCGTGGTGGCCGTGATGGTCGCGGGCCTGATCTTCGGCCCAGAAGCGTCCGGCAACAAGGGCTATGTGCTCATCTCGCTTGGCAACTACACGGTGGAGTCTTCGGTCACCAGCGCCGTGATCCTGGCGGTACTCTTCTACGGTGCCCTGCTCATCGTCGAGTGGGTGCTCGGTCGGGTCTTCGGCCTGCGCCGCAAGACGCAAGGCTGGTTCGGCTCGCGCCGTCGCCGCAAGGCGAACCTGCAAACGGTGAATGCCACCCTGGCCATGGCCGAGGGGCACTACAACCAGGCCGAGAAGCTGCTGATCAAGGGCGCTGACAACAGCGACACCCCGCTGCTCAACTACCTGAGTGCCGCCAGAGTGGCCCAGGCCCGGGGCGATGACGTACGCCGGGATCACTACCTGCAAAAGGCGCAGGAGGAGAACCCCAAGGCCGAGCTGGCATTGACCCTGATCCAGACCCAGCTGCAGATAGAGCAGGGTCAGTACGACAGTGCCCTCGGTCGGCTCGAGTCCGTCTACGCCCTGCACCCGCGCCACCCCATGGTGCTTGATCAGTTGCGCCAGGTCTATCTGGCCCGGGAAGACTGGGTGGCCCTCATCGATCTCGCCCCGGCCCTGCGCAAGGTGGGCAAGTTGACGTCGGTGCAGGAAGAAGCCCTGCTGCACCAGGCCTGGATTGGCCGTCTCGAGGCAGCCAGCGGCGCCCTCGAGACACTGCGCCCGGTATGGCAGGCGCTGCCCCGCAAGCTGCGTCAGGACACCGAACTGCTGGCCAGCTACGGGGATCGTCTGCGCCGACTCGGTGCCGACAGCGAGGCTGCCGACCTCTGGCTGGAGGCCCTGCGCAAGGATCCCTCCCCCGAGCTGTTCGCCCGTCTGCCCAAACTCAGGCTGGATGACTATCAGCCCATGCTGACCCTGCTCAAGAAGATCCAGGATCAGCCGGGCGCCGAGGCGGCACTGGCGCGAGTCTACCTGTTGGCTGGCCAGCTGGACGATGCCCAGCGCCTGCTGGAGCAGGAAGTGGCGAAGCGGCCGGATGCAGCCCTCTACCATGCCCTCGGGCAGGTGATGGACAAGCGCCGTCTCACCAACAAGGCCAACGAGTACTATCGTCAGGCCCTGCAACTGGCCGACGTCTGATCCCAGCTCGACAGAGAGAATCAAAAAGGCCGCAATTGCGGCCTTTTTCTATTCCGTGTTCCCGCGTTGATTCGGGGTGTTTCTCAGCGCCCTTCTCCCCTCGCGGGAGAAGGGCTGGGGATGAGGGGGAAACAAGCAACCACCCTCCTATCTCTGAGGGAGAGGGTCAAGTGCTCAGGCCGTCAGCCGCTCCATCTCGCCGATAAGCCAGACGGCCTCCTGGCGGTGAGAGCCGCACACGTCCTGCATGGGCCGAAAGCTGCTGCACACCGCAGGCCGCTCAGGCTGGCCGAAGATCTTGCAGCCCAGCCACGCGTCGAGCTGAATACAGGGAACGCCGGCTGGCTTGCCCTCCGGCATGCCGGGAATGGCACTGCTGATACTGGGGGCTGTGCAGCAGGCACCGCAACCTTGACGACATTCCATATGATGCATTCCTGTGCATGGCGAAGCAGTCTATCAAAGGGCCCCGATTCCCCTTAGCCTTATCCGCCCTGTCCCGCTAAATAGTCCAGACCCGGACGCAGGGCAACAAAAAGCCCGACGGCAACAGCGGTCGGGCTTTTTAGTGGCAGGGCCTCAGCGCATCAGAGAATGATGTCGCGCACCACGCTGTCTTTGCGATCCAGGAAGTGGATCGACTTGATGCGGCGGATGGTGCGTGACTTGCCGCGGATCAGCAGAGTCTCGGTGGTCGCCATGACACCATTGCTGGTGATGCCTTCCAGCAGATCACCCTTGGTGATGCCGGTGGCCGAGAAGATGACGTTGTCATTTTTGGCCAGATCTTCCAGCTTGAGCACCTTGCTCACATCGATGCCCAGCTCCTGGCAACGGGCAATCTCCTGTTCGCCCAGAGCACGCACCTCGGGGCTGTCGCCCTTGACCTGATGACGGGGCACCAGGCGCGCCTGCATGTCACCGTCCAGCGCACGGATCACCGCCGCCGAGATCACCCCTTCCGGGGCGCCACCGATGCCATAGAGCATGTCCACTTCGCTGTCCGGCAGACAGGTGAGGATGGAGGCGGCCACGTCGCCGTCGGGAATGGCGAACACCCGCACGCCCAGCCCCTGCATCTCCTTGATCGCCTTGTCATGACGCGGCTTGGCCAGGGTGATGACGGTCAGGCGGGAGAGCGGCTTGCCGAGCGCCTTGGCCACGGCCTTGAGGTTCAGCTCCAGGGCCTGATCGAGATCGATGGCGCCCTTGGCACCCGGACCCACGATCAGCTTCTCCATGTACATGTCGGGAGCCTTGAGGAAGGAGCCCTTGTCGCCCACGGCCAGCACGGCCAGGGCATTGGACTGCCCCATGGCGGTCATGCGGGTGCCCTCTATGGGGTCGACCGCGATGTCCACGGCGTCGCCCTGACCCGTGCCCACCTTCTCGCCGATGTAGAGCATGGGGGCTTCGTCGATCTCGCCTTCGCCTATCACAATCTCGCCATCGATCTGGATCTGATTGAGGATGTGACGCATGGCCGCCACGGCCGCGCCATCGGCGATATTCTTGTCACCACGTCCGAGCCACTTGTAGCCAGCCAGTGCAGCCGCTTCCGTCACTCGGGAAAATTCGATTGCCAGTTCACGTCTCATCGCATATCCAACCTTAGGAGCTCGAAAACGGGCGGCATTCTACCACAAGGGCAAACCTTTGCGCGCAAAAGTGGCGGCTTGCCACATAAATCCCGGTTTTCATCCCGCTGACATGGAATCGACACGGTTTGTTCATTGCACGGTCACCCGACTGTCATCTGTCACTTCTAGCATGGCCCCGTCTTTTAAAACAAAAGCTTGCAACACAAGGGATCATGATGAAAAAGCTGACAGTAGTAGCATTGGCTCTTACCGCCGCCTTCCAGGCTCAAGCCGTTGAAGTGTACAAAAACGAGAGCACCCTGCTCGACCTCTACGGCCGCATCTACGCCGGCCAGTTCTTCGGCGAGAAGAAAGAGCTGGATGCCAATGGCGACATCAAGAACGAATACAGCGACAAGCAGGGCGCCAACCAGTTCGTCCGCCTGGGTGCCAAGGTAGAGAGCGAGATCAATCCGGGTCTCAAGGCCCTGGCCCAGTACGAGTTGCAGATCTACGTCAATGACAGCGAGAAGACCGTCAGCGAGAACTCCGACAACATGCGCACCCGCCTGGCCTTCGCCGGTGTGGGTGCCGACTGGGGCAATGTCACCTTTGGTCGTCAGAAAGGCGCCCCCGGCCTGCTGGCCGATTGGACCGACGTCTCCCTCTCCGACGGCTACGGCAACGAGGCGCTGGGTGCCAAGACCGACACCTTCGCCACCAACCGTGCCGGCTCGGTGCTGAAATACTCGGGCCTGTTCAACGGCTTCCAGGTCGATACCAGCTACAAGTTCGACGGCGGTGACACCGAAGAGACCACCAGCAAGGACAGCGATGCCGCCTACGGCGCCGCCCTGGCCTACACCTTCCCGTTCAACCTGGCCCTGGGTACCGCCTACAACGTGGGTATCCGCGACAAGAGCGGTGAAGAGGATGCCAAGCTGTGGCTGCTCTCCGCCAAGTACGACAACAAGGCCGTCTATGCCGCCCTGAGCTACGCCGACGGCAGCGACTTCCTGGCAACCGGCAAGGATCACACCGGTTGGGAAGGGGCGCTGGGTTACAACTTCGAGAGCGGCTTCGGCCTGATGGCCCTGTGGAACAAGCAGAAGGTGGAGCAGAGCGGCAAGTCCGACTACGACTCCATCGATTACTACACCCTGGGTGCCCAGTACAAGTTCAACAAGAACCTGCGCGTCATCGGCGAGTACCGCATCAACAACCTCGACAGCAATGACAGCGGCAAGCTGAACACCAAGGATGACTTCCAGCTGGCGGCCCGTTACGACTTCTAACTCCGGCCCCAGACAAAACGGCGCGCAGATCCCTCTGCGCGCCGTTTTTCATTCTCCCCTCCCGCCTGGGGGCTGAGCCACAGAGGCTAGAGCTTCTTCTGCCAGAACAGGGCCCGGCCCACCTCGGGATCTAGCTCATAGCCCGCAAAACCGCTGGCCAAGTAGGCGGCCTGCGCCACCCTGTTACCCTCCAGCACCTCCAGGGTCAGCTTGCAGCAGTCGAGCTCCCGGGCGAGCTGCTCCACCTGCGCCAGCAGCCGTTTGCCGAGGCCGCGCCCGCGATGATCCGGGTGCACCGCAAGGTCGTGGAGGTTGAGCAGGGGCCGGCAGGCGAAGGTCGAGAAGCCCTCGAAGCAGGTGGCCACCCCGGCCGGCTGCCCATCGACCCAGGCCAGCAACACATGGGCACCACTTCTCACCGCCAGGGCCTGCGCCAGATTGGCCTTCACCTCATCGGCGAGGGGGCTGCCCCCGCCCATCTCGTCTTTCGCGTATTCGTTGAGCAGATAGACCAGCGCCTCGCCGTGCTGCCGGTTATGAAGGTCTGCCCTGATGATCTCTTCCATGTTCCGTTTCCTGTTTCCCTGGGGTGGCATAGGCGCCACCGAACCCGGATGGTAAACCAGCCCTTTGCCGCAACCAAGACTCATCCGATGGGTTGCATCAGGGCAATGATCCTCAACTGACCGCACAACTGCTCGTAGGTGTGGGATTTTTGCATCTTTGCCTTGCAAGACAAATGAAAATCAATATCATTAGCGTCCTCTCGAAACGGGAGATACTAATAACTACAAATAAATCAATAAGTTCAGGCCGACAGGTCGATTAGAAGAGTCACACGCAGATGCATAATCCCAACTCCCCGCGCGCCCTGCTGGGCGTCGCCTTGCTGTCCCTTTGCGCCAGCGCCCAGGCCGAAGACGAAACCCTCACTGTGGTCGGCAAACGCAGCCAACACGAGGAAGTCGCCACCGCCACCCGTACCAGCACCCCGGCCAAGCTGGTGCCCCAGAGCATAGAGAGCGTCTCCGCCAGCGAGCTGACCGCCTACGGCCAACCGACCCTGAGCGAGGCCCTGAGCGGCATCCCCGGGGTCAACGCCAGCGGCGACACCCGCTTCGACGGCGTCAACATCCGCGGCTTCAACGCCAGCAACGACTTCTACCTCGACGGCCTGCGGGACGACATGCAGTACACCCGGGATCTCGGCAACATAGAGCGGGTCGAGGTGCTCAAGGGGCCGGCCGCCGTGCTCTACGGCCGTGGCAGCACGGGGGGCATCATCAACCGGGTCAGCAAGAAGCCGCAACGGGGCCAGGCCTCCAGCGTCACCGCCCGGGTCGGCAGCTTCGACAGCCAGCGCCTCGCCGCGGATCTCAATGCCGAGGCAGGCGAGCGGGTGCAGCTGCGCCTCAACCTGGCCCAGGAGGACAAGGAGAGTTTTCGCGACGGCGTGACCAGCAAGCGCACCTTGCTGGCACCGTCCGCCAACTGGGAGATCACCGACAAGCTGAACTGGCTGGTGCAGTACGAGCGCAACGGCAGCGATCGCACACCGGATCGCGGCATCCCCGGCGTCAACGGTCGCCCGGCCGACGTGCCCATCGAGAGCGTCTACAGCGAAACCAGCCGCGACTTCATAGATGACGTGGCCCAGTCCACCCGCTCCCAGCTCACCTGGGATCTGAACGAGCAGTGGCAACTGCGCCAGCAGCTCGGTTACACCAGCCTCGACAGCCAGTTCGACAATACCTATGTCACCAGCGTCAAGGGCGACCAGGTGACCCGCGCCCGCTGGCAGCAGGATCTCAAGGCCAACAACCTGACCAGCAACACGGAAGCGGAAGGCCAGCTGCAGACCGGTCCCATCGAGCATCGCCTGCTGATGGGCCTGGAGCAGAGCTGGCAGGAGCGCACCCCCAAGCTCTATCAGAACGCCAGCCCTATCCCCCCGGGCAACCTGTACGATCCGGGTTCACTGCCCAGCTACAACGGCGCCATGAAGCTCTCCAGCGACGCCAGGCACAAGGTGCGCGGCTACGGCCTCTATGTGCAGGATCAGCTCAGCTTGGGGGACTGGCACCTGCTCGGCGGCCTGCGCCGGGACGCGTTCACCGTCACCAGCCGCCGCAACGACCTCGACAAGGAGGAGACCCTCTCGGTCACCAGCCTGAGCCCCCGTCTGGGCCTGGTGTGGAACCCCATCGAGGAGCACGCCTTCTACACCTCCTACAGCAAGACCTTCACCCCAGTGGGTGGGGAACTGATCGGCATCACCCCGGGGGACAAGAACAACAACCTGGATCCCCAGCACACCCGGCTCTACGAGGGGGGCGTGAAGAGCGACTGGCTGAACGGCCGCCTGGCCACCACCCTCTCCCTCTACCGGCTGGAGATGTACAACAAGCGCAGCAAGGATCCGCTGGATCCCACCAAGGTGCTCCTCACCGGCCTGCAGCGCACCGACGGCATAGAGCTGAGCGCCCGCGCCCAGCTCACCGACGCCTTCTACCTGCACGGCGGCATCGCCATCCAGGACGCGGAGCAGGTCAAGGCGGATGCGGATCTGCAGGGCAAGCGGCCGATGAACGTCTCCCGCGAGAACGGCCAGCTGTTCGCCGGCTACCAGAGCGGCCCCCGAGGCTGGTATGGGGAAACCGGGGTGACGGCGGTGGGGGATCGCTTCGCCGACAACGCCAACACCACAGTGCTGCCGGGCTACGCCCGCTATGACGCCCGCGCCGGTTACCGCTGGCAGCACTGGGATGCCCAGCTCAGCGTGGAGAACCTGACCGACCACGACTACTTCGTCAGCGCCACCAGCGCGGCCCAGATCATGCCGGGCAGCCCCCGTCAGCTGAATCTCACCGCCGCCTACCGCTTCTGATCCTCCTTACCCACAGCCAAACTGGCCAGCCTCTGCTGGCCAGTTTTTTTATGACGCGCCACCATGATGAAACCCAAGAGACTCCCCCTTCACAACAACAAGTGGGTGCGCCGCATCCACGCCTGGGCCGGCTTTGCCACCCTCACCCTGATGCTGCTCTACGGTCTGACCGGCCTCTGGCTCCAGCACAGGGCCGTGCTGCCCCTGCCCGGCCCCCACACCGAAAAGTCGAGCGAGGAGATAACGCTGGCCGCGCCGCTGGCGAGCCCGGACGCGCTGAAAGCCCTGCTGCAACAGCACTACCCCGAGGGCTTGGAGGAGGGACGGATCAGCATCACCCCGGCCCGGACCCTGCCCACCCCCACAGGCCCCCTCACCCTGCCGGCGCGCTGGGAGCTGCGCGGCGTCACCCTCAGCCAGAGCCTGGCCGCCAGTTATGTGGAGGGTACCCTGCTGGTGCAGACCGAACTGCAGCAGGCCAACCTCGCCGCCAGCCTAAACCGGCTGCATCGCGGCATGGGCACCGGCCTCTCCTGGCAGTTGTTCGGCGATCTGGCGGCCCTCTCCATGCTGCTGCTGGCCCTCACCAGTTTGCTGATGTGGAACAAGCTGCACGGCCCGGCCGGCCGTGGCATCACCCTGCTGCTGACGGGCGCCCTCGTCACCCTGCTGGTGGCCCTGCTCTGACGGGTTTACCGACACCAAAACGGGATCCACCTCCCACCCGGGGTAACCCTGCCCATCCCCCGGGTAACAAAGGGTAACCGGGCACCGATGGGGGTCACAGTTGGCGGCCCCCCGGCTGGAAGAGGCATGTGCCCGGCTGCTAGGGTGCCGGGTTTCAGCCGTCGGAAACCATCATGCGCATCTCCAGCATCGAGTGCGGGCGTGTCCTGGCCATCCTGGCCGTGATGACCATTCACCTCTCCCCCTTCAGCAATCCGTTCGATCCCACCCTCTGGGACGGCACCCCCTACCTCTGGCTCGGGGCCATCATCAACCAGCTGTGCCGCTTCGCGGTGCCGCTGTTCTTCCTGTGCGCCGGCTACTTCCTGCAACCCGCCCTCGCCGCAGGCAAGACCATTGTGGTGGCGCTGCGCTACTGCCGCCCCCTGCTGGGACTCTGGCTCGCCTGGAGCCTGCTCTATCTACTGGTGCCCTTCAACCCGGTCGCGGCCATGACGGAAGGCTATCTGACCAGCATGGCGGGCCAGTGGCAGATGCAGTTGGGGGATCCTCTCAACGCCTGGTGGGTGGGTGGCATGATCCACCTCTGGTTCCTGCCCGCCCTGATGCTGGCCGTCCTGCTGCTGGCCCTCTGCTGGCGAGTCAGGCTGCCCCGACTGGCTCTGGTGGCGGGCGCCCTGCTCTACGGGCTGGCCCTGATCGGCGGCTCCTATGGCCCGCTGCTGCCAGGGGGCGAGTGGGCCCTGCTGACCCGCAACGGCCCCTTCTTCTCGCTGCTGTTCGTGGCGCTTGGCGCCGAGCTGCGCCTGCGTGGCTGGCAACCGGATGCCAGGCGCAGCGCCCTGCTGATGGTGGCGGGGATGGGTCTCTATGCCCTGGAGGCCGCGGGCCTGCTGCGCTTTGCCGCCGTGCCCCTCAACCGTCACGACTTCCTGCTGGGCTCCCTGCCCTGGGCGCTCGGCCTCTTCGGCCTGCTGCTGGCCAATCCAAACTGGGGCCGGGGCAGCTGGCTGGAACGCCAGGCCCCCAAAGTGTTGGGTCTCTACTGCCTGCACATGATGCTGGTGGTCTGGCTGATGGTGTTCGGCCCCCAGGGCAAGCTGCTGTGGTGGGAGCTCGTCAAGGTGCCGGTGCTGCTGACGCTCTCCCTGCTCGCCTGTCGACTGCTGGCGACGAACCGGATCAGTGGCTGGCTGCTGCGGGCTCGCTGAGGGGGCTAGCGCTGGCCGCTGCGGATCCACCCTCCCCGGCCAGCAGGTCGGCGTGGGCAAGGGCGAAGTCGTGCATCTGTTGCAGCAGGGGGAGAAGGGCTACCCCGAGCGGGCTCAGGGCGTATTCGACCCGGGGCGGGACCTCGGGATAGAGGGTGCGCAGGATGACGCCGTCCGCCTCCAGCTCCTTGAGCTGGGCGGTCAGCACCTTCTGGCTCACCTCGGGCAGGCAGCGGCGCAGGTCGCCAAAGCGCAGGGTCTGGGCGCGCAGATGAAACAGGATGGCCGGTTTCCATTTACCGGCGAGCAGGCGCAGCACCTGATAGGCGGGGCAAGGGAGTGGGGACAAGGGATGGCTCGCGACTGGTTACTTTGGGGTAACTATGCCACCAAAATGTGCCATCTTGCAGTCAAAATGCCGGCTTCCTATGATGCGGACTCCGTCATCCAACGCCCAAGAGGTTCGTCATGCCCAGCCTGCTGCAGATCCATTTCACCTTCCCCGCCGAGATGATGGGGCCGGCCCTCACCGCCGCCGCCCTGCCGCTGGCCGAGTCCATCACCCGGGAGCCGGGCTTCATCTCCAAGATCTGGACCGAGAATCCGCGCACCGGCGAGGCGGGGGGCATCTATCTGTTCGAAGATGAGGAGAGCGCCCTCGCCTACGCCACCATGCACGAGCAGCGGGTGCTCGCCATGGGCGCCAGCGCGGTGCAGTTCAAGGTATTCGACGTCAACGAGCCCCTGAGCCGCATCACCAAGGGCATCCCATAAACCGGCCCGGAAAACGGGCTCAGAACCTCAGGGTCAAGCCGATATTGGCCTGCCACTGGGTGAGCAGATCCCCCCGCACTCTGAAGGCGCAGACCTCGGGGTTGCAGAGAAAGGCGCTATCGTCATTGAGCAGGGAGCCGTAGCCGCGCACCTCGGCCCGCAGCGCCAGATGTTCCCCCAGGCGCGGCTGCACCCCGAGCGCCAGGGACATGGAGGGGGCCGTCTCGCTGTCGTAGGCATCGAAGCGGGTCACCCCGATCCCGGCACCCAGATAGGGCGCCATCAGGTTGTCCGAGAGGGTGAGGGCCCCGGCGAAGTGCAGGGTATCCACCCTCAGCCTGTCAGGCTGATCCGGGGAGATGGGGGTGGACTGATGGCTGTAGAGCAGCTCCACCATGCCGGGATCATCCACCTCCCGGCTGATGAAGAGGCCCCAGTTGCCCGAGCTCTCCCCTTGCAGCGAGTCGATGCCGGTCGAGTTCGGCGTGGGGGCAGGTTCATCCATGGCCTCGAAGTCGATGGAGGAGCTGTACCCCAGGAAAGGGGTCAGTTGCCAGCCCGAGGCGGCGGGCTCGGCCGCCCAGGCCGTCAGCGGCAAGCCCAGTCCCAGCAGCATCATAGTCGCTCGCGTCACGCTCTTCTCCCTGGTTGCATGGATGGCGTCAAAAGCATATCAGAGCCTGTTCCATCCAACCCTTGACGGAGGCTGTATCGCCCCATTTTGGCGACCCGCCCCCCTTCCCTGCCCTCTCTTTCCATCAAAGCTTGCGCCGGCTCACATTATTCATCTGGGATTAACCTCTGCCACGTAAGCTGACGGCGCCACAGCGGTGGCATCAACAGGACGAGGATCTCAGGAATGGTTGCCGCGCAACTCAACGACCCACAAAGCACGCTCTCCGATACCCTGAGGGCCACCGCCCACGCCATCGAGGAGAGCCACATCAGCCTGCGCCAGATGCTGGCTCTGGTGGGGGAACAGGGCATGCTGCTGTTTTGCGTGCTGCTCACAGTCCCCTTCCTGCTGCCGGTCTCCATCCCGGGCGTCAGTACGCCGTTTGGCCTGCTGATCCTCTTCATCGGCATCGGCATCACCCTCAACCGGGTACCCTGGCTGCCCGCCATCCTGATGGAGCGCCGCTTCGCCGCCGAGCACCTCAAGCCAGCCCTGCACAAGGGGGCCGATCTGCTGGCCCGCATCGACCGCTTCATCCGGCCGCGCCTGCTGCTGCTGACCGGCAGCTCCACAATCAATCGCTGCAACGGCCTGCTGATCATGCTGGCGGCCCTGCTGCTGATGCTGCCGCTCGGCGCCATTCCCTTCACCAACGCCATGCCCGCCTGGGCCATACTGCTGCTGGCCATCGGCATGCTGCAACGGGACGGCCTCTTCGTCGCCCTCGGCTACGCCCTGGTCAGCGCCACCCTGGTCTGGTTCAGCGTGCTGGCCATCGGCCTGCTGATGGCGGGCCAGAACATCTCGACGCTGTTTGGCTGAGACGGGCGCAGACACAGACAAATGAAGGAGGGCGACACAGGGTCGCCCTCCTTCGTTGCAAGCCTGGGTGATTTTCAGGGATCCCCGTCATGGGCCACCTGGTTGCGCCCGCCCCGCTTGGCCCGATAAAGCCACTCGTCCGCCCGGGCCAGCACTGTGCCGAGATCTTCCCCCGGCCGGATCAGGGTGGTGCCCAGACTCACGGTGACGGGAGCAGGATCCGGCTCCATGGCCGCCACCGCGGCGCGGATCCGCTCCGCCACCTTCAGCAATATCTCCTCGTCTATCTGCGGCAGCAGGATCAGAAACTCCTCGCCGCCGCTGCGCACGAACAGATCCTCTCCCCGCAACTGGGCGGACACGCAGTCGCAGACGCGGCACAGCACCCTGTCCCCGGCCTGATGGCCGTAACGATCGTTGATCTGCTTGAAGTGATCGAGATCCAGCATGATGAGGCCGGTGAGCGGCTGACCCTGCACCCTCTGGTGGTACTGATCGAAGAAGAAGTGGCGATTGTAGAGGCCGGTCAGCTGATCCGTCTCGCCGAGCCGCTTGAGCCGCAGTTGCAGCTCGTGCTGGCGGGTGATGTTGCGGGTCATCCAGGCCACCGCCCGCTTGCCGTCATAGAGGGAGGGCAGCGGCGCTATCTTGCCCTCGAAGCGCTGCATCCCCTGGGGGCCAGCCTCGGCATCTATGCCCTCCACCTCGGCGGGAGAGAGATCGTACTCCACCACCTGCACCTGGCCGCTGGCCAGGGCGCGCGCCACCTCCTCCATCACCCAGAACGCCTTGTCTGCCGGCAGCACATCGAACAACCGCTTGCCGATCAGGGGGTTGCCATCCTGATATGACTGCTGCTCCACCCCGCCTATGTACTCGATGTAGTGACCATCTTCACTGAGGATGAAGACGGGGTCGGGCAACTGGGTCATCACTTCATAGAGTTGTGCCACTGAGAGAGCCATAGGTGCTCCTTTTTATCTGCGGGGAGGGCCCTGTGTCGTCTGTTATACACGACCCGTTCAGTATCGCATACGGCCAGAATGCCGTGGCAAACCGCCGCCAGCCTTGACCTGGTGGATGCCGTTTGGATATTAATGGGATTTGCCTGCCCCAGGAGGCCCCTAGATGAAACTGACCCCACCCCTGCCCCCCATTGAGCGGGATCTCGACGCCCTGCGCATCGGCCTGTCGGGCTACAACCAGGCGGTTGCCGGCAGCCATCTGCGCGAGCAGGTAGCCAGCTTTATCAAGGATGAACAGGGGCTTGTGCTGGGCGGCATCCTCGCCGACATCAAGTGGGGCTGGCTGCACGTCGACTGGCTCTGGATAGACGAGCGCATTCGCAAGGAGGGCTGGGGCGGCCGCCTGCTCGCCACCATGGAGCAGTATGCCGGGAGCAAGGGCATCACCAATGTCCATCTGGAAACCACCAGTTTCCAGGCGCTGCCCTTCTACCAGAAACAGGGCTACGCCGTCTTCGGCGAGCTGCCGGACATGCCGCCCGGGCATATCACCTACTTCCTGAAGAAACGGCGGGACTAGGGCACGAGGTGGGCGCCTTGCCCTTCCCCAGGCCCACGGAGCCTTGATACGAAAACGCCATCGAGAGAGGCTCGATGGCGTTTTAGGTGGCCGGGATGGCGGGATCAGCGGCTGGCGGAGCGGCTCCCGCTCCAGAGCAGCTCGCCGCTCTTCAGATCCATCAGGCTCATGGCGAGGCGGTAGCGGCTCCCCTCGGAGAGAAGATCCCCGTAGAGCATGTAACCGGCCCCGGTCTGACGACCCAAACGCACCAAAGAGGCGGGGTTCATGCCCCCCTGCTGGTACTCGAGCTGACCCGTGATGGCCGCCACCTGGCCGGGATCGGCGAAGCGAAAGCCGCTGTTTGCCTGAATGCGCTGGCTCATGGCCACCGCCATGGGCTGGGTACTGAAGGGTTCACCCGTGCCGTTCTGGGGCGCCATCAGCAGCAGCACAGGGCTGCCATCCTGGCTCAACGCCTGCACCTCCGGGGCCTTCAGAAAGGCATCCGCCATGGCGAGCGCCAGCCCGGTCGGGGCCACGGGTTCGGGCGCAGGCACAGGCTCAGCCTTGTCGGGCTCGGCCACCGGTTTCTGTGGCTGGCTCACCGGTTTGTCCGGCTCGCCGACCGGCGCCGGGGTGCTTCCATAGGGATTGACCGCACAGCCGCCCAGCAAGAGGGCACCCACCATCAACAAGGAACGCAGCTTCATCTTTTCTCTCCACCAGAAGTCCGCAGGACGGACTTCGCCAAAAGCCCGTGGGGGCGGAGCACCAGCCCCGCATCCCTCCCATGCTAGAGACAAACCGGCTCCGGGTCGATGCGCACATGGGCCGGGGGCGACAAAGGCTGGCGAACCGGGGCGTACAAAAAGGTGGCAAGGGTCCGTCCGGTTCCGTTAGGGTAGCCTGAGCCCAAATCCCAGAGGAGCACCCCATGCACGGACCCGACCCCGCCAATCCCCACCCCATGAAGGGCTTCCCCCAGCTGTGCTTTATCAAGAACACCATCAAGGGGCCCAATATCGAGGTGGGCGACTACAGCTATTACGACGACCCGGAAGACTCGGTAGGCTTTGAGCGCAACGTCCTCTATCACTTCCCCTTCATTGGCGACAAGCTGATCATCGGCAAGTTCTGCGCCATCGCCCGCGGGGTCAAGTTCATCATGAACGGCGCCAACCACCAGAGCTCCGGCTTCTCCACCTACCCCTTCTTTATCTTCGGCAACGGCTGGGAGAGCGCCGCCCCCGCACCGGGCACCCTTCCTTACAAGGGGGATACTGTCATCGGCAACGATGTCTGGATCGGCTTCGAAGCCCTGCTCATGCCCGGCGTCAAAGTCGGCAACGGCGCCATCATCGCCGCCCGCTCCGTGGTCACCGGCGACGTACCCGACTACGCCATCGTCGGCGGCAACCCCGCCAAGCTGATCCGCTACCGCTTCGATGACGACACCATAGCCCGCCTCAACGCCCTCGCCTGGTGGGACTGGCCAGTGAAGCAGATTAGCCGGAATTTGAAATTGATTGGCGGTGGGGAAATTGGCGAGTTGGAGAGGGCGGGGTGATAGCTGCCCACCTGGAGGCATCGGGAGAACCTCCCCAAACAGCCCTGGAGAGCACGGATCCATCACCAGATCAGTGCGTTACATGGGCATTTAAAACAATCAGGTCCCACTGGAGTTATCAACATGACCACACCCGCTTTCACTGTCGTCCACTCAACACCGCCCGTCGAAACCTATCGCTATCTTCGAACCTCAGCCGGACTTAGCCCAAAGACGCTTGAAGCCGCAGAGCGTGGTCTGCCCAATACGCTGTTTGCCGTCCAGGTGTTTTGCGGTCAGACCGCCATCGGCATGGGTCGCATCATCGGAGATGGCGGGACATTTTATCAAGTGGTTGATATTGCAGTGCTGCCTGAATATCAGGGTCAAGGGGTAGGCAAAAAGATCATGACGGAGATCGCCGACTATATCGCCCGCGAGGTACCGGAGTCAGGCAATGTCAGCTTGTTGGCAGATGGGGAGGCTTACCGACTCTATCAACAATTCGGTTTCTCGCTCACGGCTCCTGCCAGTGTTGGTATGGGGCTTAAGCGAATGGCTGCCGAAAAAACCTGACCATTCATTCACATCCATACGCAGGACTGTCATGTTGGGATATCCACCTTCTTTTATACCTGGTGAAACAGATCTGCTCACAGGTGGCATTGATCAGCAGCGGGCAGGTAGCCGCGCTGGAAGCCATCCCCTAGCCACAATCAAACAGGAAGCACTATGCAATTGACCACACCCCAACCCCCTCAGGACGATGAGATCGAAGCGCTGCGAGTTGGCCTCTCAGGCTACAACCTGGATCACGCAGGCACCCATCTGCGCGAACGGATCGCCAGCTTTATCAAGGATGAAGAGGGCAAGGTCCACGGCGGCATCATCGCCGATATCAAGTGGGGCTGGCTTCACGTCGACTGGCTTTGGATCGACGAACGCATCCGCAAGGATGGCTGGGGCGGCCGCCTGCTCGGCGCCATGGAGCAGTACGCACAGAGCAAAGGCATCACCAATTACCATCTGGAAACTACCAGCTTTCAGGCTCTCCCCTTCTACCAGAAGCAGGGTTACGAAGTCTTTGGCCAGCTGCCCGATATGCCGCCTGGGCATGTGAGTTATTTCTTGAAGAAGCAGGATAAGTGATGCCATTCCAGCGCCTTGCCAGCGCCTATCTCGTCATTCGCCCCTTCGAAGCGGGCGATGCCGACGAGTTTGTCCGCACAGCGTATGAACCAGTCGACACGTAAAATTTCATTTTTAAATTTTTCTTTAAAAGTAATGCGGCTCTGTTTACCTTCCTATCGAAGGTTTTAGATTTCTATGGTGAGATATGTTTGAATTTTTAGATGCATCTAGTGAAGATATCACCCCGATAGTATTAGGGAAGGTGCGAACAAGTCCCTGATATGAGATCATGTTTGTCATCTGGAGCCATGGAACAGGGTTCATCATGAG
>NZ_JAPCIX010000027.1:0-42408 GCF_027707605.1 Aeromonas sp. QDB31 | reverse complement strand
CGGTAGTTCAGTCGGTTAGAATACCGGCCTGTCACGCCGGGGGTCGCGGGTTCGAGTCCCGTCCGCTCCGCCACTAACAAGAAGCCCAGTCTCACGACTGGGCTTTTTTTCTTTTTAAGCATGCCGACGCCGCACTCATTTCCCCCTCGCATCAACACCGTCATCATCTGATGATCGCCGCTGGCCGTCGTTGCCGCTATAATGGCCGCCCTCAAGCAAGGTGGTGGTATGAAAGCAGAATATCTACAGCGATTCGGGGGCATTGCCCGTCTTTATGGTCAACGCGCGCTCGGTTCCTTCAGCCAGGCGAAAGTCTGCGTGGTGGGGATAGGCGGGGTCGGCTCCTGGGCGGCGGAGGCGCTGGCCCGTGCCGGCATCAACCAGATCACCCTGATCGACATGGATGACATCTGCATCACCAACACCAATCGTCAGATCCACGCCATGCAGGGCACGGTCGGCCGCCTCAAGACAGAAGTCATGGCCGAGCGCATTCGTGCCATCAACCCCGACTGCGAGGTGATCGAGGTGGATGACTTCGTCACCATCGACAACTTGGCCGAGCATATCAGACGGGAGTTTGACTATGTGGTGGATGCCATCGATTCGGTCAAGGCCAAGGTGGCGCTGATTGCCTTCTGCAAGCGCAACAAGATCCCGGTGATCGTGGCCGGCGGTGCCGGTGGGCAGATGGATCCGACCCGGATCACTGTGGCCGATCTGGCCAAAACCATTCAGGATCCGCTGGCCGCCAAGGTGCGCTCCGATCTGCGCCGGTTGCACAACTTCAGCAAGAATCCGGCGCGCAAATTCGGGGTTGAGTGTGTCTTCTCAACCGAGCAGCTGAGTTATCCGGATGGTAATGGTGGCACCTGCCAGGCCAAGACAGCCAGCGACGGCAATATGAAGATGGATTGTGCCTCCGGTTTTGGCGCTGTGACGCCGGTGACGGCAACCTTTGGATTGGTGGCCGCTTCCCGGGTATTGAAGAAGATTGCCGAACGGGGAGCCCGTGCCGAGAAAGAGGCCGGAAATGAAGAAGTAGGGTCGATTAGCGAAGCGTAATCGACCCCTGAACAAGGCGGGTTAGATTGCCTGCTCCCGGATTGCCAACACGATTGCCCTGAGCCCGTTGCCCCGCGACGGGCTCAAGTGTTTCTCAAGCCCCAGTTCGGTGAAATAGCCCTCCATATCGAAGGATTGGATCGCCGCTGCAGGTTGGTGGTTGAGCGCCGCCAGCACGATGACGATCAGGCCGCGCACGATGCGGGCATCGGAGTCGCAGGCAAAGTGCCAGCAACCATCCTCGCTTTTCTCTCCCTTCAGCCAGGCCTGGCTCTCGCAGCCTTTCAAGCGGTGCTCTTCGGTCTGCCACTCGGGGGGCAGTACGGGTAGCTGTTTGCCGAGCTGGATGATGAGTCGGTACTGGTTCTCCCAGCCGTGGGCCGCAGCAAACTGCTGGCGGATTGTGTCGGCGTCGGGCTCAAGGCCTATCCGGGTATAGGTTGCGAGGTCACTCATTCGGTTGTCTGCCTTAGAAGAAGTCACTGAGTTTGTGCAGGGCTGCCAGCAGGGCTTCCACATCGTCCCGGTTGTTGTAACAGGCCAGGGAGACCCGCAGGGTGCCGCCTATACCTAGGCTGTCCATCAGCGGCATGGCGCAGTGATGGCCGACTCGCAGCGCTATGCCCTGCATGTCGAGCAGGGTGGCGGCATCCTGGGGGTGGATGTCGTCCAGCAGGAAGGAGACGGCGCCAGCGCGCTGGCCGGGTTCGCCGACCAGACGCAGCCCCGGCACCTGTTGCAGTCCGGCAACCAGATAGTCGGTCAGTGCCGCTTCATGGCTGGCCAATGAGTCCCTGTCCTGCTCCATCACAAAGTCGATGGCAGCGGCGAGGCCGATGGCGCCGGCAATATGGGGGGTGCCGGCCTCGAATTTGAAGGGCAGGGTGTTGAAGGTGGTGCCGCTGAAGCTGACCCTGTCGATCATCTCGCCCCCCGCTTGCCAGGGCGGCATCCGCTCCAGCAATTCGGTTCTGCCCCACAACACGCCTATGCCGGTCGGACCGTAGAGCTTGTGACCGGAGAAGGCGTAGAAGTCGCAGCCGATGGTCTGTACATCGACCTCGAGGTGGGCCACCGCCTGGGCGCCGTCGATCAGGGTCAGAGCACCGACTGCCTTGGCGGCGGCCACAATCTGCTTCACTGGATTGACGGTACCGAGGGCATTGGAGACGTGGGCCACGCCCACCAGCCGGGTGCGTGGCCCCAGCATCGCCAGGTAAGCCTCCATATCCAGATCCCCGCGCTTATCCAGCGGAATGACCCGAATTACGGCGCCGGTGCGTTCGGCAATCAACTGCCAGGGGACAATATTGGCGTGGTGCTCCAGGGTGCTGAGGACGATCTCGTCCCCTACCTTGAGTTCGCTCATGCCCCAGCTCTGGGCCACCAGATTGATCGCCTCGGTGGTGCCGCGGGTCCAGATCACCTCGTGGCTGCGGGGCGCATTGATAAAGCGGGCGACCGTCTCGCGGGCTGCCTCGAAGGCGCGGGTGGCGCGGCCGCTCAGGGCATGGGCGGCGCGGTGCACATTGGCGTTGTCGGCCCGATAGTAGTGAGCGATGGCGTCCAGCACCGCCTGGGGCTTCTGGGTGGTGGCGGCGTTGTCCAGATAGATCAGAGGGTGGCCGTTCACCTCCTGCGCCAGGGCCGGAAACTGGCTACGCAATTGGGCGTGCTGTTGCTGATTCATGCTCCCCTCATCTCCTCTGGAAAAGTCGGCCATGATCCGGAAAATGACGGGCAAACACAAGGCGAAGTGGCGGGATCCTGTGTCCGGTTTCGGCTGCCCGCGTGATCTCTGTTACAATGCCGCCCCTCATCATAAGCCAAGAGATCCGGCCCATGAAGCTCAACCCCAATCAGAACGAAGCGGTCAAGTTTGTCTCCGGCCCTTGCCTGGTGCTGGCGGGTGCAGGATCGGGCAAGACCCGCGTCATCACCAACAAGATTGCCTATCTGGTGCAGCAGTGCGGTTACAACGCACGCAACATCGCCGCTGTGACCTTTACCAACAAGGCGGCGCGGGAGATGAAGGAGCGGGTCGGCCAGACCCTGGGTCGCAAGGAGGCGCGGGGGCTCATGGTCTCCACCTTCCATACTCTGGGGCTCGACATCATACGTCGCGAGCACAAGAGTCTGAATCTCAAGGCGAACTTCTCCCTGTTCGACGACACCGACCAGCTGGCGCTGCTGAAAGAGCTGACCGAGGCGGAGCTGGACAACGACAAGGACAAGCTGTCGGCCCTCATCACCCAGATCTCCAACTGGAAGAACGACCTCATCCTGCCTGCTCGGGCCATGCGCATCGCCCGGGGGCCGGAAGAGGTGCTGATGGCCCAGCTCTACGAGCGCTATCACCGTCAGATGGTGGCCTACAACGCGCTGGATTTTGATGACCTCATCGTGATGCCGACCCTGCTGCTGAAGAACAACGAGGAGGTGCGGACCCGCTGGCAGAACAAGATCCGCTACCTGCTGGTCGATGAGTATCAGGACACCAACACCAGCCAGTACGAGCTGGTGAAGCAGATTGTCGGCGAGCGGGCCCGTTTTACCGTGGTGGGGGACGATGACCAGTCCATCTACTCCTGGCGCGGTGCCAAGCCGCAGAATCTGGTGCTGCTGAACGAGGATTTTCCCAGCCTCAAGCTCATCAAGCTGGAGCAGAACTACCGTTCCAAGAAGCGCATCCTCAAGTGCGCCAACATTCTGATCGCCAACAACCCCCACGTCTATGACAAGGCGCTCTTCTCCGAGCTCGACTACGGGGTGCCGGTCAAGGTGCTGTTCGCCAAGAATGAGGAGCACGAGGCGGAGCGGATCGCTGCCGAGATGATGGGGCACAAGTTCATGAACCGCACCCGGTTCAAGGATTACGCCATCCTCTATCGGGGCAATCATCAGTCGCGCATCTTCGAGAAGGCACTGATGACCAATCGCATCCCCTATCGCATCTCGGGCGGCACCTCGTTTTTCTCCCGCACCGAGATCAAGGACATCATGGCCTACCTCAAGCTGCTGGTGAATCCGGACGAAGACACCGCCTTCCTGCGGGTGGTCAATCTGCCGCGCCGGGAAATCGGCCCCACCACGCTTGAGAAGCTGGGGCAGTACGCCAACCAGCGCGGCAAGAGCCTGTTTGCTGCCAGCTTCGAGCTGGGGCTGGAGCAGCACCTGTCTGGTCGCGGCCTGGTGGCCCTGCAGGCCTTCACTAACTGGCTGGTGCGGCTCGGCGATCAGGCGCAGCGGGGCAACCCGGTGGAGGCGGTGCGAGATATGATCAAGGAGATCCACTACGAGGAGTGGCTCTATGAGACCTCCCCCAGCCCGAAGGCGGCGGAGATGCGGATGCAGAACGTCTCCACCCTCTATCGCTGGATCACCGAAATGCTGGAGGGGGACGAGCTGGAGGAGGCCATGACGCTTGCCCAAGTGGTCACTCGCCTCACCCTGCGCGACATGATGGAGCGCAACGAGGGGGAGGACGATGCGGATCAGGTGCAGCTGATGACGTTGCACGCATCCAAGGGGCTGGAGTTTCCCTACGTCTACATGGTGGGCATGGAGGAGGGCTTGCTACCTCACCAGACCAGCATCGACGAGGACAACGTGGAGGAGGAGCGGCGCCTCGCCTATGTGGGTATAACCCGGGCCCAGACCGAACTGACTTTTACCCTCTGCAAGGAGCGGCGCCAGTACGGCGAATCGGTGCGGCCGGAGCCGAGCCGCTTCCTGCTGGAGCTGCCGCAGGACGATCTGGAGTGGGAGAACCAGAAGAAGGTGACGGCCGAGGAGCGCCAGCAGAAGGGGCAAGTCGGGGTCGCCAATCTGCGAGCCCTGTTCAAGAAGGATTGAGGGAGGACTCGGCCGGCGGGCTTGCCTGAGTGAGCAGCGGTATGATGTCGGATCCTGGCAGGGGTGGGGAGATGTGGCGCCCCTGTCCCTGGGCGCAGCCCAGTTCGATCAGCTTCTGCAACTGCTGCTGGTTCTCGATGCCTTCGACCACCAGAGTGAAGTCGAGATCCTGGCAGATGTCCCGCATGGCGCGGATCAGCGCCAGATCCTTGGGGGAGTTCAGCATGCGATGGGTGAAGCTGTCATCCACCTTGATGTAGTCCACCGGAAAGTGGAACAGGGCATTGAGGGAGGAGAAGCCGGTCCCGAAGTCGTCGAGGCTTATCTGGATCCCCTTGGCCCTGAGTTCATGGAGCGAGGTGAGGGAGTCGGCACTCTGCCTGGAGAGCTCCCGCTCGTTGAATTCGAAGATGAAGTAGCCGGGTATCACCCCTTCTTCCTCCATGATGTGAACAAGCGCCATGATCTGCTCGCGGTTGGCCAGGTGCTTGCCGGACAGGTTGAGCGATATCTTGAAGCGGCCGCCGCCCGAGAGCTGCAGCCAGCTCTTCAACTGCTGGCAGGTGCGTCTGAGGATCTGGCGATCCAGATCCTGAATGAGGCCGCACTGCTCGGCCAGTGGAATGAAATCGAAGGCATCTTTCAGTTCCCCCTCCTCCGTGATCCAGCGCGCCATCACCTCCAGACCGACCAAGCGGCTGTCACACAGCCTGATCACCGGCTGGAAATAGGGGACAATCCGCCCTTCCCGCAAGGCCCTGAACAGCCGCTCCTCCGGCGAGCCTGAGTGCTCCATGCAGGCGTCGGAATACATGACGATGCGACTGCGGCCATTGCGCTTGGCCTGGTACATGGCGAGATCGGCCTGGTGCAGCAGCTCGCTGATGTCCGTGGTCTGCTCCGAGACGCTGGC
This sequence comes from Aeromonas sp. QDB31, assembly GCF_027707605.1. Taxonomy (NCBI): domain Bacteria; kingdom Pseudomonadati; phylum Pseudomonadota; class Gammaproteobacteria; order Aeromonadales; family Aeromonadaceae; genus Aeromonas; species Aeromonas sp. QDB31. The sequence goes on along the minus strand of NZ_JAPCIX010000027.1, from coordinate 36,575 downwards.
CACCCCCAGGCTGACGGTAACGGTCAGCTCATTGCCCTGAAGCCGGAACGGGTGGGCGATGCGGCCTACAATGCGGTTGAGCACCGGGCTGACGTCCTCCTCCTGCTGACTGTTGTCCAGATAGATGACGAACTCGTCGCCCCCGAGCCTGGCCACCATGTCATTTTGCCGGATACAGCTCTGCAGGCGTTTGCCCAGCTCCAGCAGCAACTGGTCGCCGGCACTGTGGCCCAAGGCATCATTGACCTGTTTGAAATGGTCCACGTCGGCGAAGATCAGGGTAAAGCCGGCCGTCTGATAACGGCGATAGCGGGTCATGGCATGATGGAGGTGATTCATCAGCAGGGCCCGGTTCGGCAACTGGGTCAGCGGATCGTGCAGTGCATTGAACTGGAGTCGCCGCTCCAGCTCCTGATGATGCCTGAGTCGTTTCTGCAACCGCAGGTTGGTCTGGCGCAGTTGCTGGAGCCGCTGGTTGATGGACTCTTCCGAGTTGAGCTCATCCAGCTGTTGCCTGACTCTCTTGAGCTCCAGCAGCAGGGTCAACTGGTGGCGCAGGAAGTCGAGGAACAGCCTGTCATCGGTTTCCAGCGGTTGGGTCGTGTTGATGAGGAGGTGGGCAAAATACTGCTGTTGTTGACGCAGAGGCAGGCTGTACCAATACAAGCCGGTCTCGCTGCGCTCTATGCTGTTGGTGCTGTGGCACAGGGCCCTGATGACGTCATCATCGTAGGTGAGCCGTGTCGGATAGAGTCTCTCCAGTCGCTGGTTGTCGAGGCGGATCAGCAGCATGTCATTGACGGCCAGCATCTGGCGTAGCACCGCCTCCAGCTGGGAAAACAGGGCATGCTGCGGCAGATTGTGGGCCAATCGCATGATGCGGCCGATCTTTTCTATCTTCTGCTGCCAGTGAGGATCCCGCTGCATGAGGGGGGAGGCTTGCCCTGCCAGCTGGGTGCCGGTCTGGGTTTCGTGCAGGCGCTTGGCCAGACACTCCAGCAACAGTCTCAGGGTCGGGGTCTGCTCGGGGGCGCCGCGGGCCAGCAACCATTGCACCTCATAGTGCTCCACCGCCTGCACACACCATCCCTGCTGTTCATCCAGCCGGGTGAGCTGTTCGGTAAGACGGGGCTCTTCACGTCCCAGTTGCTGCTTGAATGTCTCGGGCAGCTGATGCTCATACAACCAGTGCAGGCCCCCATCGGCCAGCCCCAGCATGGCAAAGTGCTGCAAGGGACAGAGTCTGCCCAGCTGCTGTACCAGCCTGGCGTAGTCCTCAGGGGAGGCGATGCCGGGCGCGGGAAAATCCATGATGGAAGAAACGACCGCCAGCAAGGGGGGGGGATCTGGCGGTGTGAGGGGCTGGACTGACATGCAACACTCCCGAATTAGCTCACCTACAAGCGTAGTCGGAAGTGATTGGATTTAAAGGGCTGCAATAGGAGCCCTTTCAACCACTTAGAGCTTGTCGATCATGTAGTGAATGGCGTTTTCGATCTCTTCGTCACTACAGGCTGCGCAGGTTCCCCGTGCCGGCATCATGCCAGCTTTGCCGGTGAAGCCTTCGATGGCATGCTTGCGCAGGGTCTCGAACCCCTGGGCAATGCGTGGTTCCCAGGCGGCCTTGTCCCCGCGCTTGGGCGCACCGGCCGCGCCGGTATCATGGCAGGCAAAGCAGGCGCCCTTGAACACAGTCTCGCCATCACGGGGACCGGACGAGGCAGCAGCCGGGGCGGCCGCGGCCGTCGCAATGCCTTCCAGATCCTTGGCGGTGTAGACCTGACCGACCGGTGCTATGCGCTCGGCGATGGCTTCCGTCGACATCTCATCGGCGGCAAAGACGGCGCCGGACAGGGTGGCGGCAGCCATCCCGGCAGCCAGCAAATAGCTCAGTTTTTTCAACACGCTCATGTACTCCCAGCAGGCTCTTATTATCCCTAGAAAACGACGGGATTATAACCGAATAGTTACAGGCATTTAAACGCTTGTGTGTGAAGTGTTAAGCAATCTGCGAACAAAGTTTCTGCGGCGGCAGTGGCCGCAGGCAAGGCAAGAGCAAAAAGAAACCCGGCTTTCGCCGGGTTTTTGCAATCAGCCGTGAAAAAGGCTGACTTGTTTCCACTCAGGATCCTGGTGCCGGACCGGGCCTTCGCACCTGACATCCACAAGCCGTTGTCCAGGCTTCTCAATCCCAGTTCAGGATCACCTTGCCGGACTTGCCTGACCCCATGACTTCGAAGCCCTGCTGGAAGTCATCGATGTGGAAGTGATGGGTGATGATGGGGCTGAGATCCAGGCCTGACTGGATGAGGCTGGCCATCTTGTACCAGGTCTCGAACATCTCGCGACCATAGATCCCTTTGATAAACAGGCCCTTGAAGATCACCTTGTTCCAGTCGATGGCCATGGTGGAGGGGGGAATGCCGAGCATGGCAATCTTGCCGCCGTGGTTCATCTTGTCGATCATGTCCTGGAAGGCGCTGGGCACGCCGGACATCTCCAGCCCCACATCGAAGCCTTCGGTCATGCCGAGCTCGTCCATCACATCGGAGAGTTTCTCCTTGGCCACGTTGACGGCGCGGGTGGCGCCCATCTTGCGGGCCAATTCGAGGCGGTATTCGTTGACGTCGGTGATCACCACGTGACGGGCACCCACATGGCGGCAGACGGCGGCAGCCATGATGCCGATGGGGCCGGCGCCGGTGATGAGCACGTCTTCACCCACCAGATCGAAGGAGAGGGCGGTGTGCACGGCGTTGCCGAACGGATCGAAGATGGCGGCCAGTTCATCGGGGATGTTGTCCGGCAGCTTGAAGGCGTTGAAGGCCGGGATCACCAGGTATTCGGCGAAGGAGCCCGGGCGGTTGACGCCGACCCCTATGGTGTTGCGGCACAGGTGGGTGCGACCGGCGCGGCAGTTGCGGCAGTGGCCGCAGGTGATGTGGCCTTCGCCTGAGACGCGATCGCCGATGGCGAAGCCGCGCACTTCCTGGCCGACGGCGACCACCTCTCCCACGTACTCATGACCGACCACCATGGGCACGGGTATGGTCTTCTGGGCCCACTCATCCCAGTTGTAGATGTGCATGTCGGTGCCGCAGATGGCGGTCTTGCGGATCTTGATCAGCAGATCGTTGTGGCCGAGCTCGGGGGCCGGGACGTCCGTCATCCAGATGCCGGCTTCGGATTTGAGTTTGGAGAGTGCTTTCATGACAGATTCCTCACGGCGCTGTGCCGGGTACAGAGGGTAATAAAATGGGGCCCAACCTTGGCCCCCGTTTTAATCAGCTAGCCATGTGATCAAATCACACCGAGCTCGCGGCCGATGCGGATGAAGGCATCGATGGCCTTGTCCAGCTGCTCGCGGGTATGGGCGGCAGACATCTGGGTACGGATGCGGGCCTGGCCCTTGGGCACCACGGGGAAGGAGAAGCCCACCACGTAGATGCCGGCCGCCAGCATGCGGCTCGCCATCTCGGCGGCCAGCTTGGCATCCCCCAGCATGACAGGGATGATTGCGTGATCGGCACCGGCCAGGGTGAAACCGGCGGCGCTCATCCGGGTGCGGAAATACTCGCTGTTCGCTTTCAGGCTGGCCCGCAGCGCGTGACCCTCGGCTAGCATGTCGATCACCTTGATGGTGGCCGAGACGATGGAGGGGGCCAGGGAGTTGGAGAAGAGGTAGGGACGGGAGCGCTGACGCAGCCAGTCGATCACCTCTTTCTTGCCAGAGGTGTAGCCGCCGGAGGCGCCGCCGAGCGCCTTGCCCAGGGTGCCTGTGATGATGTCGACCCTGTCCAGCACGCCGCAGTATTCGTGGGTGCCACGGCCGTTCTCGCCGATGAAGCCCACCGCGTGGGAGTCATCCACCATCACCAGGGCGTCGTATTTGTCGGCCAGATCGCAGATGGATTTGAGGTCGGCGATGACACCGTCCATGGAGAAGACACCGTCGGTGGCGATCAGCTTGAAGCGGGCGCCGTCGGCATTGGCCTGCTTGAGCTGGGCTTCCAACTCGGCCATGTCGTTGTTGGCGTAGCGATAGCGCCTGGCCTTGCACAGCCGTACGCCGTCGATGATGGAGGCGTGGTTGAGCGCATCGGAGATGATGGCGTCTTCGGCGCCGAACAAGGTCTCGAACAGACCGCCGTTGGCATCGAAGCAGGAGGAGTAGAGGATGCTGTCCTCGGTGCCGAGGAAGGCGGACAGTTTCTGCTCCAGCGCCTTGTGCTGGTCCTGGGTACCGCAGATGAAGCGTACCGAAGCCATGCCGAAGCCGTGGCTGTCGAGCCCCTGATGGGCGGCGGCGATAAGATCCGGGTGGTTGGCCAGCCCCAGGTAGTTGTTGGCACAGAAGTTCAGAACCTGCTCGCCGCCCACCGCAATCTGGGCCTGCTGAGCCGAGGTGATGATGCGTTCCTGCTTGTATAGCCCTTCCGCCTTGACCTGTTCGAGCTGTTCGGCCAGGTGACGATAGAATCCGTTAGACATCCTCGGTCCTCATTGACTGTGTCGACTGTGTTATCAGGATCTTGGGCCGTGCGAGGTGCACGGACTGACGTCGTCGCGGTCGTGACGAAACGTCGACAGACCCTGGAATGGGCAACATTTTACTGCAATCGTTGCGCACCAATTCAAATTATTATGCTGATATTCAACAATTGTGAAACAGATCTCACCCTGCTGGTTGGGCCAGTTGGTGGTAGTGCTGCTCCAGTTGGCGGATCTGGGCGATCACCTGGGGTTGCACATAGGGGCGTAGCAGGAAGAGCACCCGCAAGACCCCCTGATAAAGCAAGGGCTTGGTGATGCGGGTATGGGGTGCCTGGGCAATCTGGAAGGGGATCCAGCAGGTGACCACCATCTTGATGGTCTGGCCCAGATCCGGCAGGTCTTCGTCGCTGACGTCTATGATGCCGCCCTCGCGCAGGCTTCTCAGCAGCGCTTCCACGGCGGCGCGCAGCTGCTCCTGGGCCTTGAGGTACTTGTGCTGCAAGGGTTCGTCGCGACTCAGGATGTCCGGCAGGTTGGCGTAGAAGAAGCGGAACTGCCACATCAGATAGAAGATGGCATCCAGATAACCCATCAGATCTTCCAGCTTGATCTCGTGGCTGCGGGCCGGCGTGAAGCTCTCGCTCAGGTGGCGGGCGTATTGATCGAAGATGGAGTGGATGATGTCTTCTTTATTGCGGAAGTGGTAATAGAGGTTGCCCGGGCTGATGCCGAGATGGGCGGCAATGTGGTTGGTGGTGATGTTGCGTTCACCCTGATCGTTGAACAGCTCGGTGGCGCTGTGGATGATCCTGTCTCTGGTCTTCATCACTGATCCCTCTGCCGGGCCCTGTGCGCCGAGGTCGAATCCCCTGGCGGCCCGTGATAAACTTTTCGGCAATTTCAAATTGGCCCACTATACACAGCTTTAACAGGCAGTCACACGGGGCCATCAACGTACGCGAGGCAAACTCCATGATCGTAGTAACTGGCGGTGCTGGCTTTATCGGCAGCAATCTGGTCAAGCAGCTGAACGCTCAAGGACGGACCGATATCGTGGTCATCGACGACCTGACCGACGGCACCAAGTTCGTCAACCTGGTCGATCTCACCATCGCCGATTACATGGACAAGGACGAGTTCCAGGCGCGGATCGTCTCCGGTGACGAGTTTGAAGAGTGGGATGGCGGCATCGAGGTGATCTTCCACGAAGGTGCCTGCTCCGCGACTACAGAGTGGAACGGCAAGTTCATCATGGAGGTCAACTACGAGTACTCCAAGGATCTGTTCCACTACTGCATCGAGCGGGAAATTCCCTTCATCTATGCCTCCTCCGCCGCGACCTATGGCGGCCGCAACGACAACTTCATCGAAGATCCCAAGTTCGAGCAGCCCCTCAACGTCTATGGCTACTCCAAGCAGCTGTTCGATCAATACGTGCGCCGCTGGCTGCCGGAGATCGACTCCCAGGTCGTGGGCCTGAAATACTTCAACGTCTACGGCCCGCGCGAGCAGCACAAGGGCTCCATGGCTTCCGTCGCCTTCCACCTCAACAACCAGGTGAAGCAGGGTGACAATCCCAAGCTGTTCGAGGGCTGTGACGGCTTCCCGGATGGCGGCCAGATGCGCGACTTCATCTATGTGGACGACGTCTGCAAGGTGAACCTCTGGTTCTGGCAGAACCCGCAGCACTCCGGCATCTTCAACTGCGGTACCGGCCGTGCTGAGCCGTTCCAGAACGTGGCCGAGGCCGTGATCAAGCATCATCAGCAAGGCGCCATCGAGTACATCCCCTTCCCGGATCACCTCAAGGGTCGCTATCAGAGCTTCACCCAGGCCGATCTGACCCGCTTGCGTGGCGTCGGTTATGACGGCGAGTTCAAGACTGTCGCCGAAGGCGTGGCCGATTACATGGCCTGGTTGAACCGGGCTTGATCCCCCTCTGACGGGCGGCCCTGGCCGCCCGTCGATCGGATGCGCTTGCATGAACATATTGATGGCACTCTCCCAGCTCGAAGTCACGGGAGCTGAGGTCTATGCCACCACGGTCGGCAACGAGCTGACCCGGCGTGGTCACAACGTCTTTTACGTGTCAGATACCCTGACCAAGCCCACGCAAGGGCCCGTCTTCAAGCTGAGGTTCAACAAGCGCAGCATACTGCGCCGCTTCTGGCATGTGTTTTACCTCATCTATCTCATCAGAAAGCACCACATCCAGCTGGTTCATGCCCACTCCCGCGCCTCCGGTTGGAGCAGTTATGTGGCCTGCAAGCTGACCGGCACCCCCATGATCACCACAGTTCATGGCCGTCAGCCGGTGCATGCCTCCCGCAAGGCGTTTCATGCCCTCGGCTATCGGGCGGTGGCGGTGTGCGAAGATATAGCCTGCCAGATCATCGACAACCTGGGGGTGGACCCTGCCATGGTGCAAGTGCTGCGCAACGGCATAGAGACCGACAGGTTCCAGCCTGTGCCGGCACCGGACAACGTCAGGCCGGTGATCGCCATCATAGGCCGACTGAGCGGCCCCAAGGGGGAGCTCTGCTATCGCCTGCTGGACGAGGTACTGGATCTGGACGCCTGCCAAGTCCGTGTCGTCAGCGGTACCCGGGTGCCGGAGCGCTTTGCGCGCTTCCAGGACAAGGTCGATTTCGTCGGCTATGTGGACGATGTGCCCGCCCTGCTGGCGCAGTGCGATCTGGTGATCGGTGCCGGCCGGGTGGCGATGGAGGCCCTGCTGTGCGGCCGCCCCGCCTTCGCCATCGGCGAGGCCAAGGCCATAGGGCTGGTGACCGAACAGAATCTGGACGAGGCGCTGGCCAGCAACTTCGGTGACATAGGGCCCCAGGATCTGGCGATCGATTTTGCCGCGCTGAAGGGACAGATAGCCCCGGCGCTGGCCAGCAAGCAGGTGCCGGACAGCCTGCGTCAGCGGATCCGGCAGGAGTATGACTTGCAGCTGGTGGTGAGCGGACTCGAGTCCATCTATCAGGATGCCGTGGTCGAGACCCTGCGCCGGGAGATGCCGGTCATCATGTATCACCGCTTCATCGAGCATGAGAGCGAGAAGGGAGTGCACGGCACCTGGCTGCCCGTCGCCATGTTCGAGAAACACCTCAAGCTGATGAAGTGGCTCGGCTACGAGACGTTGACCTTCGCGGATCTGGTGGACAAGGGCTTCATCCATCGGCTGCAATACGGCAAGAAGTACCTGATGATCACCGTCGACGACGGTTATCGTGACAACCTCACCCGCATGCTGCCTCTGCTGGAAAAATATGGTTACAAGGCGGTGGTGTACATAGTGACAGGCGAGGATCACAATCGCTGGGACGTGGAGCACCCGACCCACCCCGATACGCCGGTGGCCCTGATGAATGGCGATGAGATAAGGGCGCTGGGGGCCTCTGGTCACGTGGAGATAGGGGGACATACCCTGACCCATCCGCGCCTCAGCACGCTGGCTCCCGAGCAGCAGGCGCGCGAGATCCGGGCCAACAAGGAGAGGCTGGAACGGCTGCTTGGCCATCCGCTCCTGTCGTTTGCCTACCCTTACGGGGATCTGAACGAGAGCGCGAAAGCCGAGGCCTGCGCCGCCGGCTACCGCTATGCTGTGGCCACCAACAGCGGCCCCAGGGCCATGCATCGGGATCCGCTCCAGATCCGCCGGATCGCCATCTTCCCCCGCACCGACATGTTCGGGTTGTGGCGCAAGATCAGGGGTAATTATGTCTTCAGGAAATAAAGAAGTGGTAGAGAAAAGTATACCGTTAAACACCAACCCGTCGGATAAGATAAGCCCTTGCTGGTGGCGTCAGGGTCAAGTATTGCCGCTGATGGTTCAACTGTCAGCCTTTCTATTTGGCGCACTGGCACTGGTGATACCCAGTGGTTACTCCTACGGCCCCGCACTGTTGCTTCTGGCAAGTCTCTACTTTATTGTCACGAAACGTTCGACGTTGAGATTGAGCAAAGAGTTCAAGCTTATCGGGCTCGGCTTTCTGCTCTATTTTACAGTCATGGCGATATCCATCTGGCTGGATGGCGGTAGAATAAGCGAGGTTGACCGGGCCAGCCGGGCAGTGATGGCGGCAGCTATGCTTCCCTTATTAGCCTTTGTGCCGGTGCGTCTTCCTCTATTTTTATCAGGCTGTGGTGTAGGGGCACTGCTGGCATTTGGTTCCGCTATTTATGACAAGTTTATCTTGGGCTATGGGCGGGCATTTGATGATGTGATGCCAATTCAAAGCGGTAATATTGCCATGTCGTTGGGGCTTTTTTGCCTCTGTGGTATGTTTTGGGCACAAAAGAAAGGGAAATTGGCCTTCTCGCTCCTTATGCTATTGGGGGCTTTCGCCGGGATGGGCGCGAGTTTCCTTTCAGGTACCCGCGGAGGCTGGGTATTGCTACCTGTTATTTTGCTAACTATTGGAATGTTGTTCAAAGAGAGCCTCTATCGCAAGAGAGCAATCGCTATGATTGCCGGTATCTTGCTATGTGGGGGAGGGCTCATAGCTCAGCCGCAGAGTGGTGTGGAGGCTCGAATCGAGCAGACTCAACACGATATCAGCCAATATCTTGACAAAACCAACCTCAACACATCTCTGGGGATCAGGTTCCAGCTTTGGCAGAGCGCCTGGCAGAGCTTTACCGAGAAACCGCTGTTTGGCTGGGGAAACCATGGAGTCAGGGCGTCACAGAAGGCACAGCTGGCACGGGGGGAAATAAGCCAGTTTATCTATAACTTCAATTCCCATGCTCATAACCAATTCCTTGATGAAATGGCCAAGCGCGGTGTTATCGGTCTTGGCGCCCTACTGATTATGCTACTTACCCCTCTATTCCTGGTAAAGCGACGATTGCGTCAACCCCATGATGCTGATATGCATTGTGGAGCTGCATTGCTTATTGTCACCATTTTTTCATCGATTGATTACTGCCTCAGTCAGGCATTTTTCGGTCACAACTCTGGTATTACTTTCTTTGTCTCATCCTTGGTTATAGCTGCATCCATTGTTTTTAAGAAAAATGAAAACGAATAAGTTAATAGCACCAAATAGGGAGTTATACAGCTTCTTGGTGTGGTTAATCTAATGAATAATGCGATCATTAAAATTAGAGAGGTATAGAGTGGGGGTTTCTATTTCAATTGTGATTTTAAATTACAATTCGTCTAAATACACAATGGATTGCATAGATAGTATATTGAGTAGCTCATATCAGAACTATGAAATAATAGTGGTTGATAACAACTCAAACGCGGATGAACGTGGTGTAATTATTGATTATTTGAAAATTAACAATAATGATAAAATACACTTTATAGAAAATTATAATAATTTCGGGTTTGCTCTTGGAAATATATTTGGAATATCAGCAGCAAAAGGAGAGTACATATTTGTTCTTAACAATGATACGCTAGTGGATGAGGGTGCGCTTGATATACTTCATTCATTTATGGAGGATAATCCAGACGTATCGCTGTGTATACCATCTCAGTATAATAAAGATGGTATATATCATCCATCCTTTGCCTATTTACCATCAGTAGCTAATCAGTGGTTTGGCAACGGATTATGTCGAATGTTAAAACCATCAGAATATATGGATAGGAAGATGGAATATAAAACTCCATTTAGTGTCCAAATGGGTAGTGGAGCATCAATGTTTTTTCGCGCATCCGATTATTTTAAAATTGGAGGTCTAGATCCTAATTTCTTCCTTTACTGTGAGGAAGAGGATATCTGCATTAGAATGAAGAAAGAAAAAATGAATATATTTTTTGTTCCTGATGCAAAGATAATTCATTATGGTGGTGGGAGTACGAATAGAAATCTAGACATAGAAATAGAGTTTTACAGGTCTTTATTTTATTTTTTCGATAAAAATTATAATTTTTTATCTGCAAAAGCTCTTAAGTTTAGATTTCTTATCAAGGAACTCATCAAATCATGTAAAAAACCAGCCAGATTTAAGCTATTCTTGGCTATTATCATGAGGTCATCACTGTCTCATTCCTTAAGACATAAGTAACGAGGCTTGAAAATTAATATCATTTAACAATGGATGAGCTACTAGGGGGTGATCTTAAATAGACTATTTTCTTAAAACATGGCCTGTGTTTAAATAAACTATAGAAAGTGACATTAAAATCAGCTGAGATATAATGTAATTATTCCAACAGATTACGAAAGAATAATCACATATAGTCCACTATATTTAACCAAGTTTCTAGCGTCAATCTATCGTTCCGAGTACGAGAGTCATTCAATCATATCGGTGGTGGTGAAACTAGTTTTCGGGTGGCATGGCCATAACCAGCAACGAATTAAAGGTCTAGACCATAAATTGCGTTACTGGCGGGGCATACTTCTGTAGCCGATTATTTATTCATTGTCATGAGCTATTCCTAGCTCAGCACAGAATGTGGCCAGTCTCTCCTGCACATTCAAGATTTCCCGCTCCGGATCCTGGTGGTCGGTGTTGATGAACTGATAGCGAGGATGAGAGACGGGATTGGCAATGGCGGAGTGCCCCAGGGGAGAGACTATGGTCAGCAGCGGTATGTCCAGCGCCTGCGCCATATGCCGAGGGCCTGTGTCGTTGCCGACGAACAGCTGGCAATGGGCGAAGATGCCCGCGAGCTCCCGCACCGAGCGGGTCTGTATGTGGTCAAACACGCTGGCCTGCAGCGCGGCGGGCAGCAAGGGCTTCAGGCTGCGGTTGTACTCTTCCTCCCCCGGCCCGCAGTAGATCAGGATCTGGGCGTGGTGCTGCTCTATCAGCCAGCGTGCGACTTCGGCGAAACAGTCGATGGGCCAGCGCTTGTAGTGCCCAAGGGAGTTGACCCCCATGGCGATCAGCGGCCTGCCCGGATCTATGCCGGTGGCCTGCAGTGTCTCCCGTCCCCGCTGCTTCTCCTCTTCACTCAGCCAGAGATAGTAGTTGCGATCCTCTTTGGCGAGCCCCAGAGGCTTTAGCAGCGAGAATCTGTCATCCACCAGGGTGCTGTTGCCCTGATGTTCGGTGTCATGGCGAAAGCGCACTATGCGGTTGTGGCCGAGTCGCCAGGGGAAGGAGTCGAAGCCGATCCGCAGTTTTGCCCCCGAGATGAGGCAGGTGAGCAGGCCTATCATCTGGCCCTGGCTGTTGATCACCACGTCGTAGCGCTCGCGGCGAATGCCCAGCAGCAACTCCTTCATGTAGCGCCACTCGTTGCGGCGCGCCTTCTCGATGACGATCAAGCGATCTATGTTGGGATTCCCCTCCGCCATCCCCGCGCAGTAATCCATGACCAGATAGTGAACCTCCCCGGCGGGGTCGTGCTGTTTGAGGTTGTTGCACAGTGCGGTGGAGATCAGCACATCTCCTATCTGTTTGGTTTGTACTACCAGGTATTTCATGGAAGAGGCCTCGGGTGAGGTCGGGGTGGAACGTCAGCGCACCAGCATATCGCACTCCCCCGTCAGATGCTGCCGCTGTGGGCTGAAAATCCGATCCAACGCACTGTGTTTGAACATATTTTCGGCGTCGATGGGGTGGGGTTGCTGCAAAGAACAGGCGCGGCCCATAGACCGCGCCTGCTGACTGCCTGGACGAAGTGGCATCAGCGCACTATCAGGCCCAGCAGTATGCCCACCACGCCGAAGTCGGCATCGCTGAAGGTGGTGTTGGCAAAGCCGAGATCCCCCAGCACCGGCAGCAGGAACACCGGCAGGAAGGTGATCAGCAGGCCGTTGGCGAAGGCCCCCAGCAGGGCACCGCGACGGCCGCCGGTGGCGTTGCCGAACACCCCGGCTGCCGCGCCGACGAAGAAGTGCGGCACCACCCCCGGAATGATGACGGTGAGCCCCAGCAGGTAGAGTAGCACCATGCCCACCAGACCGGCGGCAAAGCTCGACAGGAAGCCGATCAGCACCGCATTGGGGGCGTAGGGGAAGACGATGGGGCAGTCCAGAGCCGGCTTGGCGTTGGGCACCAGCTTGTCGGAGATCCCCTTGAAGGCCGGCACGATTTCGGCGATGACCATCCGCACCCCCTGCAGGATCACGTAGACCCCGGCGGCGAAGGTGATGGACTGCATCAGGGAGAACATGAACCAGTGCTTGCCCTTGGCGACTTCCGATACGTAATCCGCACCGGCAAACAGAGAGGTGATGAGGAAGATGATGCCCATGGTGAAGGAGATGGCCACCGGGGTATCGCGCAGGAACAGCAGGCTCTTGGGTACCTGCACCTCTTCGCTGCTGTGGGCCTTGTTGCCGAACTTGGCGCCGATCCAGCCGGCCAGCACGTAGGAGCAGGTGGAGAAGTGGCCGAGCGCCACGTCATCGGAGCCGGTGACCTGTTTCATGTAGGGGTGAGCAAGGGCCGGGAACAGCACCATGGTCACGCCGACCACCAGGCTGCCCACCGCGATGAGCGGGATGCCGCTCATGCCGCCGGCGGAGAGGATGGCCGCCACCATCATCGACATGAACAGAGTGTGGTGACCGGTCAGGAAGATGAACTTCCACGGGGTGAGCCGGGCGATCAGGATGTTCACCAGCATGGCGAAGAACATGATCATCGCCATCTCCTTGCCGAATGACTGCTGGGCGATGGAGACGATCGCCTCGTTGTTGGGGACGACCCCCTTGATGCCGAAGGCGTGCTGGAAGATGGTGGCGAAGTCGCCCAGCGAGTTCACCACCAGGGTGGCGCCGGCCCCCAGGATGACGAAGCCCATGATGGTCTTGACCGTGCCTTTGATGCACTCGGTCACCGGTTTCTTCTGGGCGATCAGGCCGATGAGGGCGATGAGGCCAACCAGCACGGCCGGCTCCGACAGCACGTCAAACATCAGAAAATTGAAAAATTCCATGGTCAGCTCCAAGCAGATGGAAGCGGCGGCTCACCGGCCGCCCAGACAGTCGCAAAGGGGGTTAGAGTGCGCCCAGCTCGCGCAGGGCGATGGCGAGTTTTTCTTTCATGGCGGCCTTGTCGACCATGTTGTCCAGGGATACCAGCCGGCCGTCGACCCCCATGCTGACCAGCTGTTCGGCGATGTCGCGGGTGGCGACAAAGATCTCGGCGCTCTCGCTGCCAGCGGAGGCGAGATCCCGGTGATCCACCTCGGCCGTCACGGCCAGCTCCTTGAGAATGCTCTTGATGCTCATCTCCATCATCAGGCTGGTGCCCAGGCCGTGTCCGCATACAACCAGAATTTTCATGCTCTCTTCCTCTGTCGGGCGCAGGGCGCCACTCAATAACGCGCCAGGATGCGCAGGATGTCGTCTTTGCTGGTGGCCGCCATGATGGCTGCCACGTCTTCTTCATTCATGAACAGCTCGGCCAGCTGGGCGATGGTCTCCACATGGGAGTTGCTGTCGCTGGCGGCAAGGGTGACCAGCAGCCGGACCGGGTCGTTGCCCTCGGAGCCGAAGTTGACCCCCTCCTTCAGCACGGTCAGCGCCAGTCCCAGCCGGTTGACGCCGTCTTCCGGGCGGGCGTGGGGCATGGCCAGGCCCGGTCCCAGCACGTAGTAGGGGCCGAGCTCCTCGTGGGAGCGATAGAGCGCCGCCACATAGGAGGGCTCTATGGCGCCGTTGGCCAGCAGGGGGGCGGTGGCCAGCTCGATGGCGTGGCGCCAGTCGCGGGCGCCCGCTTCGATGGAAATGACCTCCTCGGTCAGCAATTGGGTCAGCATGGCAGTGTCCTGGCTGGATAGAATGACGCCAATCTAGCGATCTTGCCTCTTGATAACTGTGAGCTTGATCGCGAAAGTTAGCGCTACCAGATAGCGCTAACATCGAACTGTGATAGCGCTATCATTTCTCTCACAGAAGGGATTCATCCTGCCCCTTATCGGCCTCAAAGAAGGTAAAATCCGGTTTGAGCAAATAGTCAGTGCCCCGCTTTTGCCTTAAAGTGAATGCCCGCATGCCGAGGAAGGGAAAGGATGTCAGAAGCGAAAAAACGCCGCAGCACGGGTCGGGTGACCCTCAACGACGTGGCCCAGTTGGCTGGCGTAGGAGCCATGACGGTGTCGCGCGCCCTGCGCACCCCCGAGCTGGTGTCAGACAAGATGCGAGAGCGCATCGAGGCGGCGGTGGATGAACTCGGCTATATCCCCAATCGGGCGGCGGGGGCGCTGGCATCCGCTACCTCCCAGACCATAGTGGTCATCGTCCCCAGACTGGCGGAGCGCGCCTGCGGTGACATGATTGCCGGGCTGCAGCAGACCCTGCTCGCCGAGGGCTACCAGATCATGCTGGGGGATGCCCAGCACCTGAAGCAGCAGGAAGAGAGCCTGCTGACCAGCTTTCTGCAGCATAATCCGGCGGCCGTGGTGCTGTTTGGCAGCGATCCCGGCGAGACTATCCGCATGCGGCTGAAGGCGGCCCGCCTGCCGGTGGTGGAGGTGGGGGCCATGGCCCGCAGCCCCATCGACATGAACGTCGGGGTCTCCAACTTCGATGCGGGCTATCAGCTGACCCGCCACCTCATCGAGCGCGGCTACCGCAATATCGGCTTTCTCTGCGCCCGCCAGGAGCAGTGGATGCTGCAGCAGCGCATGCAGGGCTGGCAGAAGGCGCTGCTGGACAACTACCTCTCCCCCGACGCCATCATCAACACCTCGGAGCGACCCAGCTTCAGCACCGGGGCGGCCATGCTGGGGGAGTTTCTGCTGCGCTGGCCCGAGCTGGATGCGCTGGTCTGCGTCAACGACGAGCTGGCGGCCGGGGTACTGTTCGAATGCCAGCGTCGCCACCTGAACGTGCCGGGCAAGCTCGCCATCGCCGGTTTCGACGATCTGGACGTGGCGCGCGCCTGCTACCCGGCCCTCACCTCGGTTCGCATCCCCTATCACCAGATGGGCCAGGAGGCCGCCGATCTCATCCTGCGTCAGCTGGCAGGCGAGACGGTGGCCGGCCTGGCCCTGACCCTGGATTTTCAACTGCAAAGGCGTCAAAGCACCTGATGGGTGACGCCACAACATCGAGAGGCAAGCATGTTCAAGGCTCTGTTACTGGACAACCAAGATGGCAAGACCAAGGCAACCCTGACCCAACTGGCCGAGAGCCAGCTGCCGGCGGGGGAGGTGCGGGTGGCGGTGAGCTACAGCTCCCTCAACTACAAGGACGGGCTGGCCATCACTGGCAAGGGCAAGATAGTGCGCCAGTGGCCGCTGGTGCCGGGTATCGACTTCGTCGGCACTGTGCTGGAGTCGGCCGACAGCCGTTACCAGAGCGGTGACAAGGTGGTACTGACCGGTTGGGGTGTGGGGGAGGGACACTGGGGCGGCATGGCCGAACAGGCGCGAGTCAAGGCCGACTGGCTGGTGCCGCTGCCGGCCGGGCTGGATGAGCGGCAGGCCATGTGCATCGGCACCGCCGGTCTGACCGCCATGCTCTGCGTGCTGGCGCTGGAAGAGGCGGGTATAACCCCCGAGAGTGGCGAGATCCTGGTGACAGGGGCGGCGGGCGGAGTGGGCTCCACTGCCGTGGCCCTGCTGGCGAGGCTCGGTTATCGCGTTGCGGCCCTGACTGGCCGTCCCGAGGAGCAGGGCGCCATGCTGACGGCGCTGGGCGCCAGTCGCATAGTGCCGCGCAGCGAACTGCTGGAGCCTGCCAAGGCGCTGGAGAAACAGCTGTGGGCCGGTGCTATCGACACCGTCGGCAGTCAGGTGCTGGCCAAGCTGCTGGCCCAGATGAACTACGGCGGCGCCGTGGCGGCCTGCGGCCTGGCGGGTGGCTTCGATCTGCCGACCAGCGTCATGCCCTTCATCCTGCGCAACGTGCGGTTGCAGGGAGTGGATTCGGTGATGTGCCCGCTGGCGCGCCGTCAACTGGCCTGGCAGCGACTGGCGCGGGATCTGCCCGCCAGCTTCTTCGCCCAGGCGGTCACCGAGATTGGGCTGGATCAGGTGGTGGAGGCCGCCGAGGCCATTACCCTGGGTCAGGTGGCTGGCCGGACCTTGGTGAAGCTCTGAGTGGAACCACTGGCGAGCCTCATGTTTCTGGATAGACTTTGAAGGCCGGTGCACTACTCAAGGAGAATGAGCATGGGTACGCAGACGCCGGATTTCGAGCTCGACGATGAGTGGGAGCCGGAATCCTGGGAAGACGAGCTGGAGGAGCTGGACGACGAGGACTGGCAGGACTATGACCCCCTCGACGATCGGTGACTCCCTGTAACGCATGAGGGCGGGCCTGGTGGCCCGCCCGATTTTTTGTCCGTTCGGCAGCATGCCCCTTGGTTGCCGCGCGAGGCTCTGGTTAGAATGAACTGCTCAAATGGCGCTGTGGGAAGAGGGATGCCCGTCAGGCCAGAGACGCCATAAACCACTCAAACAACGTCCAAGGATGATTATGCGCTCACTCGTCATCATGCTCTGTGCCACCCTGCTCGGGGGCTGTGTCTCCAACTCGGACGATCCCTGCGAAAAGGTGTGGAGCGACGTCGGGGAAGCCGATGGCAAGCTGGGGTTTGCCGATGACAGGGTGGCATTCCACCAGACCCAGTGCGGCGACAAGGTGGACGTTGCCATGTGGCAGCAGGGCCGCCAGAAGGGATTGGCCTGGTATTGCCGCCCGGAGCACCTCTATCTAGCCGGGCGATCGGGGGAGGAGTACCGTGGCGTCTGCCCCAATGACGTCCAGGCCCGTCGCCTGGTTGAGCAGGGCCGCCATGGCTGGACCGATCAATAGGGCGCGGCCCGCCGAGTATTTCTCCCCAGACCCCGCAGAAGCGGGGACCTACTCCTCCTTGTTCTTCAGACGCAACGGCTGGCACAGGTAGTCCTTGTCATTGGCGCTGCGGGCGCACTTGCCGCAAACGAACTTGGGTTTGCGCAGTATCTTGCGCAGCGTCTTGAGATCGGAGGGGATCTCGTGACGGCGCCATTCACACAGCGTCTTGTGGCCCATGGCGATGACTTCCTCGACAGTGAATGGGAGCGGTAGGGAGAGCAGACTGCCGGTCGGCACCCTGCTCGTTGTTCATTACTGATAAAGATACTTGGTGAAAATGAGCTCGCGTACCGCCTTCTTGCCGGTCTCTCTGACCAGCAGTTCGTTGACCTTGCCCTCGCACTCCTTGCGCAGCTCTTCCCGGCTCACCAGGGACTTGATCTGGGCGCCCGTCTTGCTGCCAATCAGGCGGATGATGGCGTCGCGGATCAGGGGGTCGTGCTGCTCCAGCAACTTGAGATCGGCGGCATTTTCGGCCATCAGCTCCACCGTCACCCGCACATACCCCAGGGTTTTGCCATCGCCGAGGTAGTTGGTGATGATGTCCGGATCCAGCGCATGATAGGCGAATCCCGGCTGGACGGCGGCGGAGGCCGGATCGGCGGCCGCGTCCTCATTGGCGAAGGCGTAGGTATTCAACAAGGTACAGCCCAGGGATAACACCAGCAGAATTCTGAAGATCTTCATCAAGATGGCTCGGCAGCGACGGATGCCCCATTTTTGATGCTGCCATCGGGGCCGTCAAGCACGGATGTTCTTACAATTCGCCATTGATTTACGGATAATAAACCGGATTTTAACCTGACAACGGAAATCTCCGGATGGTGAAGCTGTGAAGTCCGAGTTGACTGTTCCCCTGATCCAGCTCGTCCCCTGGCGGGCACCCGCAGAGTGTGACCCCCCCGAGGCACTGCGCCCCTGGTTGCTGGAGGCAGACTCCATGACCCGGCGCCTGCGGCGTTACAATCGTCACCTCTCGGTGCAACTGCTCGGCAATCGCAGCGTGTCGCTGGGGGCGGACGAGCAGACGCTGGTGGCCGTTGCCGATCCCGTGGGGATCTGCCGCGAGGTTATCCTGCACGGTGATCATGGGCCGGCCATTCTGGGCTGGACTCTGTTTGCCGAGGCGGCGCTGCAGGCGGGCGGTCTGCAGGATCTGGGGGAGCAGCCATTGGGGGAGCGTATCTTCGGTGATGCACCGGCACGGCGGGATCACCTGCAACTGGCCTGCTTCGAGATCGCGAGCAATCCTTGGTGCCAGGCCGCCACCGTCTGGGGGCGCCGCTCTCGTCTCTATCTGGGGCAGTGGCCCTTGCTGGTCCATGAACTCTTCCTGCCCTCGCTATCGTCTCATTCGCTGCCATCGCATAAGGAGCTGGAGTGAAGCTGTTAACCAAGGAGCGGGGACTGGCCTATGTGCAGTTGGCCCGCATCGACAAGCCCATCGGCACCCTCTTGCTGCTGTGGCCGACCCTGTGGGCGCTCTGTCTCGCGGCGGGCGGCCTGCCGGATCCCTGGATCCTGACCGTGTTCGTGGTGGGGGTTTTCCTGATGCGCTCGGCAGGCTGCGTCATCAATGACTATGCGGATCGTAACTTCGACGGCCACGTGAAACGCACCGCCGGCCGGCCGCTGCCCATGGGCCGGGTCGACGAACGGGAGGTGCTGATCCTGTTCGCCGTGCTGGCGCTCATCTCGTTCGCCCTGGTGCTGACCCTGAACACGCTCACCATAGGCCTGTCGTTCGCCGGCCTGCTGCTGGCGGTCTGCTATCCCTTCATGAAGCGCTTCATTCCCATACCGCAGCTGGTGCTCGGGATGGCGTTCTCCTGGTCCATTCCCATGGCCTATGCGGCCCAGGCCAATGCCCTGCCGCCCGTGGCCTGGCTGCTGTTTCTCGCCAACCTGCTGTGGACCATCGCCTACGACACCCAGTATGCCATGGTGGACAGGGACGATGACCTCAAGCTCGGCCTCAAGTCGAGCGCCATCCTGTTTGGCCGTCACGACAAGCGGATCATTGGCGTGCTGCAACTGGCAACCCTGCTGATCCTGCTGGGGGTGGGCCAGCTGATGGCGCTCGGCTCGGGTTATTACTGGGGGCTGCTGGGGGCGGCGGCGCTGTTCGTCTATCAGCAGCGGCTGATCCGGGAGCGCCAGCGGGAGGCCTGCTTCCAGGCGTTCCTCAATAACAACTATGTGGGTGCCTTGGTGCTGCTCGGGGTTATCGCCCACTACCTTTGAGAACCCCTGTCGATAAAAAAGGCCGCATGATGCGGCCTTTTTGTTGGCTGTAAGATGGTGGTTAGAGCCGGTTTCCCGCCTGTATGGTGCGGCGGATCTTGTTGCTCAGCAGCGGCACTATGTTGTCGGCCAGGGCCTGGAAGCGGCCGAGATCCGGCTTGCAGCCCGGATCCAGATAGCCTTCGCTGCGCAGGGTGTGGATCAGGGTGCTGAACAGCTTCTGGTCGAAGAACTCGGGGGCGTTGATGCCGTGCAGGGTGCCGAGGCGCTCCGCCATCATCAGGCCGTCCGCCTCCAACTGCTCCGCCTCGATATGGGGCTGGGCCAGCACCCGGGTCAGCACGATGGCGTAGCGTTGCAGCGTCTCCTGAATGCTCTCGGCCAGCAGCAGCAGGCGCATCTGGTTGCCCGGATTGACCCAGTAGCCGCCGTCGCGCGCCTCGATCAGCTGCTGGCGTTGCAGCTCGGCCAGCAGGGCATCGACCAGCTCCGGCAGCTCGTCCTCTTGGTAGCGCAGGAACAGCTCCGTCTTGAGCAGCGGGTAGATGTCGATGCAGCGGGCGACGATCTCGCCGCGGGAGATCCCCTCGCAGCGTTCGATCAGGGCCGCCACCAGGGAGGGCAGGGCGAACAGGTGGAGGATGTTGTTGCGGTAGTAGGTCAGCAGGATCGCCTGATAGCGGTCCAGGCTGACTATCTGACCGAGCTTGTCCTCGCTCACCTCGAACTTGTTGAGCTCCATGGCCTGCTCCAGCAGGGTCTTCGCATCCTCACCCGGCAGGGTGCTCTGGGTGCTATAGGGCACCTGCTTGAGCAGGTCAAGATAGGTGTTGAGCTGGGCCTGCAGTTCGTCCCGGGTCAGGGCGTGGCGCTCGGCGGCCAGCAGCGCCAGGGCACTCAGAGTCAGGCCGTTGACGGCGGCGGCATCGTTGATGCGGGTCATCATCAGCTCGGCCAGCTGGTTGACGGTGGGGGCCATCCACTCGGGGCGCTCCTCGCGGCCAATGCTCTCCTTCCAGTGCGGCACGTGCTCGCCGAGGTAGCTGTTGAGGGTCAGCGGCTCGCCGAAGTTGACGAAGCCCCGGCCATAGTTGCGCAGCTTGCGCAGTATGCCGAGCACCTGCAGGAAGCTCTCCTTCTCCTTGCGGCTGCCCTTGAGCTCGTTGTGGTAGGTGTTCACCTCCATCACGTGCTCGTACCCCAGATAGACGGGCACCAGGGTCACCGGCCTGTCCAGCCCGCGCATCATAGCCTGTAGCGTCATGGCTAGCATGCCGGTCTTGGGTGGCAGCAGGCGGCCGGTGCGCGAGCGACCCCCTTCGGTGAAGAACTCCACCGAGTAGCCCTTGGCGAACAGCAGGTTCAGGTATTCACGAAATACCGTGCTGTAGAGCGGGTTGCCCTTGAAGGTGCGACGGATGAAGAAGGCGCCGCCGTGACGGAAGATGGGGCCCGCCGGCCAGAAGTTGAGGTTGATGCCCGCCGCGATATGGGGCGGCACCATGCCTTGGTGATAGATGACGTAGGAGAGCAGCAGGTAGTCCATGTGGCTGCGATGGCAGGGGACGTAGACTATCTCGTGCCCTTCCTGGGCCAGCTGGCGCACCTGCTCGGCACCGTTGACCGAGAGGCCGCGGTAGAGCTTGTTCCAGAGCCAGCCGAGGAAAGTCTCCCCGAGGCGGATCAGCCGGAAGGAGAAGTTGGAGGCGATCTCGTCCATGTAGCCATGGGCGCGCTTCTGCGCCTTCTCCAGGCTAATCCCCTCCCGTCTGGCCTCTTCTTCGATGGCCTGCTGGATCACGCTCGACTCCAGCAACTGCTTGAACAGCAGGTTGCGGTTCGGCAGCTTGGGACCTGTGGCGGCGAGCTGCTGGCGGCTGAAGTGGGTGCGGGCCACCCGCGCCAGCTTGTGGGCGATGGCCTCGTCGGTGCCGTGCTTGTCCGCCATGTAGCGCAATGAGAGCGGCGGGGAGAAGCGCACCAGGTTTTCACGCCCCTTGAGAATCACGATCAGCGCCTTCTTGAGCCGGTTCGGGGCCAGACTGCTGATGATGTTCCAGCCTGAGGCTTCCTCGCCTTCCCGGCCGGGGGCGCGGCCCCAGAACAGGGTGACGGGCACCACCTGGATATCCAGCTCGGGATCCTGCTTGTGCAAGTCCAGCAGCTGGTGGAACTCCTGCAGGAAGGGCAGCGGCTTGTTGCGCGTGCCAAACAGGGGAGGTGGACGATCCAGACAGACGTAGCGCGGCAGCAGCTGGCCACCCAGCTCCAGCGGCGTGAACGGGCCGGGCAGGCCGAGATCCTCACAGCACTGTTGCAGGGTCATCAGGTCGGTGATCGAGCTGGTCTTCAGGGCATAGACGATGGGTCTTGCCGGATCCAGCTTGAGTTCCGTGATGGGATTTTCCGGCAGGCTCTTGTGATTGACCAAGCCACTGACCGGCCATTGCAGGATGGCTCTGGAAATGTTCTGTCCAAGGGACATGTGCGTCTGCTCTCCAAAAAAATGCGGCGTGAGCATAGCAAATCACCGACGGCTTGTCGCCGAGAGGTAGGATGAGTGCCTTTTCAGGATAGAAGGTGCGGGATTTTTGCGACAAGGTGAGGACAAATATCAGCAACGCCTTGCCTTGGCCACAGCACTGTATATACTGCCAGTGTGCTGTATAAAAAGACAGGTGCCTATGCTATGAAACCCCTTACCCCCCGCCAGGCTGAAGTGCTGGAGCTTATCAAGGCGAACATGAGCGAGACCGGCATGCCGCCGACTCGCGCCGAGATCGCCCAGAAGCTTGGCTTCAAGTCGGCCAATGCGGCCGAGGAACATCTGAAGGCCCTGGCCAAGAAAGGGGTCATCGAGATCATGCCCGGCACCTCCCGCGGCATCCGTCTGCTGCTCGAGGAAGAGGAGGCTGCGGCAGAAGAGAGCGGCCTGCCGCTCATCGGCAAGGTGGCCGCCGGTGAGCCCATCCTGGCCCAGGAGCATATCGAGAGCCACTATCAGGTGGATCCCGCCCTGTTCCACCCGCGGGCAGACTTCTTGCTGCGGGTGCAGGGCATGAGCATGAAGAACATCGGCATCATGGACGGGGATCTGCTGGCGGTGCACAAGACCCAGGAGGTGCGCAACGGCCAGGTGGTGGTGGCGCGTCTCGATGAAGACGTCACCGTCAAACGCTTCCAGCGCAAGGGCAGCCAGGTGTGGTTGCTGCCGGAAAACGAAGATCTCTCCCCCATTGAGGTGGATCTCTCCAGCCAGCATCTGACCATCGAAGGGCTGGCGGTCGGGGTGATCCGCAACGCCGACTGGATGTAGGCATCGAACATGCCAAGGGGCCTCCTGCGGGAGGCCTCTTCGTTTTTGCGCTTTTCCCCGCTCCCCTTTTCTCCCCGATCCCCGCCATTGCCACCGCCCAGATTCGCCGCAAACAGTACCGCCACGCATCATGCATTTCGGATATATCCTTTGAGAAGGCCCGCAGTGTCATGGCCGGATAACCGCCATGACCTTGAGTGTACTGCCAGGTCAGCATGGATCGCAGGGATGCATCACCGCTGAGTCGGTGCGGGACAAGAAAGGGAGAGTCGTCAGGCAGTTGGACGACTCAATACAGTCAGTACGCGACGGTGTTCGGTCTGCCTCCTGATGGCGGGAACACTGGTCGGCGTGGCCTGTTGAGCAAGGAGGACAGGTATGGCTTCAAGCTCACCGTGGGATCCGGGTCCGGCTGCACCCCCCGTATCCTCCATCACCCGATTCATCAAGGGCAGTCGGATGACGTGGTTTTATGCGCTCTGGGTGTATCACAAGGGAGATGGCTGGACCATCTGGCTGGGGTGCCCCAAGGACAAGATTGTCCGCCTGGTTCGTCTGTTTCGCCGCCACCACGACATCGGTTTGCCAGATGCACCCTGGACGGCCCCGGTCATCCCGCTGCGCGCCACGATCCGACGCCCCCAGGGGCTGCGCAGACTGCGACCCTGAGCCCGCTCTCCGAACCGTGTGTGAGCCCCACCTGGTGTGGGGCTTTTCTTTATCTTGTGATTATCGGGAGATAGCACCTGTTTCGTCCCTGTAAGGCCCTTTCCGGCCCGGTATCCGGACTCGGGACTAGGCAGAAACGGGGCCGAGCGGGTTACAATAGCCCTTCATTGGCCCCGCCATTCGGCTGGTTGAACTAGCAAGGTTTTGTTTTATATGGTTAAACCACGTTTTTCTCTGCTGTTGTTGCTCTTCGTCGGCAGCATAATGGCGGCCTATTACTGGAGCCAACCCTCCCTGCCTGAGCAGGCGGATTATTATCCGGTAGGACGTGACATCAACCCCTTCACCCTCACGGATGGGGATGGGGAGCCCTTCACTGCCGCCAATCTGGCAGGGCACTGGACCTTCCTGTTCATTGGTTACACCTATTGTCCCGATGTCTGCCCGACCGCCCTGGCGGATCTGCGTTCCATCTACCCGGATCTCAAGAAGATCGAACCCAGCAGCCAGGTGGTCTTCATCTCGGCGGATCCCCAGCGGGATGACAGCGCCCGTCTCAAGAGCTATACCGCCTTCTTCCATCCGGAGTTCAAGGCGGCGACCGGTACCCACCGTGCCCTCTTCCCCCTGGTGCGCAACCTTGGTCTCGTCTATTCCATTGTGGAGAGCGAGCGCAAGGATTACCTCATAGACCACTCGGCCTCGATCGTGCTGATCAATCCCGAGGGGAAGCTGGTGGCCATGTTCCGCCCCAAGGTCGCCCCGGGTGAAGTGGCCCATGTGGATATGCAGACCATGGTCTCCGACTTCGCCCGCATAGTGCGGCTGGCCGCCGAGTGAGTTGCCAGTCTCGATCGTGCTTAGCTTGATGCCGTCCTGGCTCAGGGATCCTCGCCGCCACCGTGCCGTGTTTGCCCTGGCCCTGCCCATGGTGTTCTCCAACGTCACCACCCCCTTGCTCGGCCTGGTGGATACCTGGGTGATCGGTCATCTCGGGCAGGCCTGGTTTCTCGGAGGTGTCTCGGTCGGGGCGACGCTCATCAACCTCCTGTTCTGGCTGCTCGGCTTCCTGCGCATGTCCACTACGGGTCTGACCGCCCAGGCCCAGGGCGCCGCCAGCGCCGAGGGGCAGCTGGACACCCTGGCGCGGGCGCTCGGCCTCGCCGTCGGGCTGGGGCTGGCTCTGCTGTTGCTGGTGCTGCCTTTCTTGCCGGCCATCATAGGGCTCAGCGGGGGATCCCCCGAGGTGCAGGTCTATGCCGGAGACTATGTCTCTGTGCGGATCTGGAGCGCGCCGGCGGCCCTGTGCAACATGGTCATCATGGGCTGGCTGCTGGGCATGCAGGATGCGCGCAGCCCCATGCTGCTGCTGATCCTGAGCAACCTGGTGAACATGGTGCTGGACGCCTGGTTCGTGCTGGGGCTGGGCTGGCAGGTCAGGGGGGTGGCTGCCGCCTCCTTGTTGGCGGACTACTGCTCGCTCGGGGTGGGACTCTGGCTGGTGAGCCGCCGTCTGCGCCATCTCCCGGCCGAGGTGTGGCAGAGCGCCTGGCCGCGCTGGTGGCAATGGCCTGCGGTGCGGCGGCTGCTCGGCCTGAATCGGGACATCTTCATCCGCTCCCTCTGCCTGCAGCTCTGTTTCGCCTTCATGACCTTGCAGGGGGCCAGGTTGGGGGACGTGGCAGTAGCCGCCAATGCGGTGTTGCTCAACTTCCTGATGCTGATCTCCTACGGGCTGGATGGCTTCGCCTACGCGGTGGAAGCCATGGTGGGGCGCGCCATAGGACGGCGGGACAGGCAGGGGCTGCGTGAGGCCATAGTCCTCAACCTGGGTTGGGCCTTGCTGATCGCGATCGCGTTTGCTCTGGGGTTTGCCCTGGGGGGGCGGCTGCTCATCGCCCATATCACCGACATCCCTGCGGTGATCGCCGAGGCGAACCGCCAACTGCCCTGGCTCATCGCCATGCCCTTGCTGGCGGTCTGGTGCTTCCTGCTGGATGGGGTCTTCATCGGGGCCACCCGGGCTCGCGAGATGTGCAACAGCATGCTGGTGGCGGTGTTTGCCGGCTTCTTCCCGATCTGGTGGCTGTGCCAGGAATGGGGCGTGGCGGCCTTGTGGGCCGCCATGGCGGCGCTGATGACAGGGCGGGGCCTAACTCTGGGTTGGCTATGCTGGCAACTGGAACGTGACGGCCGCCTGCTGGGTCAAGGTCGGGAACCCGCCTGACGGGGTCTCATGGTCGGTGCCGTCTCTGAGGGGCACCGCGCCAGCAAAGGCTAGAGGGAGCCCTCATAGCCAAACTGGCGCCAGCTCTCGTAGACGAAAACCGCGACCGCATTGGCCAGATTCATGCTGCGACTCTGAGGCAGCATGGGAATGCGCAGCCGCTGCTCGAACGGCAGGCTCTCGATGATCTCCGCCGGTAATCCGCGGCTCTCCGGCCCGAACAGCAGGGTATCCCCAGGGGCAAACTGCGCCGCCGAGTGAGCGGTGCGTCCCTTGGTGGTGCAGGCGAATACTCGCTTGGGGGCCACGGCCGCGAGAAAGGCCTCATAGCTCGGCCAGCGCTTCACCTCGGCAAACTCGTGATAGTCGAGTCCCGCCCGCTTCACCCGCTTGTCATCCCATGCGAAACCCAGGGGCTCTATCAGGTGCAGCCGATAGCCGGTGTTGGCACAGAGGCGGATGATGTTGCCGGTGTTGGGCGGGATTTCCGGTTGGTAGAGCACGATGTCGAGCATGACGGGATCCTGATGCGGGGCTGGGGTGGTGCGAAACGGGCGCCAGCATACCCAGCGCCCATGCCGATGAAAAGGGGTGGCTCACACCATGGGCAGGCGGATGGTGATGACGAGCCCGGTCGGGTGATTGTTGCTGGCCTTGATGGTGCCGCCATGGCGCTGGATCGCCTCGGCGGCGATGGCGAGACCGAGGCCGGTGCCGCCGGTTTTGGCGTTGCGGGCATCGTCGACCCGGAAGAAGGGCAGGAACAACATGGGTTGCTGCTCCACCGGCACGCCGGGGCCGTCATCCCGTATGGTCATCACCCACTCCCGTCCCTCCCGATACCAGTCCACCTTGATGAACTCGCGGGCATACTTGAGCGCATTGCGCAGCGGGTTCTCCAGGGCTCTCGCCAGCAGTTCCGGCCACATCCTGAGGGTCTCGGTCGGTAGCGGTGGCAGCCTGAGTTGCTTGCCGTTCTGATTGGCCTCGAACATGGCGTCGTCCAGGATGGGCTCCAGCAGCTCCGCCAGCGGCAGTTCCACCGGGGCTTCCACATGCTGCTGAACCCGCGACAGATCCAGCAGGTCCCCGATCAGCTTGTCGAGCCGGGCGATTTCGCTTTCGATCCGGGCCAGCTCCGAGCTGTCCCCCTGCTTGCGGCGGATCAAGGCCTGCGCCAGCTGAATGCGGGTGAGGGGGCTGCGCAGCTCGTGGGAGATGTCGGACAGCAACTGTTTCTGCTTCTGGATCATGCGCTTGAGGGTATCCACCATGTGGCTGACATGATCCGCCAGCTGACCTATCTCGTCCCGCCGCCCCAGGTTGGGGATCCGCGTCTCCAGCTTGCCCTGCGCCAACTGGGAGACCGACTGCTGCAGCTGCAGTATGGGGCGGGTCAGCCGCCAGGCCAGCAGCAGACAGAGCGGGGTGCTGACCAACATGGCGATGCCCAGGATCTGGATGGGGTGATCCAGGATCTGGATAAACAGGAACAGATAGGAATTCTCGACGTTGAGCCCGAAGTAGACGTGATAGGTCTGGCCGTGGTGCTGCATCTGGAAGGGGCCGGCGATGGCCCGCTGGTGTTCGCTACCCAGCATGGGCCTGGCCGGGTCGTCGGCGTCCAGCATGAAGCGGATGACGAACTTGCTCAACTGGGTGGTGGATTGCATCTGGCCCTTGGCATCACGCAGGTAGACGTTGTCCACCGGCAAGAGACCTGCCACCGTGATGGCCTGTTGCAGATCGAAGTCCTGGTTCGGGTCGGCCCCGGCCTGCAGCGCCCGGAGGTTGTTGTTCATCCTGGCCATCTCGTGCTCGGGCAGGGGGATGGTATTGCGGGGATCCAGGGTGGGCAGTATCACCACGGCGGCCAGCACGAGCAGCAGCATGAACCAGAACCAGAGGAAGATCTGGGTGGAGAGGCCATTGAAGGTGCGGGCCGTTCTCATGCCTGCTCCAGCCAGAGGTAGCCTCGCCCGCGTACCGTCTTGAAGCGGGGCTGACCGTCTGCTCGTTCGGGCAGCTTCTTGCGCAGGTTGCTCAGGTGCATGTCGATGGCCCGATCGAAGGGTTCGAGCTTCTTGCCAAGCACCTGTTCGGACAACAGGTTCTTGCTGACGATCTGACCCGGGCTGCGCAGCAGGCACTCCAGCAGGCCGAACTCGGTGGCGGTGAGCTCCAGCAGTTGATCGTCGCAGCGGGCTCGCTGCAGGCCGGGTTGCAGCACCAGATCCATGAAGCGCAGCTCATCGGACGCGCCGCGCTGGGGTGAGGGATGCTGGGTGCGGCGCAAGATGGCGCGCACTCGCGCCAGCAGCTCCCTGTCATCGAAGGGTTTGGCCAGATAGTCATCTGCGCCCGCTTCGAGCCCGTTGACCCTGTCCTGGCTGTCGCCACGGGCAGTCAGCATCAACACCGGGGTGTCGTGGGTCTTGCGCAGCCTGGTCAGCATGGCGAACCCGTTGAGTCTGGGCATCATGACGTCCAGCAGCACCAGATCGAATGCCTGCTCTGCCAGCCGCAGCAGTCCCTCTTCCCCATCCTCGGCGACGGTGACCTCAAATCCTTCCAGGGTCAGGATTTCGGTGAGCAGCTGGGTCAGCTCGAGATCGTCGTCGACCAGGAGTATTTTGTTCATTCGGGGTCACTCCGTTGATTTTGCGCGCCAAACTGACGTTCGGGTCAGGGTATAATAAGTTTTTACGCGTCAGAGGAAAGCCGGTTTTGAGCCATCAACATTATTCCCGCTGGGTCACCCTCGCCAGCACGGCGGCGGTCGTCACCGCCACCCTGCTGATCCTGGGCAAGCTGATCGCCTGGTTGATGACGGACTCTTCCAGCCTGCTGGCGTCCCTCACCGACTCCTTCATGGATGTGAGTGCCTCCATCATCAACCTGCTGGCCATTCGTTACGCGCTGGCGCCAGCCGATGAGGAGCACCGCTTCGGCCACGGCAAGGCGGAGTCCCTGGCGGGTCTGATCCAGTCGGCCTTCATCTCGGGCTCTGCCCTGCTGCTGATGATGCACGGCATCTCGTCGATGCTGAATCAGGTCCCCGTGGTGCGGCTGGAGGCGGGGATCTGGGTCAGTGCCGGCTCCATCCTGCTGACCCTGCTGCTGGTCAGCTTCCAGAGTCTGGTCATTCGCAAGACCAACAGCGTGGCCATCAAGGCCGACATGCTGCACTACCGCTCGGACTTGCTGCTCAATGCCGGCGTGCTGCTGGCGCTGGTGCTGGCGGGGCAGGGGTGGCACTGGGCCGATGGCCTGTTCGCCATCCTGATTGGTCTGTTCCTGGTGTGGGGGGCCGCCCATATTGGCTACGAATCCGTACAGGCCCTGCTCGATCGTCAGTTGCCAGAGGAAGAACAAGCGAGAATAATGGCGCTCTGCTGTGCCGTAGAGGGGGTGCATGGCGTACATGATCTGCGTACCCGCCAATCCGGGCCGACCCGCTTCGTGCAGTTACATCTGGAGCTCGACGATCAGCTCCCCCTGGTCCAGGCCCATCAGATAGCCGACGAGGCTGAACTGGCGGTTCGCCAGTCCTTCGAGCGGATGGAGGTGATCATTCATATGGACCCCATCTCGGTGCTGACAAAAGAACAACAAGGCACTCACCCTGAACAACAGTAGGCTGCAACATGGATGATCTGGTTGCCCAAACGTGGCAAAAAATTCAGCAGGAAGCGCAGAGCATGGCGGCCCAGGAGCCCATGCTGGCCAGCTTCTTTCACTCCACCATTCTCAATCACGGTGATCTGCGCTCGGCTCTGAGTTTTCAGCTCGCCAACAAGCTCGACAGCACCACCATGCCAGCCATCGCTCTGCGCGAGGTGATTGAACTGGCCCTGCGCAGCGAACCCGAGCTGCTGGCCGCAGTGGCGGCCGACATCTGCGCCGTGCAGGACAGGGATCCCGCCGTCGACCTCTTCTCGACGCCGCTGCTCTACCTCAAGGGGTTCCATGCCCTCCAGGGCTACCGGGTTGCCAACTGGCTGTGGCGCCAGGGGCGTCGCTCGCTGGCGCTCTACCTGCAAAACCAGATCTCCGTGGTGTTCGGGGTCGACGTGCACCCGGCCGCGCGGATCGGCAAGGGCATCATGTTTGACCACGCCACCGGCATAGTGGTCGGTGAGACCGCAGTGATCGAGAACGATGTCTCCATCCTGCAGAGCGTGACCCTGGGGGGCACCGGCAAGGAGAGTGGTGACCGCCATCCCAAGATCCGCGAAGGGGTGATGATAGGGGCGGGCGCCAAGGTGCTCGGCAACATCGAAGTGGGGGTCGGCGCCAAGATAGGGGCCGGCAGCGTGGTGATCAACCCGGTGCCGCCCCACACCACGGTCGCCGGTGTGCCCGCCAAGATCGTGGGTCGGCCCGAGTGTGATAAACCCTCCCTGGACATGGATCAGTGTCTCTGATCCCCTGACCGAGGCCGCCGTATGGTCAAGCGCTGGTCAGGCTATCTGATCCTGGGGATGTGGCTGCTCAACCTGCTGCACCTCTATCTGGGATTCTCCCCCTGGCCAGCCGCCGTCGCGGCCTGGACCGCCTCCCTGCTCACCTGGCCCTGGCTGGTGGGAGCCGCCCGTCGTCAGGCGCTGGCGCTCTATGGGGCGGCACTGCTGCTGCTGATCTTCTCCTGGTGGCGTGGCGCCAGCCTCAGCCCCGGGGACTGGCTGCTGCCCAACATCAACATGCTCACCATGTTTGCCGCCGTCAGCACCCTCAACCTCGCCACCTCGGGTCTGCTGACAGGCACCGCCTCCTGGTCCGGTCGCAAGGGGCTGTGGAGCACCATGGCCAGCCTCAATCTGCTCGGTGCCGTCATCAACCTCTCGGTGCTCTTTATCATCGGTGATCGGCTGGAGCGCAATGGTACCCTTGAGCGGCGCCAGGTCATGGTGCTGAGCCGGATCTTCTGCGCCGCGGCCTTCTGGTCCCCCTTCTTTGTCGCCATGGCGGTGGCCCTCACCTATGCACCGGGTCTGCAACTGGGCAGCATATTGCCTTTTGGCATACTGGCAGCCTTGCTGGCCATGGGGCTGACGGCCTGGCAGGTAGAGCGACTCGGCGTGGAGACCTTTGACGGTTATCCGCTGCGGCTGCAGACCCTGGGGTTGCCGGTGACCCTGGCGCTGCTGGTGCTGGTGATCCACCGTTTCTGGCCCGGGCTCAGCATTCTGGCGGTGATCGCCCTGGTGGCCCCCTTGCTGGCGCTGCTCTTCATGCCAAGCCAAGGGAGCGGGGCTGCGCTCAAGCGACAGGTGGTGGAGCGTTTCCCCGCCATCGGCGGCCAGCTGGTGCTGTTTCTCGGGGCTGGCCTGTTGGCTGCCGGCATCAACAGTGCCCTCTCTGTCATCGACTTCGGCGCCGGTCACGGTCTGCCGCTATTCAACCACTTCGGCTGGCTTGAGGCATCCCTCACCCTGCTGCTTATCTTCCTGGTCGCGATCATAGGCGTGCACCCCCTCATCAGCATCTCGGGGATGGCCCCCTTGCTGTGGGCGCTGTCGCCGGATCCCAGCCTGCTCGGCATGTGCTTCCTGCTGGGATGGGGGCTCGCCACCGGCACCAGCCCGCTATCCGGCTCCAACCTGGCGCTGGCCTCCCGCTACAACCTGAGCGCCGGTTTACTGCTGCGCTGGAACCTGCTCTATGGGCTGCTGATGTACGGGGTGGCCTGTCTGCTGATGGGGGGCTTCATCGCCCTGCACGGCTGATGCCAGCGGCGGGAGAGGAGGCGGTTCGCAGGGGGCCGTGACGCCGTGGCGAGCGTCCCGGATCGCGGTTCCTGCCGCCTGCGAGAAAAACCGACGCATATTTAAGCAATACCGGCACGGAGGGCGCATTTTGCAACGCGCTGGCTTGTTTGTGCCGAGCGCATCAGGGTATGCTGGCTTCACGCGCTTGAATCGCCCCCTGTGGGGCATCGCAATTGAACATACAGGTATGCATATGTCACTAGAAGTCCTTGAGCAACTCGAATCCAAAGTACAATCC
Organism: Aeromonas sp. QDB31; assembly: GCF_027707605.1. Taxonomy (NCBI): domain Bacteria; kingdom Pseudomonadati; phylum Pseudomonadota; class Gammaproteobacteria; order Aeromonadales; family Aeromonadaceae; genus Aeromonas; species Aeromonas sp. QDB31. The sequence goes on along the minus strand of NZ_JAPCIX010000027.1, from coordinate 4,885 downwards.
GCCGTCGACAACATCTCCCTGCTGAAAATGGAGCTGGACGAGCTGAAAGAGCAGAACAACAAGCTGCAAGACGAGAACCATCAGCTGCGCAACGAACACGTTGCCTGGCAAGAGCGTCTGCGCGCCCTGCTGGGCAAGATGGACCAGATGGGCGATGCCATCTGATCCCGTCTTGACTGACTGGAATGAAAGCGGGCCGCTCCTTGAGCGGCCCGCTTGTTTTGGCAGGGGAGGGATCACAGGGCCAGCAACTGCTTGACCGTCTTCTCGATGCCGTCGGCGGCCTCGACGATGTTCTGTGCCAGCATGTAGGCCGGAGTCGAGATCACCTTGCGTTCCTGATCCACCACGAACTCGCTGACCGGGCAGTTGAGATGGCTGCCCCCCATGGCCTCGATGGCATTGGCGGCGCCCTCGTCATGGCCTATGGTGGCCAGGGTGCCGGCGCCATAGATGAGGGGTATCATGGCCGGCGCTATGCAGATATAGGCTGCCGGTTTACGGGCTTCGGCAAAGCTTTGGCAGGCTTTCAGCACATCGGGCTGGATCTGGCAGTTGGCGCCCTGAACGGCGAAGTCGCACAGATTCTTGGCGGCGCCAAAGCCGCCGGGCACCAGCAAGGCATCGAAATCGGCCGCATCCAGCTCGGCCACATTCCTGATCTGGCCGCGGCAGATGCGGGCAGCCTCGACCAGGACGTTGCGGCTCTCCCCCTCGCTCACCTCGCCGGTCAGGTGGTTGATGACGTGCAATTGAGGCACGTCGGGCGCGAAGCACTGGACGGTGGCGCCCTGACGGGCCAGTGCCAGCAGGCTGATGACGGCTTCATGGATCTCGGCGCCATCAAACACGCCACAGCCACTCAAGATCACGGCCACTTTTTTCATGGCAGACTCCTCGTTGTTGAAAATGTGAGCCAGGGTAGATTGTTGTACTTTTGTATGGTTATCGTTCGGCCTCCACTGGTCAAGTCATCTTGCTGTGCTAGGATTGTTTCGTTTTGGATCCTGCCTCGTTGACCCCCTTGAATTTTTTTCCACATTGATCGAGATCATGATGAAGGCATCATGGTTTGTTTTTACGATCTCAACATGCTGTTTTATATGCTGTTTTTGTTTTTAATTCACAGCTTTGTCACCCTGGTGCAGCCATGAGCCCATTTTTGAGCACAGAGTTATCCACAGGTAGTGGGGCCGTTCGTGGCACGTATGAGAGGGGGTCAGCCCCTTGGTGTGCCGCGGGCCCTGTGGCATCCTAGCGACTGTTTATTCCTGGCAGGACGATTTCATGGCCCCTAGCAATCCCCTTATCTTGGTCGACGGCTCTTCATATCTTTACCGCGCCTTCTTCGCCTCCCAGCAGGCCGATCTGCGCACATCGACTGGTTTGCCAAGCGGCGCCGTCCGGGTGATGGCCAACATGATGCGCAGCCTGCGCAAGCAATACCCTGACTGTCATGTGGCCGTGGTGTTCGACGCCAAGGGCAAGACGTTCCGTGACGACATCTACCCCGAGTACAAGGCGACCCGCGCCAGCATGCCAGACGATCTGCGCAGCCAGGTTGCCCCCATTCACCAGATGATCAAGGCGATGGGCTTCCCCTTCCTGATGGTCGAAGGGGTCGAGGCCGACGACGTGATCGGCACGCTCGCCCGCCAGGCGACCGAGAAGCAACTGCCCGTGCTCATCAGCACAGGCGACAAGGACATGGCGCAGCTGGTCTCCGACCATGTCACCCTGATCGACACCATGAAGGATGTGAAGACCGATCGGGAAGGGGTGATCGAGAAGTTCGGCGTGCCCCCCGAGCTCATCATCGACTACCTGGCCCTGATGGGGGACAAGGTGGACAACATTCCCGGCATGGCAGGGGTGGGCGAGAAGACGGCCCAGGCGCTGTTGCAGGGGATAGGCAGCATCGATCAGATCGCCGCCAACCTCGACAAGGTCGCCGCCCTGGGCTTTCGTGGCGCCAAGACGTTTGCCGACAAATTCCGCGAGCAGGAGGATCAGGTTCGCCTCTCCTACCAGCTGGCGACCATCAAGACCGACGTCGAGCTGGAGCAGAGCCTCGAAGAGCTGTTGCTGGGCCCGATCGACAAGGAGTCCCTGCTGGCGGTCTACCGGGAGTACGAGCTGCGCAACCTGATCAAGGAGCTGGAGTCCGGTGGCGAAGAGAGCGCCGGGCAGGAAGGAGCAGCTGATGACGCTGCTGCCCCCGCTGCCGCCATCGAGACCAACTACAGCTGCATTCTGGAGGAGGCCGAGTTCGACGGCTGGCTGGCACAGTTGCAGGCTGCACCACTGTTTGCCTTCGACACCGAAACCACCAGTCTCGACTATATGGAGGCGCGAGTGGTCGGCGTGTCGTTCGCCATCGAACCGGGCAAGGCGGCCTATGTTCCCTTCGGCCACGACTATCTGGGGGCGCCAACCCAGCTGACCGAACAGCAGGTTCTGGGCAAGCTCAAGCCGCTGCTGGAAGATCCGGCCCGCCTCAAGGTGGGGCAGAACCTCAAGTACGATCGCAACGTGCTGCAGAACCACGGCATTGATCTGCAGGGCATCGCCTTCGACACCATGCTCGAATCCTATGTGCTCAACTCCACCGCCAGCCGCCACGACATGGACTCCCTGGCCAGCAAGTACCTCGGGGTCGAGACCATCTCCTTCGAGGATATCGCTGGCAAGGGGGCCAAGCAGCTCACCTTCAACCAGATCGAACTGGAGCAGGCCGCGCCCTATGCGGCGGAAGATGCCGACATCACCCTGCGTCTGCACCAGACCCTGTGGGGCGAGTTGAGCAAACAGCCTGAGCTTGCCAAAGTGTTCACCGAGATCGAACTGCCCCTGCTGCCGGTGCTGGCACGGATGGAGCTGCTCGGTACCACCATAGATCCCAAGTTGCTGCACCAGCAGAGTCAGGAGATCGAAGTACGTCTGGCGGAGCTGGAGCGGCAGTCGCACGAGCTGGCCGGGCAGGAGTTCAACCTTTCCTCACCCAAGCAGCTCGGCGAGATCCTGTTCGTCAAGCTGGGGCTGCCGATCCTCAAGAAGACCCCCAAGGGCGCCCCGTCCACCGCCGAAGAGGTGCTGGCGGAATTGGCGGAGACCTATGATCTGCCGCGCCTCCTGATGGAGCACCGTGGACTGGCCAAGCTCAAGTCCACCTATACCGACAAGCTGCCGCTGATGATCAAGCCCCAGACCGGGCGGGTACATACCTCCTACCATCAGGCGGTGGCGGCGACCGGCCGGCTCTCCTCCACCGATCCCAACCTGCAGAACATCCCGGTGCGCAACGAGCAGGGACGCAGGATCCGGCAGGCCTTCATTCCTAGCGCCGGTTACAAGCTGGTGGCGGCGGATTACTCCCAGATCGAGCTGCGCATCATGGCGCACCTCTCCGGTGACCAAGGCTTGCTGACCGCCTTTGCCGAGGGCAAGGACATCCACAAGGCGACTGCCGCCGAGGTATTCGGTGTGGCGCTCGAGGCGGTGACCACCGACATGCGCCGCAGCGCCAAGGCGATCAACTTCGGCCTCATCTATGGCATGAGTGCCTTCGGTCTGGCCAAGCAGCTGGGGATCGGCCGTGCCGAGGCGCAGAAGTACATGGATCTCTACTTCGAACGCTACCCGGGCGTGCTGGAGTACATGGAGCGCACCCGCCAGCAGGCGGAAGCCCAGGGTTATGTCGAGACCCTGTTTGGTCGCCGCCTCTACCTACCGGACATCAAGTCCCGCAACGCCGGTCTGCGCAAGGCGGCGGAGCGGGCGGCGATCAACGCCCCGATGCAGGGCACGGCCGCCGACATCATCAAGCGCGCCATGATCGCCGTCGATGGCTGGATCCGGGGCATTACCGATGGCTCCATCCACATGCTGATGCAGGTTCACGATGAACTTGTGTTCGAGATCCGCGAGGAGAAGCTGGAGGAGTACATAGCGCTCATCAAGGAGAAGATGTCGGCGGCGGCCGAGCTGCACGTGCCGCTGGTGGTGGAAGCCGGGACTGGCGACAGCTGGGATCAGGCCCACTGATCCTGACCACAGCGATTGGCTAGCTATATAAGCAGAGAAGCCCGGCGCATGCCGGGCTTCTTGTTTTCGTTCTCTGTCTGCCTCAAGCCTCTTGCAGATACTCATCCTTGAGCAGGACATAGTTGTCGGCCGAGGTCTTCAGAAAGGCAATCTCTGCCGGCTTGAGCGGCCGTGCCTGCTTGACCGGGTTCCCCATATAGAGGAAGCCGGATGCGAGCCGCTTGCCCGGTGGCACCAGAGAGCCGGCGCCTATCATCACATCATCCTCGACGACCACCCCATCCAGCAGTATGACCCCCATGCCGACCAACACCCGGTTGCCTATGGTGCAACCGTGCAGCATGGCCTTGTGGCCCACGGTGACGTCTTCCCCGATCAGCAGGGGATAACCGTCGGGATTCGCGGCGCTCCTGCGGCTGAGGTGCAGAACAGTGCCGTCCTGTACATTGCTGCGGGCGCCGATGCGAATGTGGTTCACGTCCCCCCGTGCCGCCACCAGGGGCCAGATGCTGGCATCGTCGCCGAGCACTATGTCTCCCACCAGGGTGGCGCAGGGGTCCACATATACTCGTTTGCCCAGTTGTGGGCGTTTTCCTTTATAGGGTCTCAGTCGCAAGTCCATCTCGGCCTCCTCAATTTTCTGGCCATTCTAGCAATCCCGGGCTTGTTTCTGTGGATAAGTTTGTACAAAAGCTGTGGTTGGCTATGAATAACTAGAGAAAGGCCTATTTTTGAAGATTTATTGCCACTTTTTGCAAAAATGGGCTTGCCAGAAAGTTTCAGCCCCCTATAATGCGCCTCCATCGACAGGGCAAGCGGCAACGCAAACAACCCCGTCGAT
>NZ_JAPCIX010000026.1:0-43552 GCF_027707605.1 Aeromonas sp. QDB31 | reverse complement strand
AGATCGGCTCAAACTGAAAAAATGAAATGACTGAGTCAGCCGAGAAGAATTTCCCCGCTTATTCGCACCTTCCCTAGGTTTTCAGGCAGAATGAAAGCTGGGGTAAGGTTAGCTAAAAAGACACACCAAAAAGCCAACCTCATTGAAGAAAAAGATGGCGTAGCTAAAACACCACTATTTAAAAAGAAAATTTATGAGCGTTACTCGCATTTGAGCAAGAGAAATTTCATCACCTATGGCCATAAGGCGGCGAATATAATGGGCTCTAATGCGATCAGAAAGCAATTAAAGCCTCTTTGGGGACGCCTTATTAATGAAATAAATGAAAAATAATATTTCATTCCTAAAAAATTATACGTTGACGGCGGCCAATCCCTTCACCGCCGCCATCAATCACTCCCCCAACCTCTCCGCCAGTCCGGAATAACGCTCGGTCTTTTTCCGCACGGCCTGTGCCAGCAGGGCGCGATCGCCGTAGAGATCGAGGCGCGCCTTGGCGCGGGTGATGCCGGTATAGACCAGCTCGCGGGTCAACAGCGGGCTGGAGCTGTCGGGCAGCACCAGCACGGTATGGGCAAACTCCGAGCCCTGGGATTTGTGGATGGTCATGGCATAGACCGTTTCGTGGGGCGGCAGCCGGCTGGGCAACAGCGCCCGCAGGGTGCCATCCGGCTGCTCAAACCAGACCTTGAGCCGGCCGGTTTCATCGGGCAGACAGAGCCCCATATCGCCGTTGTAGAGGCCAACCCCGTGGTCGTTGCGCACCACCATCACCGGGCGACCGGCATACCAGTCGCCGTCGCGGGCAATGAGGCCAGCCCGTGACAGGGCCAGTTCGAGCCGCTCGTTAAGCCCCAGCACCCCGAACGGGCCGTCGCGCAAAGCGCTGAGGATCTGGAAGCTGTTGAATGCCTTGAACACGGCGGCAGGCGCTTCCCCTGCGCGGGCCGCCTTCAGATAGCTGCCGTAACCGGCCACCCCCTGGGCAATCAGGGCGTCGTAAGCCTCCCCCGCCCAGGGGTGCAGGCTGATATCGGCAAAGCCCATGCCCCAGACTGATTCCACCGCCGTGGCATCGCCGCTGTTGCAGGCCCGCGCCAGCTGACCGATGCCGGAGTGCTGATCAAAGCGCCAGCTCTTGGCCAGCAGACAGAGGCTGTCACGTACCGGGGCGCCTGCGGGCGTGCCCTGCAAGCGGTAGCCGGTCTGGCGGGAGAGCCAGTCCGCCTGCGCCGGGCTGATGCCCTGTTCGATAAAGCTGCAGATATCGCCGAGCACGGCACCCGCCTCCACCGAGGCGAGCTGATCCTTGTCGCCAAGCAGGATCAGGCGGGCGTGGCTTGGCAGCGCATCGAGCAGGCGTGCCATCATCGGCAAATCGACCATGGAGGCCTCATCCACCACCAGCAAGTCGAGGTGCAACGGGTTGCCCGCGTGGTGGCGGAACTGGCTGCGCCCCGGGATAACCCCGAGCAGCCGGTGCAAGGTGCCCGCCTCGGTGGGGATCGCCTCGACCCACTCGGGGGGTAGATCGAGGGCCTGCAGGGCAGAGCCGATACTCTCGGTCAGGCGCGCCGCCGCCTTGCCGGTGGGGGCCACCAGCCGGATCGCCGGGGCCTTGTCTGCTTGCAGGCCGGTCTCCACCAGAATGGCGAGCAGTTTGGCGACCGTGGTGGTCTTGCCGGTACCGGGGCCACCGGAGATCACCGCAAAGGGGCGCGCCGCCGCGGTGGCCGCTGCCAGCTTCTGGCCGTTGCAGCAGAGCGCCTCGGGCACCAGCGTATCCAGCTTGCTCAAGTCGCTCGCCGCCTGAGCGCTGGCCAGCAGCGCCTCGATGGCGGGCCAATCCACCTCGCTCGGGAACACCAGATCGAGATACTTCAGGGTAAAGTGTCGGGCCGAGAAGTCGGGGGCGAGGCGGGCCTTGAGCAGCGCCCCGAACACCAGCCCGTAGTCGCGGGCAAACAGTCGCGACAGGGCTGGGGCAATCTCAGGCCATTCGGCGCGTTCACTCAGGGCGCGCAGATGGCGGGCCACCCCCAGTTCAAAATCGTGGTAGCGGGTAAGGTAGAGCCGCCCGTGCCACAGCCGCAGCGGCCAGCGCGGGGTGAGCCCCTCATCCTGCTCGGTGCCAACCAGCGAACTTGCCGCAAATAGGGCGGGCCAGCGGTCAGGATCCGCCAGATCCCCCAGCAGATCCCGGCTCTGCTGGGGATCCAGCCCGAACGGGCGCAGGGATCCAGCGATGAGCATCTCAAGTGGCAAACAGACATGGCCGCGCCCCAGCTCGAAGCAGGCGAGTGCAGCTCCCAGCACCAGCTCGGGGCTGCCGCCAAGATCGGCCACCAGCCTGGCAAATTGCAGATCCAGCTGGCGGATACGCCCAGCCAGCGCCAGTGCTTTTAACCGTTCAACCATCATTGCGCTGGTCGCAGTGCTGATCATGGTGCCGCTCATGCCTCTACCTCGTTTAATTCTGCTGATGAAACACTGCCAGAGCGATCACCGTTTCTAAACAACTCATCCAGCCCCAGCACCAGTTCACGGCTCGGGCGGGTATGGAAAATGCCCCCCTGCGGCATGCCGCGCAGGAACAGATAGAAAACGCCGCCAAAGTGCTGCTCGAAGTCGTAGCCCGGCAGGCGCAGGGTGAGCAGCCGGTGCAGCGCCAGCGAGTAGAGCTGGTATTGCAGGTCGTAGCGGTGCTCCGCCATCGCCCGATCCAGCGCCGGACGGCTGTAATCGGCCGGGCTCATGCCGAGGTGGTTCGATTTGTAGTCGAGCAGATACCAGCACCCCTGCCACTCGAACACCAGATCGATAAAGCCCTTGAGCATCCCCTGTACGGTGGCAAAGCTCAGCGGCTTGTTGCCCCGCGACAGCGGGTCGTGCTGCTGGCAGAGCGCGGTCAGCGCCGGTGCCGTCACCCGCCCCATGGGCAGGAAGAACTCCAGCTCCACCTGCTTGCGCTCGGCACTCAAGTCCCGTAGCCGCACCGGATCACCAAAGCCTGTTTCCAGCGGGGTATCGAGCACCGCCTCCACCTGCTGTTGCAGCACTGGTGCCCAGCTCTCGTCAAAACCATCCTGCGCCAACAGGGTGGCGATATGTTCTGCCAGCGGCTCGCCCGCGGCGCTCTGAAAGTCGATGGTCTCAAACAGACTGTGCAGCAGGGTGCCGGGGCGCGCCCCTTTCGGGAAGGTGAAGATGGAGGGCTGGGGCGCCTCTTCCGGTTGCTCGGAAGCCAATGCAGCCGCCTCGGTCACCACCTCATCATCGAAGCCGGGGTTGGCCAAGACCCCCTTGCTGTGACCGTGACCCTGCGCCGCCAGCCCGGAGTAGGAGCTGATCCACCAGTCCCGCTCAAGGGAGCCGCTAAAGTGGCGCACCAGCGGCTCGCCCAGCTGCTCCTCCTCTGGCTGCAGCGGGGCCGGACGGGTGAGCGAGGGCTCACCGACGGCCACCCCGGGCAGCGCCTGTGACAGCTCCGTCAGGGCGGTCGCCAGCGTCTGCGCATCCCCCTCTTCGCCCTTTTGCAGCAGGTAGCCGATGGCGGTGTGGTGCAGGTCGGTCTTCTCCGACTTGCCCGCCCCAGCCCGCACCGGCGCCAGTCCCAGCCAGGTGGCGTAGACGCCCCGGGTCAGCGCCACATAGAGCAGCCGCAAGTCTTCGGCAAGGCGCTCGCGGTCGGCCTCCGCCAAGGAACCCTCGGCGCCGGTCAGATCGAGAATGGTGCGATTGCCCGCCTCATCCGCCTCGTGATAGAGCGGGGTCTCGGCGGTTCTGTGGCTGCAGATAAAGGGCAGGAACACCAGCGGGTACTCCAGCCCCTTGGATTTGTGGATGGTGACGATCTGCACCAGCTTGCGCTCGGATTCGAGGCGCAGTACCTGCTCCGCATCCTGGCCGTTGGGGCGGCTCACCGCCTCCCCCAGCCAGCGCAGCAGGGCATATTCCCCATCCAGCTCGCTGCTCACCTGTTGCAGCAGTTCGCCAAGATGGAGGAAGTTGGTCAGCCGCCGCTCGCCATAGGGGCTCGCCAGCAGGGAGGAGGCGAGATTGCGCCGGTGCAGCAGGGCCCGCAGCATCGCCAGCACGCCGCGGCGATGCCAGATCTTGCGGTACTCCATAAACTCCTGCACTGCGCTCTCCCACGCCCGCTCGTCGCTGGCCAGCCCATCGAGCGCCTTGGCGTCGAGATCAAACAGCCCGGTCGCCAGCGCCGCCCGCAGGCTGCGCTCTTCGCTCGGGTTCTGGCAGGCGTGCAGGATCAGCAAAATCTCCCGCGCCTCCACCTGCTCCAGCACGCTCTCGCGGTTCGACAGATAGACGGAGGCGATGGCGAGGCGCGCCAGCTCCTGCTGCACCAGCTTGCCCTCGGCGCCGGTGCGCACCAGCACGGCGATATCCCCGGCCTTCACCGCCTTGTCACCGATCAATGCCTTGCCCTCGCGGGCCAGGGTCAGCAGGCGGTGGATCTCGGCGGCGGTGGCGCGGGCCATCTTGCTCTGGTAATCCCCCCGATTGAAGGTGGGCTGGCCGGTCAGCTGCCAGCAGTGGAGCACGGGCGCGGTGGCGCCACCCAGCAGCAGCGCCTTGCTCTTGCCCTGCGCCTCCACCGGCAGGAAGGGGATATCCGCCTCGTAGATAAAGGGATCTTTCGCCCGCTCGAACAGGCCGTTGACCGCCCCCACCAGCGCACTGCTGGAGCGCCAGTTGCGCCCGAGGGTGTAGTGGGCGCTCACATTTCGCCGCGCCTGAATGTAGGTAAAGATGTCGGCGCCGCGAAAGCCGTAGATGGCCTGCTTGGGGTCACCGATCATCAGCAGCGCCGTGTCTGTGTGGCCGCCGTAAAGCCGATGGAAGATGCGGTACTGCTGGGGGTCTGTATCCTGAAATTCGTCGATCATGGCCACCCGATAGGTGGCGCGAATGCGCTCACACAGCCGTTCGCCAAGGCCCGAACCAAGCGCCCCGTCGAGATCCTTGAGCAGGTCATCGAACGAGAGCTGATGGGCCTGCCGCTTGCTGGCCTGCATCCGGCTGCGCACCACCCTGGCCGCCCGTTGCAGGATAAGGTCGCGAATACCGGGACGGCTCGCCAGCAGCGCATCGATTTCGCTGAACAGCGGCAGGGTTGGTAACGCCTTCCCCTTGCTCAGCTTGGCCTCCAATGTTTCCTGGCCGAAGCGCTCGAGATCCTTGGGCAGGGTATAACCGCTGGTCGGATCCTGCGCCCAGTCCCCGATCTTGGCGAGCCAGCCTTCGTAGTTCTTGCCGGTATAGAGCTTGATTTGCCCCTCGGTCTGGCGGCGGATCTCGTCCCCTTGCGCCAGCCAGGCATCTTTCACAGCCCCGATGCGGGCCATGGCAGCCTGATGGCGGGCGGCGAGGGTCTCATCCCCCAAGGCCGGGTGTATCTCCAGCTCGCTATTGTCGAGCCAGCCGTTCATCTCCCGCAGCAGGGCGGCGGGGCTAGGCCAGAGCGCGCGCACCGAGCTCGCCAGGGTTTTATCCACCGGATAGAACTCGGCGCGCCAGTAGTCGCTCACCGCCTGCAGCCGAAGCTGGCTGTCGTCGGTCAAAAATTCGGTTTCAAAGAGGGCGCCCGACTCGAAGGCGTTCTGCTTGAGCATCCGCTGGCAGAAGCCGTGGATGGTAAAGACAGCCGCCTCGTCCATCTGCCGCTCGGCGGCCAGCAGGCGACGGGCCGCCAGCTCGTGATCCTCCACCTCTTCCAGCAACTGGGCCAGCAGGGTGTCACTGCTGTGACCGCGCATAAAGGCGAGGCGCGCCTCGTGGATGCGACCGCGGATCCGCCCGCGCAGCTCGGCGGTGGCCGCTTCGGTAAAGGTCACCACCAGGATCTCGGTCACAGAGAGTGGCCGTTCGTGGGCGCTCGGCTGACCGGCATCGGCCCCCTCTTCAATGAGCGGGCCGTGGCCCAGCAGCAGGCGCAGGTAGAGGCCGGCGATGGTGTAGGTCTTGCCGGTACCGGCGGAGGCTTCGATCAGTCGTTCACCATGGAGGGGAAAACGCAGGGTATTGAGCGGGTTAGCCATTATTTCAGCTCCTCCAGGGTCTTGAGCAGCGGGGTCAGGTGTTCGCGAGCCAGCGCCTGCAACTGCCCCAGCACCTCGTCATCGAGTTCGGGGAAGCAGCGGGCGACGTAAACGTCCTGCCCCTCCCCATTGATCATCCAGCCGCCGTTGAAACGGGTGAGTGCCGCCTTGTCGGCCGCCTCCGGCTTGTCGGGATCCTTCTCGATCGTCTTGAGCCAATCCCAGGCGGTGTTGGGGAAAAACGGCAGCGGCCGCTTCATCCCCTGCGCCCAGAGCGCCACCAGCGCCGCCAGCTTGGGGCGCGCCTCGTCGGCAGCGAGTACAGGCAGGCGCAGACTCTGTTTGGCATCGAACAGCAGGGTGTCGCCGGGGGCGCAGCTCAATGAGAGGCAGAGGTGCTGGATCCAGCCCAGCAGCAGATCCTTGCCGTTGAAGCTGCCGGGTTTGACCACCAGCAAGCGCCCCTTCTGGGTGTCGATCCACCCTTGCAGCTGGCCCTGAGTGAGGGAGATATCGATCTCCACCGCCTGCTTTTCTGACTCATTGGCAGCAACCCATGGCCGCAACCGATCCGCCAGCTTGCCCATCTCGGCATCCAGATCATCCAGCAGCAGGCTGCCGAACCACCCTTGCGGCAACAGGCCGGTGAGCTGTAACCGCTCGCGCCGCGCCGCACTATCACCCTCAGCCAAGTGAGCACCGAGTAGCAGATCTTTCAGCTGATAATGTTGCAGACCATCCAGCTCGAACGGCTCGCTGTCCTCGATGTTGGCTTCGTTGAGTTCAAACCACACCTTGAGGCGACGGTTGAGGAAATATTTGGTGGGCTGGCGATAGAAGCGCAGCAGCTCCGCCAGCTCCAGCCCCTGCTCCTTGCCCCATTCGGGAGGTAAGGGCAGCTCGCCGCTCTGGAAGTTGGCCGCGCCGCGCACCGGATTGAGGGCGGGCAGCCAGTCGGCGGCATAGGTAAAGAGGCGCGAACCCGCCTCCGGGTAGAAGTAGTTGCGGCTGTAGGGGGTGAGCGGATGCGCCACCATCAGGTGGTTGAGCAGCCGCTTGCCGGAGGTTTCGTCGTCCAGATCCTCATCCCCCGCCAGCACGAAGCCCTGCCGCACATAGTCGATCAGTTCCGCCAGCAGCACGGAGGGCACCTTGTCGCTGTTGTCCTGCGCGCTGAAGCCCTGATAGCTGATATAGAGCCCCTGCTGGGCACTCAAGAGCGCCTCGAGGAAGAGGTAGCGGTCATCATCGCGACGGGAGCGATCCCCGCGCCGCGACGCCACCGCCATCAGATCGAACCCCATGGGAGCCAAGGTGCGCGGGTAGACGCCGTCGTTCATGCCAAGCAGGCAGACCTGCTTGAAGGGGATGGAGCGCATCGGCATCAGGGTGCAGAAGTTGACCTGACCGGCGAGGAAGCGCTGGCTGGAGCGGGACTCCCCCAGCACGCTGCCGAGGTAATCCTGCAACAAGTCGGCGGTGATGGGCTGCTCGAAGCGGGCTTCGCCAAGCCGGGTCTGCCACTCGGCCAGCTGGCTGCGAATAAGCTGGAGCTGACGCTCTTCATCCTCGTCGGCCAGATAGAAGCGCTCCAGCAGCGCCAGCAGGCAGGCGTGCCACTCGGCCAGCGGCTGGGCCTGTTGCAGGCGGGGCAGGAATTCAGCCAGCGAATCGACAAACCAGGCGAGCTTGCCAAGCGCCAGACCCTGCTGACCCTCGATATCTGCATAGGGCAGGATGCCCGCCACCGGCTCGCCATCCCCCATGGCAAAGCCGAGCAGCATGCGGCGCAGGCCGAACAGCCAGCTGTTGCCAGAGAGGCGCGGCAGATCGAAGCGTTCGGGGTAGCCGTCGTCCAGCCCCCAGCGGATGCCGGTCTCCTGCACCCAGACCCGCAGCTGGTTGAATTCGTCGTCATCCAGCTCGAAGCGGCGTAGCACGGCGGGCACCTCGAGAATGGCGAGCAGCTCCCCCGCCCCCAAGCGGGCGTTGGGCAGCCTGAGCAGGGCGAGGAAGCTTTGCAGCAGCGGGCTCTCCTGACTCGCCGCCCGATCCGAGACCGCGAAGGGGATCTGCCCCCGCGCCCCATTCTTTTCTTTACCAAAGACGGCCTGAATGTAGGGGCCGTAGCTGTTCACGTCCGGCATCATCACCACCACATCTTTCGGGGTGAGGGAGGTGTCCTGCTCGAACAACGCCAGCAGCCGGTCGTGCAGCACCTCGAGTTCGCGCATCGGGCCGTGGCAGGCGTGGATCTGCAAGGATCCATCCGCCGGATCGATCGGGCTCTTGTGATGGCTGCTGTCGAGATCAAATTGCCCCGCGCCTCGTTCGGCCAGTTCCAGCACATCCTTCTGGACGGCGCGCAGCAGGCTGACATTGCCCTGCTCATCCACCTCGTCGATGTCGACGAAGGCCTCGATTTGCGGCACCTCCAGCTCCATCAGCTGGTGCAGGTAGTCGCGCCCCAGCTTGCCCATGGAGGCGAGCAGCGGGTTGGCGGGGCCCTGCAGAGTTTCAAGATCGGTGCCGGGTTTGAGCTTGTTCTCCAGCCGAGCCAGGGTCTTGCGATCGAGCAAATCCCCCCAGTAGTAGCGGCAAGGGTTGGTGACAAACAGGTGCACCTCCACCTCAGGCCGGCTGCCGAGGGCCAGCAGCGCCTCCACATAGCGGGGCGGCAGCGCCGAGATGCCAAACACGAAGACCCGCTGTGGCAGCTTGCCCGGTAGATCGGTGGTACGCGCCAGCTCGTGGATAAACTCCTCGTAGAGGTTGGCGCGGTGGTAACCGCTCGGGGAGAGCGCCAGGGTGCGGGCCACCAGCTCGCGCCACAGCTCCGGCTGCCAATCCTGACCGCTCACCCCGGCCAGCTCCTGGCTCAATCCTTCCCCCTCTTCCCAGCGGGCGATCCAGTCCGGCCGGTAGACCAGATACTGGTCAAACAGATCCGCTACCTTCTGGCAGAGCTGCCACAACCGAACTTGCTCGGGATCCTGGGCAGGATCCTGCTCATCCCCGCCCAGATAGGCGGCGAGCGGCACGAAGGCGGGCCTGCCGAGCAGAGCAGGCAATATGGTCATCAGCTGCCAGCTCATGGATCCCTTGTTGTAGGGGCTCTGGCGGGGCACGTCCGCCAGCACCCGGGTGAACATCTCCCAGATAAAGCTGGCGGGCAGCGGAAAGTCGATATTGGCGGCGATGCCGAAGGCCTTGGCCAGCTCCAGCTTGAGCCACTGGGCCATGCCAGGACTCTGCACCAGGACCTGCTCCCGATCGAAGGGGTGAGAGAGGGGTGCCTGCCTGATGCGGCTCACCAGCAGCTCCTTGAGCAGATCCAGCTGATTGGAGTGGTAGAGGGTAAACATGGACGACTCCCGCCAATTTCATGAAGAGGGGTGTGCGCCGGAAAAGACGAACCATTTCCGTCACTTCACACGAAATGGGATTGTCGGGGATCGGGGGATAAGATGCAAAAGGCGCTTGCCGCCGCTAGGCGGGCCTCGTCACAGTACCGGCATTCGCCCCCTGGCGGGCATAAAAAAGCCGGTGCTGCTGCACCGGCCAAAAGGCGTTGGAAAACTTGAACTATCAGGGTATTACCAGCACTTGCCGAGGCGGGCATCCAGGCTGAAGGCACCAGGACCGGCTGCCGCCAGCGCCAGGAAACCACCGGCCACCGAGAGATTCTTCATGAACATCAGCATCTGCATCTGTTCGGCAGGCTGATAGTGGAAGATGAAGGCGGCCATCAGGGTGAAACCGGCCAGCAGCACAGAGAGGCTGCGGGTAAAGAGACCCAGCACGATGGCGAGACCGCCACCCAGCTCCAGCAGGATCACCAGGGGCAGCATGAACCCGGGCACGCCCATGGCTTCCATGTAACCCTGGGTACCAGCGTAACCGCCGATCTTGCCCCAGCCTGCCATCACGAACATCAGCGCCAGCAGAACACGACCCGCCAGCAGTGCCACATCTTTCATCTTGTCCATCGTCAGATTCCTTTGATTACCCATCTTGGTAATAACAGTGTAAGAGCTAATTGTTAACTCATTCATTTCGCCGTGATTTATCTATCAGGGCAAGTCAAACAACAGGGCTTCACTCCCCTCGGCGGCGGTGAGCGTCCAGGACGCCTCATCGCGACTGAGCAGGCCGTCGCCGGGTCGGGCAGCCAGACCGTTGCCAGTCAGCTCCCCTGAAATCATATGCAGGTAACCATGACGCCCTTGCAATGCCCATTCGAGGGTTTCCCCTGCGGCAAGTTGCAGCCGCCAGATGCGGGCCTGCTGGCGGATCCTGAAGGATCCATCCTCCCCATCCGGTGACGCGACCAGCGTCAGCCCGGGCTGGGTGGCTATCTTCTTCTGCTGATAACCCGGGGTAGTGCCGACTTCGTTCGGCTCTATCCAGATCTGCAACAGGGAGAGGGGCTCGGTCTGCGAGGGGTTGTACTCGCTGTGCCGGATGCCGGACCCTGCGCTCATCAGCTGGAAATCCCCCGCCGGGATCTGCTCGGCATGGCCGAGGCTGTCCCTGTGCTCTATGGTGCCGCTCAGCACGCAGGTGAGGATCTCCATGTTGGCATGAGGGTGGGTAGCGAAGCCGCCACCCGGCGACACCAGATCCTGGTTGATGACCCGCAAGACGGAGTGCCCCATCCAGTCCGGGTCATAGTAGTGACCGAACGAGAAGCTGTGGCGTGCATCCAGCCAGCCGAAGTTGGCATGGCCCCGTTCTGCTGCGGCTCTCAATTTCATCATGGTGTGCTCCTCCAATACCTTTAAACGGTTGATTAGCGCTGGCGACCGTCACCCAGACCGAACGGGATGCGGTAGCTGCTGCTCTCGTTGCCCAGGCTGACCGTCAGGTTGCCCTGGGTGCGGCTCGGGATCTGTACCTGCTGGGTGCCCATCAGGTTGGCGTGAACGGAGGCCAGCAGATCGCCAGACTCATCGCGCACCTCCAGCATGGGGTTGGCCTTGCCAGCCATGGCGGCAGTCGCGTTCCAGTTCACGAACAGCACGCCCGGAGCGGCATTGATATCGGCCGGTACGGCAGCCTGGGCGAAACCTGCGGTCATCAGGCCTGCAACGGCCAGCATCTTGATTACGTTTTTCATGTTCATTCACTCTCTTGGTTTTTATGTCATTGCCAAGGCCGGTCTGGCCCGAATCAATGCATCCATGCAAGAGGTTATTCAAATAGTGTGTTGTTCTTTCACCTACAGCAGACATCGTTTTTGTGATGTCTCAGCCTGGAACTACCTTTTATTTGGCCGCTTGGCCTTCCTGCCTAAGCGTTGATTGAATATTAAAGTCACTTGCCCTAAGTTGTTAGCGAGATAATCTGGCAAACATGTTCAAAAAAATTGAAGGTTAGATATGGCCAAGGAATCGAACAAGGAGCGGGCGCTGACCCTGGAGGCGATCAGGGTGCTGGACGCCATAGACCGTCGTGGCAGCTTCGCGGCGGCGGCCGACGAGCTGGGCAAGGTGCCCTCGGCGCTGAGCTACACGGTGCAGAAGCTGGAAGACGAGCTGGACGCCATGCTGTTTGATCGCAGCGGCCACAGAACCAAATTTACCCCCGCCGGGCGCATGCTGCTGGAGCAGGGTCGTCTGCTGCTGGAGGCCGCCGAGCATCTGGTGGGAGAGACCCGGGCGCTGGCCCGGGGCTGGGAGACCGACATCACCATCGCCGTCGATGCCCTGGTGCCGCTGCAGGCGCTCTACCCCCTGGTGGAGCGGCTGGCCGAATTGACGGATACCCGGCTGCGGCTGCGGGCCGAGGTGCTGGCGGGCAGTTGGGAGTGTCTGGAAGATGGCCGCGCCGACCTGCTTATCTCCTCCCTCAATCCCGACATCACCCTGACCGGCATCAAGCACCAGTCCTTGCAGGAGGAGGTGATGCTCTACGTCGCCCACCCGGATCACCCCCTGCACGGGGAGCCCGAGCCCCTGGCGGACGAGACCCTGCGCCGCTACCGCGCCATCGCCATCGCCGACACGGCGCGGCGCAAGCCCGCCCTCACCTATCGTCTGCTGGACAAGCAGCCGCGCCTGACCGTCAGCACCATGGGGGAGAAGCGCGATGCCCTGCTGGCGGGCATCGGGGTCGGCACCATGCCCCTGAGCTGGATAGAAGAGGACATCAAGGCGGGGCGACTCAAGGTGATCGGCCCCGAGTATCGCCATCAGGTGCAGGTCGTGCTGGCGTGGCGGCGAGATACCATGGGCAAGGCCAAGAGCTGGCTGGTGCGGGAGATCCCCAAGCTGTTCCCCTGCAAGGGGGAATAGCTTCCAGGGAAGGCGGCGCAGGAGGTGCCAAAAAATGCGCCCCTTCCTTGACGGCGGGCTCAAATTCGGAGAAAAGAAAAAAAGCGGACCTCTTGCGAGTTCCGCTCAATGCCAGGAAAGAATAAAACCTTGCGGTTAAAAAAAACCCTTAAATTGGAAGCAAACAATCGTTTTCTCAACCAGGAAGGTATTGAATCCGATTCGTGTTGGATTATGTGCGATGTAATATGCATCACCAGCAAAATGTTGGAAGGTTGAAGGATATGCACCACCGAGTGTCATTATCTGCCACCTTGCACCACAACTGGTCAGGCCATTTCAGCCGTTATAACCGGGTTACTCTCCTCTGGTTTTTCTAGGTGTCAAAAACTGAGCCCAATACAGATAAATCACTCACTTTTTGACACGACTAAAAATGCAGATAAAGGAATAGTTGCATGACCTACAGCCAGACCCTGGCCAACCACATTCTCGACACCCTGAAGAAGACCCTGACCGACAAGGGGATCCGCTATCAGACCCTGGCGGAAGCCATGGGGGTCTCCATCGCCACCGTGAAGCGGATGATGAACAAACCCTCCCTGCCCTTCGACACCCTGCTGGAGATCTGCCATCTGGTGGGCCTCTCGTTCGAGGAGCTGCTGGATCGCACCCAGGATGCCCAGAGCCGCCGCGCCGTCTTCACCCAGGAGCAGGACGAGGCGTTTCACAAGGAGCCCGGCCTCTACGCCTTCCTCGCCAACATCTTCTGGCGCGACAAGACCCTCATCGATCTCAAGCGCGAATACGGCCTGACCGACGCATCCTGCTACCTCTATCTGCGCAAGCTGGAGAAGCTCGGCATATTGCAGCTCGGCATCGACAACAGCTACCACTTCCTCATCAGCGAGCGCATCAGCTTCGAACAGCACAGTCGCTTCGCCCGCCAGCAGGCACGCCAGGCCATGTCGGTGCTGGGGGACTATCTGGTGGAGAACATGCACAAGTCGAACAACTACATGGCGCTGTGCCAGCTCCACCTGGACGAGAGCGAAGCCATGGCCCTGATCGATCGCATGAAGGAGTACTGGCATCAGGAGCTCAAACTCAACCGCCCCGCCATCGGCCAGCGGGAGGGCAGCAAGACCTACACCATGTCGCTGCAACTGGCGGACTGCGGCTACCAGAGCTTCGACGACCTTATCCCCAATATCGACAACTGATCCCGGCGGATCCTGCGGGATCCGTCCGTTTTCGCTGGCTCGGTCGTTAGCCTTACATCGGCCATTCAGGCCCTCTTGCCGCCTTCGGATGCAGTGCCCGTCAGTGCTCTGGATATTCCCTAGTCAACGAGCCGGGTTTGCTGCAGTGTGCCTGAGAGCGGCTGCAAGACGCGCGTATCCAGACAGATACGGATCGCATCCTGCCGCCAGTGTTCGATATCGCAATCCACCAGCGCCCCCCGCTCGTCGTAGTTGACCCGCACCAGTCTTAGCACGGCACTCCCCTCCGCCAGATTGAGGGCCCGGGCTATCTCTCCGCGAGCCGCCGAGGGGGTGATCTCGAGGCTCGCCCCACCCTGGCCTATGCCATAGCGCTGCTGATAGAGCTCGGTGAGGGAGCTGGCCAGCGGTGCGCTGGCGATATCGGGAAAGCGGCTGGCCAGCAGGTGGTGACTGACGTGCAGCACGGGGCGGCCGTCGATCAGTCGCTGGCGGCGGATTTCATAAAGTGGAGTGAAGGGTTCCAGCCCCATCCGGCTGCACAGCTCGCTGCTGGCAAGCGCGCTGCCGTGGGCCAGCACCCGGGTTTCGGCCACGCGCTGCTGCTCACCGATCCACTGGTGAAAGTGGGTGTGGATGGCGGGATCGTAGGTGAGGCGGGGCGGCGCCACGAACCAGCCGCGCCGCTCGGCCCGGTAGATAAGACCATCCGCCTCGAGGCTGGAGAGCGCCTCCTTGATGGTGATGCGGGTGGTGGCGAAGCGCTCGCTCAGCGCCCGTTCGGCGGGCAACTGCTGCCCGGCCCCCAGCTGGCCGCTGCCAATATAGCGGCGCAGGGTCCGGCAAATCTGTTCGCACTTGGAGGGGCTGCGGCCATCGGTCAGCCCCTGTTCACTCAATCGCTCTGTCACTATCACGTCCCTGTCGGTCATTCCGGTGTGCGCCCCCTGGAGTAGACCAGCGGCTGTCGGTCCCGAGTTGTAACCGCTGTGGATGACAGCGCCATGACAGGACTATTGTCACGAAAACGCCATCAAAGCGCCCCGCCACCGTCATATTTCCCCTCTAGCATCCCTCTCGAACCTTAACTGACCTAGTCCAGAGGGATGGGATGATGAAAAGCGTGATCGCAAGTGCACTGGCCCTGGTGGCCATCAGCCAACCACTGTTTGCCGCCGACAATATCGCGGATCTCGAAAAGGCCGCCCGCGGCGAGGGGCAACTCAGCAGTATCGGCATGCCCGACAGCTGGGCCAACTGGAAGGATACCTGGCAGCAGCTGGGCAGCATCTACGGCATCAAGCATCAGGATACCGACATGAGCTCGGCGCAGGAGATCGCCAAGTTCGCCGCCGAGAAAGCCAATGCCACCGCCGACATCGGTGACGTGGGCGGCGCCTTCGGTCCGGTGGCGGTCAAGCAGGGTGTCACCCAGCCCTACAAACCCTCCACCTGGGCCGATATTCCGAACTGGGCCAAGGATGCTGACGGTCACTGGATGCTGGCCTATACCGGCACCATCGCCTTCCTGATCAACAAGGATCTGGTCAAGGCCGCCCCCACCAGCTGGCAATCCCTGCTGGGCGGTGACTACAAGGTGACCCTGGGTGACGTGGGCGTCGCTTCCCAGGCCAACAACGGCGTGCTGGCGGCGGCCTATGCCACCGGCGGCAGCGAGAAGAATCTGAAACCTGCGCTGGAGCTGTTCGGTCAGCTGGCCAAGCAGGGCCGTCTGTCGCTGAACGACCCCACCATCGCCAACATCGAGAAGGGCGAGGTGGAAGTGGGGGTGCTGTGGGACTTCAACGCCCTCAACTACCGCGACCAGATCGACCCCAAGAAGTTTGATGTGGTGATCCCGAGCGACGGCTCCGTCATCGCCGGTTACACCACCATCATCAACAAGTGGGCCAAGAATCCCAACGCCGCCAAGCTGGCCCGTGAATACATCCTCTCCGATGCCGGTCAGATCAACCTGGCCCGTGGCTACGCCCGCCCCATCCGCAGCAACGTGACCCTGCCGGATGACGTCAAGGCCAAGCTGCTGCCAGCCGAGCAGTATGCCAATGCCAAGCCGGTCAGCGACCATGCTGCCTGGGAGCAGAGCTCCAAAGCCCTGCCGCGCCAGTGGCAAGAAACCGTCATGATCAACATGCAGTAAGGGAATCCAGTGCAACACAAGGTGATAGTGGTACTTGTGGATGGTCTGGCAGCCGAGGTAGCCCACACCATGGGCTACCTCGGTGGCATGGTGGAGGCGGGGCGGGGCCTGCATACGACCCTGAATGCTGCCCTGCCCTCTCTCTCCCGACCCCTCTACGAGTGCATCCTGACCGGCGTGTCGCCGGTGGTGAGCGGCATCACCCACAACGGGGTGAATCGCCTCAGCCAGCATGACGCCATCTTCCATCTGGCCCGTGCCGCGGGGAAGCGCACCGCAGCGGCGGCCTACTACTGGGTGAGCGAACTCTACAACCAGAGCCCTTGGCTGGCGGCCCGGGATCGCTATACCCATGACGAGCAGCTGCCGATCCAGCACGGCTGTTTCTACTGGGATGACGCCTATCCCGACAGCCATCTGCTGATGGATGGCGAGTGGCTGCGCAGCCAGTACGACCCCGACTTTCTGCTGATCCACCCGATGGGGGTGGACGATGCTGGCCATAAATTTGGCCTCGATTCACGCCAGTACCGCAATCAGGCGCGCCGGATGGACAGCCTGCTGGCCGATCTGCTGCCCCAGTGGCTGGCAGAGGGGTATCAGGTGGTGATCACCTCGGATCACGGCATGAACAATGACCTGAGCCACGGTGGCACCCTGCCTGAAGAGCGCACCGTGCCGCTCTGGCTGTTTGGCGATGCCTTTATCGAGCGCTGGCCGGATGGGGTGGCGATCGCCCAGACCCAGCTATGCGCCCTGATGGCCGATCTGCTGGGCATCCCCCACGACAAGCCGGTGGCTCCCCCGCTGCTCAAGGCCGCCTTTATGCGCGAGGTGCACTGATGATGCCTGCAACCACCGAGATCCTCGTGGATCAACCCGTGGCAACCAAGCACAAGGTGCGCCGCCACTGGCTGCCAGCCCTGGTGCTGCTGCCGTTTATCCTCTTGATGATCCTGTTCCAGCTTGCCCCCATGGTGTGGGTGCTGGTGGGCAGCTTTCAGACCCCGGATGGCTGGGGCATCGACTACTACCGGGAGATTTTAAGCTCCCCCTTCTACATGCAATCCTTCGGCAACTCGTTGCGTATCGCCGGTATCGCCAGTCTGGCGGGGCTTGCCATCGGCACCCTCGGGGCCGCCGCGCTGCGCCACAGTGGCGAGCGGGTCAAACGGGTGCTGCTGGCCTTTGTCACCATGACCGGCAACTTCAGCGGGGTGCCGCTGGCGTTCGCCTTCATCATCGTGCTCGGTATCAACGGTGCCGTTACCCTGCTGCTGAAATCCTGGGGGCTGATCGACGGATTCAACCTCTACTCGGGTTCGGGCCTTATCCTCATCTACACCTACTTCCAGATCCCGCTCGCTCTGCTGCTGCTCTATCCGGCGTTCGATGCGCTGCAGGATGAGTGGCCGCAGGCCGCCGCACTGCTCGGGGCGAGCAAGGGGCAGTATGTGTGGCACGTGGCGCTGCCGGTGCTCACCCCTGCCCTGCTCGGCACCCTGATCATCCTGTTTGCCAATGCGGTGGGGGCCTATGCCTCCGCCTACGCCCTCACTACCGGCAACTTCAATCTGGTGACCATCCGGGTGGCCAGTCTGGTCTCTGGCGACATCTTCCTCGAGCCCAATATGGCGGCGGCGCTGGCGGTGATCCTGATGGTGCTGCTGGGGGTGGTGACGGCCGCCAACCAGTGGCTGCTGAAAAAGAGCTATGTGAACAAGGGGCAATCCCATGCATGATTTGACGCCGCGCTGGCCCAAGTGGGTGCTGGGGGGGCTGGTCGCCACCCTGCTGCTGCCGCTGCTGGCCACTTTTCTCTACTCCATCTCCACCCGCTGGGGGGCGACCCTGCTGCCGGACGGCTTCACCCTCGACTGGTATCTCAAACTGTGGGGTGATCCGCGCTTTCTGGCGGCGTTTGGCCGCAGCCTGCTGGTCTGTTTCGCCACCCTGCTGCTGGGGACTCTGGTGCTGGTGCCGACCGTGCTGGTGGTGGCCTACTACTTCCCCAAGCTGGATCCCTGGATGAACCTGCTGATCCTGCTCCCCTTCGCGGTGCCGCCTGTGGTCTCGTCGGTAGGGCTGCTGCAGATCTACGCCGATGGCCCGCTGCCGATTATCGGTACGCCGTGGATCCTGATCGGCACCTGGTTCACAGTGGTGCTCCCCTTTATGTACCGGGCGCTGGCCAACAGTTTGCAGGGCGTGCCGCTCAAGGATCTGATGGATGCCGCCCACCTTCTGGGGGCAAGTAGTCGGCGCGCCTTTCTGCTGGTGGTGATCCCCTGCCTGCGCAAGGGATTGCTGGCGGCGCTGTTTCTCTCCCTCTCCTTCCTGCTCGGCGAGTTCGTGTTTGCCAACATGCTGGTGGGCACCCGTTACGAGACACTGCAGGTCTACCTCTACAACATGCGCGCCACCTCGGGCCACTTCACCAGTGCGCTGGTGATGAGCTATTTCCTGCTGACCCTGCTGCTCACCTGGGCGGCCAACAGATTTCATCGGTGATCCAAGATGTTTCATTTAGAAGTCAATCAGTTGCACAAATCCTACGGCGATACTCCTGTGTTCGAGGGGATCGAATTCGGCATCCGCAAGGGGGAGCTGGTGACCCTGCTCGGCCCCTCCGGCTGCGGCAAGTCGACCCTGCTGCGGGCGCTGGCCGGGCTCACTCCGGTGGATGGCGGTCAGGTGCGGGTGGCCGGTGAGGACATTACCTGGCAGGCGCCCCAGAAGCGGGGCATCGGCATGGTGTTCCAGAGCTATGCGCTCTTCCCCAACATGACGGTGTGGGACAACGTCGCCTTCGGCCTCAAGATGAAGCCCCAGCCGGGGCGCGAGCTGGCGGCCAGCGTGAAAGAGGCGCTGGAGCTGGTGGAGCTGACCGGCTTCGAGCGCCGCTATCCGGGCGAGCTCTCTGGCGGCCAGCGCCAGCGGGTGGCGCTGGCGCGCGCCCTGGTGGTGCGGCCACGGATCCTGCTGCTGGACGAGCCGCTCTCGGCGCTGGATGCCCGCATCCGCCGCAGCCTGCGCCAGCAGATCCGCGAGATCCAGCAGCGCCTTGAACTCACCACCATCTTCGTGACCCACGATCAGGAGGAGGCGCTCACCCTGTCGGATCGGATCTTCCTGATGAACAAGGGATCCATCGTCCAGAGCGGCACGCCGGAGCAGATCTACACCCGTCCCGCCAGCGAGTTCGTGGCGGGCTTTATCGGCAACTACAACCTGCTTGGCGCAGAGCAGGGCAAGTCCCTGTTCGGCCCCCGTTTTCAGGGCAAGCTGGCGCTGCGGCCGGAGTCCATCACCCTGCTGCCCGCCGGGGCGACCAGCAGCGAACCCAGCCTGCCCGGCATCATTCGTCAGCAGCAGTTGCTCGGCAACGTGATCCGCTATCAGGTGGAGTGCGAGGCGGGGCTGTTGACGGTGGATTGCCTCAACCGCTCTGCCAGTGATCTGCTGGCCACCGGCAGTGCCGTGACCCTGGCGGTGGCTCGGGATCAACTCTGTGAGGTAGCATGACGCCGCATTTCATTTCCATTTTCACTGCGAGGAGCGCTCATGGCACTGGCACTGTTTGATCTGGACGAGACCCTGATCGCGGGGGATTCCGCCAGCCTCTGGCTGGAGTACATGGTGGCCCAGGAGCTGGCCCCGGCGGGCATGGTGGCCGAAGAGCAGGGGATGATGTCCCTCTACCATCAGGGCAAGATGGACATGCACCAGTACATGGCTTTCACCCTGCAGCCGCTGGCGGGCAAGTCGCGCCAGTGGCTCAGCCAGCAGTGCCACCACTTTGCCGAGCAGGTGCTGCGTGAACGGCTCTACCCCGAGGGACTGGCGCGTATCGAATGGCATCGGGAGCGGGGCGACGAGCTGGTGCTCATCTCCGCCTCCGGCGAGCATCTGGTGGCCCCCATGGCGCAGATGCTGGGGATGGATCACTGCGTGGCCATACTGCTCGATGAGGAGGAGGGAATGTTGACCGGCCAGACCCGCGGCACCCTGAGTTTTCGCGAGGGCAAGGTGGCCCGCATCAACCAGCTCTTTGCCGGAAAGGAACACCTCTGGCAGGGGAGCTTTGGTTACAGCGACTCCCACAACGATCTGCCCCTGCTGCGGGCGGTGAGCCATCCCCATGCGGTCAATCCGGCCCCCGCGCTGCGCCAGTGCGCCTCTGAGCTGGGCTGGCCCCTGTGGACATGGCAGCGGCTCCCTTGAACTGCTGAATGAAGAAGAGGCCCTCAGGCCTCTTCTTTGCTCAGTACCCCATCGTCTTCCGGCGGCACCTCGTTCTGTGCCGAGGGAGCGATTCCCCCCAGATAGATGCGGTTCTTGCCATCCCGTTTGGCGCGATACACCTCGGCATCGACGATATCGAGCAATTCCTTGGCATCCAGGCCGGGGGCGCTCGCCACCAGACCACCGCTGAAGGTGATCCCGAGGCCGGGCTCGCGCCAGTCCAGCGACGCGACCCCAATCCTGTACTGCTCCAGCAGCATCTGACAGAAGTGAATATCCGGGTTGGCCAGCAACACCACCAGCTCCTCGCCACCATAGCGGCAGACCCAGCCGTGATCCTCCAGCAGCTTGGCGCCAAGGTTGGCCACCCGCTTGAGCACTACGTCCCCGGTCTGGTGACCATAGGTATCGTTGACCCGCTTGAAATCATCCAGATCGATCATGGCCAGACAGAACGGCTGGTGCTCAAGCAGCAGGCGATTGACTCGCTCGTCAAAAAAGCGACGGTTGTAAAGGCCGGTCAACTTGTCGAGGTTCGCCTGCTGGCGCACCTCGTGGTAATCCTTGCTCACCTCCGCCAGCTCGGCATAGACATGCCTGAGTTCGTGCATGCCCCCATGGGGCACCTCGTCAGGCTGCATTCGGCTGGCGCGGATCATGGTGGAGATCTCGTCCAGCATGCGCCTGAAGTAACGGGACCAGACCAGCGCCAACACCATGTAGAGCACGCTGGCCAGCAGCACCACCCCGAGCACGTTGAGCAAGGCCCGAGCCACCACGGCCTGGATGCTCGACGCCGGCTGCACGCTGATCAGCACCCAGTTCCGATCAGGCAAGTGGCTGTAGGCCACAAACTGCCGGGAATCCTGATCCAGGAAGATGCCATCCTCCCGACTGAAACGGGAGAGCCAGCTCGGGTGGGTCATGGACTTGAGCAGTTGGGAAGGATCGGGGTGAGCCAGCACCTTGCCGGACTGATTGACGATCATCTGGTAACCACTGTTCAATTGCCGGTTCAGCTGGGCGGAGAAGGGGGCCAGTACGGCATCGACCGCGAACACCCCGCGCACCCTGCCCTCCTTGTCGGTCAGTGCCCGCGCCAGAGCGATGACCAGATTGCCGTTGGTGTAGTCGTAATAGGGCTCGGTCCAGACCATCTTGCCCACATGCTGGCTGGCCAACTGATACCAGGGGCGCTCCCGGGGATCGAAGCCGGCATCCGCCTGCCATTCGGGATAGATCAACATCTGGCGTTCGGCGGTGCCGACATAGATATAGATGAGGTCTGCCATCACCCCCTTGTAGAGCTGCCACTCCTTCAGGTAGGTTTCGGCATGGTTCAGCCGGGGGCCGCTGATGTCCTCCACCTTCACCTGGTTGTAGATGAGGGTGAACTCGCGCTCCATCTCGTGTAGATAGGGTTCGATGAAGACGTGACGCAACTGGTGGTTGGTGGCGAGCAGGCGCTGTTGCAACTCGTGTTGCAGGCTGCGCTCCATGTGCAGGTAGTAGATGGCACCCAGCATCAGCACGGGGATGAATAGCAGCAGCAGGCCCAGACGCATCCGGGCAACCAGGGACCAGGTTTTTTTGGAGACTGCTCGCTTATCCAACCCTGACTCCTGCTATCCCCTGAGGTCGTGTAGTGTCAGAATATCAGCCCCGCCCGATGGCGTCCAAAAGGAAGCTTGCCATGTGGCCAACGAGAAGGAACAGGCTCGGATGTTGAACCCGGAACTGCTGACCGCGCTCCATTATTGCGCCGTGATCACCCTGACCGGCGCCATCACCTCGGAGTACTTTCTGTTCCGGCGTGGCATGTCCATCGAACAGGTGCGCAAGCTGCTGCTGGCGGACAGCCTGGCGGCGCTGGCGCTGCTGCTCATCTTCATCACCGGCGTGCTCATGGTGCTCGCCCACCCGCTGCAACCGGCGGCCCTGCTGGCCAATCCCGGCTATCGCACCAAGCTGCTGCTGTTCTTCGCCATGACCCTCAGCTTCGGCTACCCCAGCCGGCTGTTTCATCACTGGCGCCGCTCTCTGCGTCAGGGACGCGCGCCCATCGTCTCCATCCAGCAGCAGTTCTGGGTGATCTGGATCCTTCGGGGCAACCTGCTGCTGCTCGCCCTGCTGCCCCTGCTCGCCAGGCTGGCAAGCGACTGAGCACCGACGCCCCTCCCTCATCCAGGGACCACGCCGGATCACAAATCACCGGCGACAAAGCCCCCCGCAGGCGGGTATCGTACTGACAGGGGCCAGAGTGCTCCCTTGACTGCTCTCTCAGGGATGAATCCGTATGCGTTCAAACATGATGTTATTGATGGCCGCCGCCATCTGGGGGCTGGGCTTCGTCGCCCAGCGCCTGGGGATGGATCACATGGGGCCTTTCACCTTCAACGGCCTGCGCTTCCTGCTCGGCGCCCTCTCCCTGCTGCCGCTGCTGTGGTGGCTCAAATCGCGTCAGCCCAGGCCGCAACCAGGCTCACCATCCGGTGATCGCCGCCTGCTGCTGGTCGGCGGCCTGATCGCCGGGGGCGTATTGTTCAGCGCCGCCTCCCTGCAACAGGTGGGGCTGCTCTACACCACGGCCGCCAAGGCGGGCTTCATCACGGGTCTCTACATCATACTGGTGCCCGTCATCGGCCTGGCACTGCGCCACAAGACCGGGGCCAACACCTGGGTAGGCGCCCTCATCGCCATGGCCGGCCTCTACTACCTCAGCGTCACCGAAGAGTTCACCATAGGCTACGGCGATCTGTTGCAGGTGATCGGCGCCCTGTTCTGGGCCATTCACCTGCTGGTGCTCGATCACTACTCGAACCGGGTCGCCCCCATTCGCCTCGCGGGAGTGCAATTCGTGGTGTGCGGCCTGCTCAGTCTTGGCACGGCCTTTGTCATCGAAACTCCGACCCTCGGCGGCGCCATGGCGGGCTGGCAGGCCCTGCTCTACGCGGGTCTGGTCTCGGTCGGCATCGGCTACACCCTGCAGGTGGTCGGCCAGCGCGGTGCCCACCCGGCCCACGCCGCCATCATCCTGAGTCTGGAGACGGTGTTCGCCGCCATCGGCGGGGTACTGCTGCTGGGAGAGCATCTGGACGAGAGGGCCATCGTTGGTTGCGCCCTGATGCTGGCGGGCATGCTCATCTCCCAGATCCGGCTGCGCTGGTGGTGGAAGTCCCGCCGAAACAAGGTGTCCAGCCAGCCCTGATGTAGGCATGGCGCCATCCCCCCCCAATACAACGAGGCGCCCAAGGGCGCCTCGTTTCATTGCCACGCGCTTATCGCACGCTGGAGCAGAAGCTCACGTCATCCTGCAGGGGATCATTGCTCATGCTGTGATAGAGCTCGAAACAGGGGCCGTCGCCGAACGCCAGCCCGGCGGAAACGATGTCGCCTATGTGCTCCTGCCAGCGCGGCCCGTACTGGTTGCGATCCGTGATGAGGTAGCGGGACTGGGCGTAACGCCCGGCTGGGATGAGCTGGGTCTCCACCTCCCCCGCCCCCTGGGTCCCCACCGGCACTGTGATGCCGATGTCGGTACGGCACTGGGTCGGTGGCGTCACCTCGGGGTTGTCGTGGTAGATGAAGATCCACTCCCCCTGCTCGAGCCCGCGGGTAGCGGCCCACTGGTGCAGGCGGTTGCAGACGGCGTCATACCCTTCGCCATAGGGGCCGGTGACCCGGACATAGGCCAGAGTACGGGCGTCCATCTCGATGGTTTTCATGGTGTTGCTCCTTGCTGATGAGTGACCCTCAGCATAAGGATCCGGCTGCGCAAATGCGTGTCCATCCTTGCTCATCAGGTGTCCATTCTTGCTCTTGTCACGGCGAAACGCTCCCGGGGTGCAGCCATAGTGACGACGAAACGCCTTGGCAAAGGCCTGGGAGCTGGCCAGGCCAGCCCCCAGCGCGATGGCGGTGACGCTGGCGTCGGTGTAGCAGAGCTGCCAGGCCGCCCGCTGCATCCGCAGCCGCCGGCACATCTCCCCTGGCGCCTCCCCCACCACGGCGGTGAACACCCGATGGAAATGATAGAGGGAGAGGCAGGCGCGGCTCGCCAGCTCCTCGATGGAGAGATCCGGCTCCTGTTCGAGCGCCCGCAGCACGGGAGTCAGGCGCTCGCGATAGTCGATCATGAGCGCACCCTGGCCATATAGAACACATCCACATAGCGCCCCTGCCGGAAGGCATAGTCGCGGGCCCGTCCCTCTTCCACAAAGCCGAATTTGCGATAAAGCGCCAACGCAGCTTCGTTATCGACGAAAACCGTCAGTTCAATCCGGTGCAGGTTGAGCCAGTTATCGGCCAGATCCAGTGCCGCAGCCATCAGTGCGGAGCCAACCCCCTTGCCCGCCCAGTCATCCCGCACCCCCATGCCAATACCTGCCACATGCTTGCGTCTGGGATTGGGCTCCACATGCAATGCTATCTGGCCCACCAGCCCCCCATCTACCTCCGCCACCAAGGCGACTACATCACTGCTCTCCAACCGCTTCTGCCACTGGCTAAGGGGAGGCGTGGGCAGGTGCAGAGTGCCCGCCTGAGCATTGGGCAGGGCGTAGAGATCCCGCAAGGCGGGGGCATCGGTGGGTTCGGCATGACGGATAGTAATCTGCATATGAGGCTCCTTCTCGAAACCCCTATCATGCAATATCCGGCGCGGTTACACATCCCCCCGCACCCATTTGTCTTGCCTATCAAAGGGCTAGGAAAAGCCCATTGGCCCGTCACTGTGCAGATCCGTAGGCTGACCCCCTATCAACAAGGAGAGACATTCATGACCGACAAGACCCTGCACAGCGCCAACGGTGCCCCCGTCGTCGACAACAACAACAGCCTCACCGCCGGCCCCCGCGGCCCGGTGCTGATGCAAGACATCTGGTTGATGGAGAAACTCGCCCACTTCGATC
This sequence comes from Aeromonas sp. QDB31, assembly GCF_027707605.1. Taxonomy (NCBI): domain Bacteria; kingdom Pseudomonadati; phylum Pseudomonadota; class Gammaproteobacteria; order Aeromonadales; family Aeromonadaceae; genus Aeromonas; species Aeromonas sp. QDB31. The sequence goes on along the minus strand of NZ_JAPCIX010000026.1, from coordinate 18,676 downwards.
GCGAGCGCATTCCCGAGCGGGTGGTTCATGCCAAGGGTTCGGGCGCCTACGGCACCTTCACCGTCACCCACGACATCAGCCAATTCAGCAAGGCCGACCTGTTCAGCGCCGTCGGCAAGCAGACGCCGGTCTTCCTGCGCTTCTCCACCGTGGCTGGCGAGAAGGGGGCCGCCGACGCCGAGCGCGACGTGCGCGGCTTCGCCCTCAAGTTCTACACCGAGCAGGGCAACTGGGATCTGGTGGGCAACAACACCCCCGTCTTCTTCATCCGCGATCCGCTGAAATTCCCCGACTTCATCCACACCCAGAAGCGGGATCCGCGCACCAACCTGCGCAGCGCCACCGCCGCCTGGGACTTCTGGTCACGCCATCCGGAATCCCTGCATCAGGTCACCATACTGTTCAGCGATCGCGGCATCCCCAAGAGCCTGCAGGAGATGAACGGCTACGGCAGCCACACCTTCAGCTTCATCAACTCGGCCAACGAGCGCTTCTGGGTCAAGTTCCACTTCAAGACCGAGCAGGGCCACAGCTTCTACACAGATGAAGAGGCGGCCAATGCCGTCGGTCAGGATAGAGAGACCAGTCAGGCGGATCTGTTCAATGCCATCGAGCGGGGCGACTTCCCGCGCTGGAAGGTCTGTGTGCAGGTGATGCCGGAGGCCGACGCCCAGACTTACAAAATTCACCCGTTCGACCTCACCAAGGTGTGGCCGCACAGCGACTACCCGCTGATCCCGGTGGGGGTGCTGGAGCTCAACCAGAACCCGGACAACTACTTCGCCCACGTGGAGCAGGCCGCCTTCACCCCGGCCAACGTGGTACCCGGCATCGGCTTCTCGCCGGATCGCATGCTGCAGGGACGGCTCTTCTCCTACGGTGACACCCAGCGCTATCGCCTCGGCGTCAACCACGGCCTGCTGCCGGTCAACGCTCCGCGCTGCCCGTTCCACCACGGTGCCCATCGCGACGGCGCCATGCGGGCGGACAGCAATGGCGGCGCCAGCCCCAACTACCAGCCGAACCGCTTCGGTACCCAGCAACCGAGCGAGCAGCACGAACCGGCGCTGAGTCTGGAAGGGGCCGCCCTGCACTACGACTTCCGTGACCATGACAGCGATTACTACAGCCAGCCGGGGGATCTCTTCCGCCTGATGGACGAGGGGCAGCGTTCACGGCTCGCCGCCAACCTGGCCCGCTCCCTCATCAATGTGGAGGATGACGCCATCGTCACGGCCCAGCTCAAGCACTTCGAGCAGGCCGACCCCGAGTACGCCAAACGGGTCGAACTGGCACTGGCCGCCTTGCAGCGCTAAGCCGCAAGCAGGCAATATCTGCAAACGCAAAACGGGGGCCTGATGGCCCCCGTTGTCGTGATGCTGACGGTGATAAATAAAAAACGGAGCCCGAGGCTCCGTTTTTTCAATGCCGTATCCATCCCGGACGCAGCGCCTTCGCGCTCTTCCCGCTCCCTTACCAACAAGGGTTTGAACCACCAGCTCACTACGGCAACGACGTTGTGCATTGGCAGAGCGGAACCATTATCCACCCAAGGTGATGAATAAAAACGGAGCCCGAAGCTCCGTTTTTCAATGCAGTATCAATCCCGGACGGAACGCGCTTCGCGCTCTTCCCGCTCCCTTGCCAACAAGCGTTTGTACCACCAGCTACTGCGACGACGTTGTGCATTGGAAGAGCGACGAGCCATTTCTTAGGTTCCAGCCAAGAGAAGAAAGGAGTTGCATTATGCGACAGGGATCACGCCCGTGTCTGTAGCTGGATCAAGAAAAGGCTCACTGACCCACCCTGATCGTCTCCCTGCTGGTCGCCCCCTCGTCGACCGGCCCATACATGGCGGGTTCGCGCCAGGCCAGGGGTCCGTTGCTCTCCTGGTCGTTTTGCGGGCCGCACTCCAGCCAGAGATCCCCCTGTTGGATGCGAGATCCGAGGGAATATTTCTGATCCTGATACCAGCAGACCCGCTCGGGCAATGAGCCCAGGGGCAGCACCAGATCTGTGCCCACCGAATGGCTGAGGGGGTTCGATGCCGGGGCCGCCAGCACGGGGAGCAGGCCGCCGAGGGCAAACAGACAAAACGCGGTTCGGATCATGGGTGACACCTGTGACAACGAGAGAGTGATCCCCTAAAGCGACCACAGGTGTCGCCGACTTGACCAATAAATGTCGGCTCATCTGGCATTCCGGAAGCAATATGATAGCCTGCCAGCGCCCGCCGATCCCATGGGTGAGAAACCGGGCCAGTTCGGGTCATGCTGTCGGGAAAAGACAGCATATAACCTCATTAATCAAATAATTACTTGGATATGTTGTCGATGCGTATCATGCCGTTGCTCCAGGCCGCCTGCCTGAGCCTGATGTTGTCCGCCTGTGTGGCCCCCTTGCTGATGATGAGTCCCACCAGCCAGCTGATGTGGGCCCTGCTCAAACCCCTGGTCGGATTCGATCCGAACGAAGCCAACCTGTTCGAACAGCCGCTGATCAAGGACAGGATGACCGCCATGCTGGGACCCAACTACGACAGCACCATGCAGTTGCTCAAGACGGCCAACGAATTGCAGCAGGAGGGGCCGCTGTTTTACGTGGTCTCCCGCTACGCCCCGGTACCGGATGTAGCCAAACAGGCCGGCATGGTGTGGAACGCCGACACCAACCAGCTCTCCGTCATGTTGCAAAAGGGAGACGGCGCGACTCAGGTGTTTGGCGAGAACCTGACGGCGGCGACCCCGACCTGGCCGAGCACCATGCAGGAGTGGCAGGCCGGCAACCCCACCGCCACCGCGCTCAGCGGCGTCGGGCAGGCGATGACGGGGTCCGGCACCTCCCTGCTGGGCAACATGGTGGGCAGCCTGCAGCAGAGCGCGACCCAGGCGATCTCCAGCTCCGCCAGCCAGGCGGTCAACGGCGCCACCAGCGCAGCGACCCAGCAGGTGAACAAGAGCGTCACCGGCACCCTGCAGCAGGCCAACCAGGCCGTGACGGATTCTGCCAAGCGGGCCGTGAGCGACTCAGCCACACAGGCTGCCAGCAGCGCCACCACGGCGCAGCAGCAAGCGAGCAAAGCCCTCAGCGACTCAGCCAAACAGGCCGCCAGCAGCGCCACCACGGCGCAGCAGCAAGCGAACAAGACCGTCAGCGACGCCTCCGCCACGGTGCAGCCGCAGGCGGACAAGGTCGTCAGCAATGCGGTCAGCACTGTGCACAAACAGGCCGACGCGGGAGCAGACAAGGCGATCAAGCAGAGCGATCAGGCCAGGGCGGATGCCGAGGCCGAGCTGGAGAAGCTGCTCAACTAAGAGGGCGAACCCGTTCACCATGCAAACAGGCCATCCGAGGATGGCCTGTTGTTTATCTGCGAATGGGCAGGGGAGCCTTAAAAGTGGCGATCCTGCTCGGTGGGCTTTGCCACCTTGTCTTCGCTGTGTTCGATGGCCGTGCGGATAAGATCGACGCCAGCCCGGATGATCAGCACCCCCATGTTGACCAGCTTGACGCAGACCCACATGAAGGTGATGAGCAGGATCAGCTTGAGCACTGTCTGGAAGGCTTCCAGGAAGTTCTGCTCCAGCTGGGCGGTGAGGCCATTGGCGCTGCTCATCAGCCAGGTGTAGACCTCGCGCACGAAGGGGATACGGCTCGGCATCTCCAGCACGTCCAGCGCCGCAGGCAGGGCCTGGAAGATGACGATGCTGCCAAACAGTATCAGGATGACGCCGATGGCAATCCCCAGGAAGAAACCGAACTGTCGCATGAAGGGCCCCAAGATGTGTTGAATGAGAAGAACAATAGCCGCCAATACTAGGGACTGCCCGGGCAGACGGCAATCCTTCCGCCCCAGATCGCACCGTCCGCTCCCCTGGCTGACGCCCCCTCGTCGGGAAGTCATTGCCCAAGTACCTGATTTCTGTGACCCTTGTCCCCATCTCCTTGCCATGGGCCCATCATGATCCGAACCGCCTTCTTCCTGATCCTGCTCTTTGGCACCCTCTGCGCCCCCCTGCACGCCGCCGAGTCGCCCCCCTCGGCGGGCGCCTGCGTGATCCGCCACCAGCAGCAGCTGCTGCTGGTGCAAGACAGGATCTCCTCCCGCTATAGCCTGAGTGGCGGCTACATCGACGCGGGGGAGACCCCGGCCCAGGCGGCACTGCGGGAGCTGTACGAGGAGACGGGGCTGCGAGGGCGCGTCACCGCCGAGCTGGGGCGCTGGCAGAGGGCGCAGGTGTTCGCCTGCCAGACCCTCTCCCCCATCCAGGCCCAGACCGGCTCCGGCTTCGTCTCCATACTGCGGGCCCCCAACCTCGGCGGCGAGATCCTCAATGCCAGGCTGATCGATGCCACCCAGCTGCCCCAGGATCAGCGTCGTTTCCCGGCGCAGCTGGACTGGCTGGCTCCCCGGCTGGCCGACGTCCCCGAGAGCCAGGTGCAGTGGGTCACCGACTTCAGCGCCGGGGCCAGCGCCCTGCACCAGGCCGAGCTGCCGCCGATCCAGCGCCTGCAGCAGTGGCTGGGGCCGGACGCCACCTGGCTCCTGGCCGGCAACCTGCTGGGCTCCGCCCCCTTCCAGCTGGCCCTGCTGCCCTTCCTGCTCCCCCTGCTGGGCTGGCCAAGGGTGCGCAGCCTGCTGTTTGCCATGGTGCTGCTCACCCTGGTGGTCAACCTGCTCAAGGAGGGGATAGCCTGGCCCAGGCCCTTCCACCTCGACCCCCAGCTGGCGCAGCGCAGCGCCCAGGGCTTTGGCATGCCGAGCGGCCACGTCGCCTCGACCCTGCTCTACTGGGGCCTGCTGCTCACCAGCCTGCCGGCCCTCAGACCCTGGCAGGGGGGCGTGCTGGCGCTGCTGCTGGCCGGGCTGGCCGGAGTGGCGCGGGTCTGGCTGGGGGTGCACTTCTTCTCGGATGTGGTGGCAGGCCTCGCGCTGGGCACCCTGCTGCTGGCGCTGCGCGCGCCCCTGGCTGCACTGGCTGCGCGCCAGTTCCCCTGGGGAATTCTGCTTCTGGTCAGCACCCTGGCCGCCTGGCACACCCAGTCCACCACCCTGGGGGGGCTCGCCATGTTCACCCTGGGGCTCGCATCGGGTAATCTGCTACAACTCGAACGGCACCCGACTCCCGCCCTCCGTGCGGCACTGCTGGCCCTGGCCGGCGGCCTGGTCATCGCCGGGCTGCTGCTCGTGGTGCCCATGCTCACCAGCAGCTCCCTGCTGATCCTGGCCGGAAACGGGTTACTCTATGGCGGCCTGGGGTTCTGGCTGAGTTCCGGGCTCTGGTGGCTGCTCTCCGTCGTCCCGACCGGTTCCCCTCCCGGGAGCCCTACCCCTCGTTAATGGGAATGTCATGAATATGAAAAAAGTGGATTTGGCCAAGATCACCCTGGGCGTGCTGTTCCTCAGCCTGCTCATCATCTCGTGTTTCATGGTGCTGCGCCCCTTCCTGCCCGCCCTGGTGTGGGCCACCATGATCACCATCGCCACCTGGCCGCTGATGCAGATGGCCCAGCGCCTGCTGTGGGGCAAGCGTACCCTGGCGGCCCTGCTGATGAGCGTCATCCTGCTGCTGATGTTCGTCATCCCCCTGTTCATGGCGCTGGCCAACGTGGCGGAGAAGGCCCCCATGCTCATCGATCTCGGCACCGAGCTGAGCCACTCGCCGCCCCCCGAGCTGCTCTGGCTGCAACAGCTGCCCCTGGTCGGTGACAGGCTGTACGAGTTCTGGCAGCAGATCCTGGCGAGCGGTGGTCAGGTGCTGTTCGCCAAGCTGGCCCCCTACTTCGGCCAGACCGCCCGCTGGCTGGCGGCCCAGGCGGGCAACCTCGGCCTGCTGTTCGTTCACTTCCTGCTGACCGTGGCCATCTGCGGCCTGCTCTACCACTCTGGCGAGAAGGCCGCGGACGGCATTCGCCGCTTCGCCCACCGCCTGGCGGGCCAGCGCGGCGACAATGCCGTGGTGCTCGCCTCCCAGGCCATCCGCGCCGTCGCCATGGGGGTGGTGGTGACCGCCCTGGTGCAATCCTCGGTGGCCGGGATAGGCCTGCTCATCGCCGGCATTCCCTACACCATGATCCTGGTGGTGCTGATGTTCCTGCTGATCGTCGCCCAGATAGGCCCCTTCCCGGTGCTGCTGGCCAGCGTGGGCTACCTCTACTGGAGCGGTGATACCACCTGGGGCACCTTCCTGCTGGTCTGGTCCCTGCTGGCGGGTACCATGGACAACTTCCTGCGCCCCTTCCTCATCAAGCGCGGTGCCGATCTGCCCCTCATCCTGATCCTGGTCGGTGTCATCGGCGGCCTGCTGGCGCTCGGCATCATAGGGCTCTTCATCGGTCCCGTGGTGCTGGCGGTGGGCTACACCCTGCTGGATGCCTGGATAAAAGAGGGGGAGCAAACGCCCGTCCTGGAGGCACCCGCATCGCCCCCGGCGGAGTGACCCGCCCGCAAGAGAAGCAAGACGCCGCCCACTGGGCGGCGTCTTTTTTTGGACAGTTTGGGCCCGGTCTGTGCCCACATAGAACCAAAGTTCGAATCGTCTCGTCAAAACACGAACCAGGGTTCGAATCTGCCCCCTCCCTCCCCTAGGCTCCCCGGGCCCCTGCCGCCACAATGCCTGCTCCATTGGAGGAGGAGACAAGATGAACGAACTGAGAGCAAAGCGGGCCCTGATCAGCGGCGGGGCCAGCGGCATAGGGCTGGCCATCGCCGAGGCCCTGGCCAGCCAGGGGGTGGAGCTGATCCTGGCTTCCCGCCGCCAGTCCCTGCTGGAGCAGGAGGCCGCGCGTCTGAGCGCCACATACGGGGTGAGGGTACTACCGCTCGCGCTGGATGTCAGCGACGGCGCCCAGGTTCGCGCCTGCCATGCCGAGGCCCGGGAGCGGCTAGGCCCCATCGATTTGCTGGTCAATAACAGCGGGGTCGGCAGCGACTACCTGGTGCAGGATCTGCCGGAGTCGGAGTGGGACAGGGTCATGGACACCTGCGCCAAGGGGACCTTTCTGCTGACCCAGGCCTGCCTGCCGGACATGCTGGCCCATCGTCACGGCACCATCATCAACATCGCCTCCCAGGCCGCCAGGCACGGCTATGCCAGGGCCAGCGTCTATTGCGCCGCCAAGTTTGCCGTGCTGGGGTTCGCCAAGGCGCTGCGGGAAGAGGTGCAGCATCAGGGCATCCGGGTTCATACCCTCTGCCCCGGTCTGGTCCAGGTGCCGCCCCCGGCCTGCCCCGGGGAGCGCAAGCCCGGCTGGTTGCAGGTGGAGGATCTGGCAGAGGCCGTGCTCTACACCCTGCGCCAGGGTGCCCATGTCCAGCTCGATGAGATCGGCATGACGGGGATCTGAGCGGGGCGCGCCATAGAACGGCAATAATGACAAGGGGCGCCGAGGCGCCCCTTGTGACATTTAACTCTGGTAAAACAGTCATGACAGAACATCAGGCAGGCTGGTGCAGGGTGATGCAGTGAATGCCACCGCCCCCTGCCGCTACCGGGTCTATGTCTATCTGCACTATCTTGCGCCCAGGATAGAGCCGGGCCAGCAGATCCCGGCAATGGCGGTCAGCCTTGGCATCGCCGAACTGGGGGGCGATCACGGCGCCGTTGATGGGCAGATAGTTGATGTAACCGGCGGCAAAGTCCGGGCTGCGGCTGAACTTGTTGTCCCGCCCGCCCAGGGGCGGCGGCAGCTGATGCAGCTCCAGCTTGTTGCCATCGGCGTCCGTCGCCTGCTGCAGTATGGCCAGGTGCTGACGGGTCACCTTGTAGTCGTAGGAGTCGGGATCATTGTCCATGTTGATCACCACCACCCCGGGGCGCACGAAGCGGGCGTAAAAGTCCACGTGGGCGTCCGTGATGTCGCGCCCCTTGATCCCCGGCAGCCAGATGATCTTGCGCAGCCCCAGGTTGGCCTTGAGCTCTGCCTCCACCTGCGTCTTGGTGAGGCCGGGGTTGCGGTTGCTGTTGATCCAGCTGCTCTCGGTCATGATGGCGGTGCCGTTGCCATCCACCTCGATGCCTCCCCCCTCGCCGATGATCTCGCTCTGCACGTAATAGGCATCCGCCTGGCGGCTCACCAGAGAGGCGATTCTGGCGTCATGGCTGTGCTCCTGCTTGTCCCCCCAGCCGTTGAAGTTGAAGTCCACCAGCCCCAGCTCCCCCTGCTCATCCTGCACGAAGACGCCGCCGGTATCCCGCAGCCAGATGTCGTCCATCACGGCGTGGACGAAGTGAGTGTTGCGCTCGCCGCACAGCTGGCGCGCCAGATCCTCGTCATCCTGGTGGCAGAGCACGTTGACCCGGGTGTAGGGCGCCATGGCCTGCACCAGCCGGCCTATGGTGGCCTGCACCTCCTTGTAGTTGCGACCCCAGATCTCGCTGGTGGCACCGAAGGCCACCCACACCAGGGCCTGGGGGGAGGACTCCTCCGGCATGTGGTAGCGGCCGGCGGCACTGGTCTCGCTGGCGGCGAAGGCCGAGCGGGCGCCGGGCAGGCTGCCGAACCCGGCAATGGCGCCGAGGGCGACCAGTTGTTTCAATACGTGGCGTCGGGAAAACATCTTTCTACTCCTGGGGTTCAGAGGCTGCTCTTGAAACGAGTCCAGGCTCGCATCCGGGCACGCATCTGGGATTGTGCTATATCCTGACCCGGAATGAGCAGCTGGTAGCTGGCTTCGTCCAGGTAGATATCCGGGTTGGCCGTCATGGTGGCATCCACCATGGGTCTGGCCTTGGCACTGGCGGTCGGATAGCCGGTGCTGTTGGTGATGGCCGCCATGTTGGCAGGGCGCATCACGAAGTTGATGAAGGCGTAGGCATAGTCAGGATGGAGCGCATCCACCGGGATCGCCATGGTATCCATCCAGACGGTGCTCCCCTCCTTCGGCAATCTGTACTCGAAGTCGACCTCCTTGCCCGCCTCGGCGGCTGCGCGCCTGGCCTGGGTCATGTCGCCGCTGTAACCCAGCGACAGGCAGAGATCGCCGTTAACCAGCTGGGTCACCGGCTGGGACTGGAACTTGCGAATATGGGGCTTGAGCCCCTTGAGCAGCGCCAGCGCGGCATCCAGATCCTCGGCCTTGCCACTGTGGGGATCCCGCCCCAGGTAGTGCAGCACCACAGCCAGCACCTCGTCGGGGGAGTCGATGATGGAGATGCCGCAGTCGGCAAATTTTGCCGCCAGCTCGGGCTTGAACAGCAGATCGAGACTGCCCACCGGGGCATCCGCCATCCGCTGCCGGATCATGGCTGCGTTGTAGGTGAGCCCTATGGTGCCCCAGGTGTAAGGCACCACCGCATCCCGTGAATGGGGATAGGCTTGCTGCAGGCGCCGCAAGCCGGGCTCTATCTCCGCCAGGTGCTGCAACCTGCCCTGATCCAGCGGTTGCAGGCTGCCCGCCCGCATCAGCCGCTCCGCCACCGTATCGCCGGGAAAGATGAGGTCATAACCGCTGCGACCGGCCATCAGCTTGGCCTCCAGGGTCTCGCTGCTGTCCATGACGTCATAGATGACCCGGATCCCTGTCTCTCTGGTAAAGGCACTGAGGGTATCGGGGGCGAAGTAGTCCGCCCAGTTGTAGAGCCGCAACACCTTCTCCTCTCCTGTTGCCGCATCGGCCTCCCCGGCCTCGGCCGAGAGGCTCAGCAGCAGGGCCAGGCAGCCCATCCACCTTGGTGTCTTCCTTATCATGATGTGGTTACTCCCTGTGATTGGCCGCCGCCGTGCAACGCTCAGCCCCGCAGCGGCCAGGCGGGCTGCTGCTGGGTGATGCAGTGGATACCGCCGCCGCCGTGGGCCAACCGGTTTATCGAGACCGGCAGCACCTCCCTTTGCGGGAAGGCGCCTTGCAGCACAGCCGCTGCCTCCCGGTCGCTCGCCACCCCGTAGGCGGGCATGATGACGGCGCCGTTGGCGAGGTAGAAGTTGGTGTAGGAGGCACAGAAGACTTCGGCCTTGGTGTCTATGGCCTCGCTCGCGTCGTACAGATCCTGCAACTCGAAGGTACGCCCTCTGGCATCCGTGGCCAGGGCCAGGGCCCGGCGGTTCTCCCGCACCACGAGGCCGTAGGTCGAGGTGGCATCCCGGGTGGCATCCACCAGCAGTTGGCCGGGGCGACTGAAGGCACAGACCCCGTCCACATGGCCGTCCGTCATGTCGCCGGTGACATGGTCGGGATCCCCCGGCAGCCAGATGGTCTTCTCGATGCCGAGCAGGCGGCTGAAGATCCGCTCGATCTCCCCCTTGCTGATGCCCGGGTTGCGGTTGCTGTTGAGCAGCACGGATTCCGTGGTGATCAGGGTGCCTTCGCCGTCCACGTGGATGGCGCCCCCCTCGTTGGCCAGAAAGCTGCCGATACACTCCAGCTCCAGACTGTTGAGGATGCGCCGCGCCAACCCCTCGTCCAGACCGTGAACCGACTTGCCGCCCCAGGCGTTGAAGCGCCAGCTCACCCCGGCAGTGCCGAGTTCGGGGTGACAGATAAAGGTGGGGCCGGAGTCGCGGCACCAGCTGTCATCCACCGGAATGGGGACCAGGGTGACCCGCTGGTCACAGAGGGCGCGCGCATCGGTCAGCGCGGAAGGGTCGACCGCCAGCCTGACCGGTTCGAACCGGACGATGGCGTTGACCACCCGGGCGAAGTCCTGTTGCACCTCGGCCAGGGTGACGCCCCAGCCGGATTCCCACAGCGCCTTGTTGTGGGGCCAGACCATCCAGGTCGCGGCGTGCTGGCACCATTCGGCGGGCATGAACCAGCCCTTTGCCACTATTCCCTGTTCCCGCATATTCCCTCTCTGATTAGGTACTATTAAGGTTGCTGACGATGGGAATAGACTATCCCCCCATAACACGGCGAACAAACGATCGATTTTCAGTGCAAGTGATAAGTGGAGCTAATCAATGATGTTCAAGCACTGGCCCCCGCTCAACGTGCTGCGGGGCTTCGAGGCGGCGGCTCGCCTCGGCAGTTTTCACCAAGCGGCGCAGGAGCTGCACCTCACCCAGTCTGCCATCAGCCAGCAGATCCGCTCCCTGGAGGAGCTGCTGGGCCAGCCGCTGTTCCACCGGCAGGGGCGCTCGGTCACGCTGACCGATGCGGGGCAGGATCTGCTGGAGACCACCCAGAGCGTGCTGCTGCAACTGGCGGTGGGGATCCAGCGCCTCGAGCAGTACCGCAAGCCGAACCAACTGGTGCTCAACACCAGCAGCGCCATCGCCCGCCACTGGCTGCTGCCCCGGCTGGGGACGTTTCATCGCCAGCACCCCGACATCGATCTCTGGCTGTTCACCAGCGACGAGGTGCCCGACCTGGCGGAGCAGACCATAGATCTCGCCCTGCGCTGGGATCTCGCCCCCCAGGCCCAATGCCGCCACCAGCCACTGCAGGAGGACAGGTTGCTGCCGGTGGCCGCCCCTGCCGTGCTGGCCCAACCGGCGGCAGAGCGCACCATCCTGCACGGTGAACGGGAGCTGGACTGGCACCACTGGACCCTCAAAGGGGGGGAAGATCTGCAACTGCAGACCCGGGGGCTCAACTTCTCCGATCCCGGCCTGCTGCTGGAGGCGGCCAGCGCCGGGCTCGGCGTGGCGCTGGTGAGCGAGCGACTCTCCCAGCCGGCCAGGGAGCAGGGGCAGTTGCTGCCGCTCTCCGCGTTCAGGGTCAAGGGGCCCCAGTGGAGCCTGCTGGTCCACCAGGAGAGCGAAGGGATGCCGGAGTGCCGCGCCTTCTGCCACTGGCTCGGCCAGCAATTTGCCGAGGGGGTGGCGGGCGATGATCGGGATACCATTGCCGCCCTCTGAGGCAGGTCACTGAATCTGGCGGATGGACATGGTTAAATGGTCGGTCTCTCTCTTGCCGGATCTTGCATGTGACTCTGCCATCTGACCATTTTCCATCCCAGCTCCGGCCAGAGCATCTATTTGCCCGCTGGCTGTGCGCTTGCCGGATAGGACAGTGACAATGCCAATGCCATCTGACCGTTTTCCGCCCCAGCCCTGGCCTGACTATCTGCAGGCCTCCTGGTTGCGCTGCGCCCACCAGACCAGCGCCACCCTCTGGCATCCGCCCCACAGCGCCAAGGGGCAGACCTTGCAGAGCCTGCGTCAGCGCAAGCGGGAGTTGCTCACCACTGGCGAGATGGCCCTCGAGGATCTCTACGAATTCATGGAGGGGCGTCCCTGCGCCCTGCTGCTTACCGACGAAAGCGGCTGTCTGCTGGCCCGCACCGGCCATCGCGAGACACTGGCAGAACTCGAAGCGCTGGGCTTTGGTCCTGGCGCCTTCTTCAGCGAGGGGCGCATCGGCACCAATGCCATCAATCTGGCGGCGCTGGAGGGCGTGCCGCTCTGCGTCAGCGGCCCCCAGCACTTCAACCAGACCCTGCACCCCTGGCACAGCTGCGCCAGCCCGGTCTACAACAGCAACGGCCGTCAGGTCGCCATCATGGCCCTGGTCTGCCGGGTGGAGGAGGCAACGGTCGGGGATCTGGCGCTCACCGTCAGCGCCGGGCGCGAGCTGGCCCATCTGCTGCAGATGGAGACCCTGATGCAGGAGTCCCAGCACCATCTGAGCGAGCTCTACGCCCTGCTCGACGGCATGGATGACGGCGTGCTGGCCTGGGATCCCCAGGGCCGGTTGCGCTACCTCAACGCCCTGGCGGCCAGCCGGCTGCGACTCGACCCGGATCTCTGCCTCGGCCAGCCCCTCGATCGCCACCTGCTGTTGCCCAGGCGCCTGCAGCTCGCCATCGAGGAGAGGGCCCCCCTGAGCCACGTGGAGGTAACGCTGGAGCGCACCGGCACGGGAGAGTTCATCGACGCCCTGGTGAGCCTCAAGCCACTGCCCGGTCCCGACGGGGTCGGCTTTATCGCCCTGCTCCACCCCGCCGACAGGCTGCGCGCCATCCATCGGCTGCGCCAGACGGTGCCCGAGTTGTCGGCGCTGGTGGGGGAGTCGAGCGCCATGCGCAAGCTGCTGCGTTACGCCCGGCAGGCGGCCCAGAGTCAGGGGCCTATTCTGCTGCGCGGCGAGGAGGAGGTGGGCAAGGCCCAGCTGGCGGAGGCCATCCACTTTGGCAGCGAACGGGCCGCCGGGCCGCTTATTACCCTCAACTGCAAGGCGCTGCCGAACGAGAGGATGGCACTGGAGCTGATGGGTTCCGACGAGGCGGGACAGGAGCGGGCCGGCAAGTTCGAGCTGGCCCACGGTGGCACCCTGGTGCTTGAACAGGTGGAGTGCCTATCTGCCCCCATGCAGGCGGCGTTGCTGCAACTGCTCAAGACCGGTCGCATCCAGCGTTTCGATTCGGCCCGCATACTCCCGCTCAAGGTGCGGATCATCGCCACCAGCAGCGCACCTCTGGAGCAACTGGTGCAGGAGGGGCTGTTTGGCCGCCAGCTGCTCTATGCGCTACAGGCGTGCGAGCTCTGGCTGCCGGGGCTGCGGGAGCGCGCAGCCGATCTGCCGGGCCTGATCAGCCAGCAGCTGGCGGCGCAGGGGCGCGAGCCGGTGCGCCAGTTCAGCCCCGCGGCCCTCGACTGCCTGCCGCCTATCACTGGCCCGGCAATCTGGGGGAGCTGCGCAGCGCGGTCGAGCATGCGCTGCTCCATGCCGGTCAGGGTTTGATCCCGCCGGAGGCGCTGCCCTCCGCCATTCGGCACGGCCATCAGCGGGTGGCGGACGAGGTGGTGGGGCAACCGCTGCTCACGCTGGCGGAGCTGGAACGCCAAGCCATCTTGCGCTGCGCCCACGCCTGCAAGGGACAGGTGAGCCAGATGGCCCGGCATCTTGGCATCAGTCGCACCACCCTGTGGCGGCGGCTTAAGCTGCTCGAGATCGATCCTGCGGACTACCACGGATAGCTGTGATGGGTGAAGCGCTGGCGCGCAAGAAGCCCCAAGCATTAAAAAGACAAGGCCCCGCACTGGCGGGGCCTTGACCGTATGATGTGAACCTCAGTCGCCGAAGCGCTCCGCTGCCAGCTGCTGGAAGCAGGCCAAGGCGGCCTCGGCATCCTCCCCGCGCGCCAGCAGGGTGAGCCGGTCTCCCTGACGCACGTTGAGCATGGTCACCCGGGTCAGGCTGCGGGGGTTGGCCTCTTTATCCTCTTTTTTCAGCCTGAGTTCCGCGGCAAAGGGTTTGAGTGCCGCCACCAGGCGGGCGGCGGGGCGCACGTGCAGGCCGTGGGGGTTATCCACCACCACCTCGCAGCGCAGCCAGCCGTCGTCGGCAATGGGTGCTGTATCCGTGGCGGTCTGCGCCGGGCTGGCAGGCAGCATCGCCTGTTTCGGGCCCAGCGCACCGAGCGCCTCGGCAGCCACCTCATCCAGCGTCAGGCCGGAACCGGCCGCCACCACGGCGGCCAGGGTGCCCTCGACCAGCGGGGCCGGGCAGAGCCGCACCCGAGCGCTCAGCTCCGGGGGCAACAGCTCGAGGGCGGTCTCGGCACTGAGCAGGGCGCTGCCCAAATCCATCAGTACCAGCACGCCGCTACCATCGTCCGCTTCTTCTATCGCACTCATCACGGCGATGGCATCTGTGCCTATGGGGTGGTCAGGATCATCGACCCCGGCCGCCAGCAACAGCCGTGCCGGGCTGCCCAGCTGGTCGGCCAGCGCTTTCAATCCGGCCGCCAGCATGGCGCTGTGAGAGACCACTACGATTCCGATCATGTCACAACCTCGCTCTGTCACGCAGGGCGGTCAGCAGCAGCAGGGTCGAGGTGGCCCCGGCATCCTGATGGCCTATGCTGCGCTCTCCCAGATAGCTGGCGCGCCCCTTGCGGGCCTGCATCTGTATGGTGGCCTCGGTACCGGCGGCGGCGGCCGCTGCAGCCTTGTCAAGCGCATCGTTGAGCGGCAGCTCTTGCTGCTGAGCCTGTTGTAGGGCGGCCAGTGCTGGCCACCAGGCGTCGCACATGGTCTTGTCGCCCGGCTCGGCACGGCCGCGGGAGACGATCCCCTCGACTCCGTCGCTCAGCATTTTGCACAGCTGGCTGAGGCTCAGGCTCTGGCAGGCATCGGTGCTGGCCGCCGCCCGGATAAAGAAGGTGCCGTAGAGCGGGCCGCTGGCACCGCCGACCGAGGAGAGCAAGGTCATGCCGGTGGTTTTCAGCACCTGACCGATATCCTTGTCCGCCACTGCAGGCAGCTTCTCGGCCACCTTGGTGAAGCCGCGCTGCATGTTGAGGCCGTGGTCGCCGTCACCGATGTCGGTATCCAGCGCCGTGAGGTAGTCACGCTGCTCGGCAAAGATGTGCTCGCAGTCGAGCAGCCAATTGACGATCTGATGTTTGCTTAGCATGAGAATAAAGGCTCCTTAGCAGCCGCGACGCAAGGCTGGGGTGTGAACGGGGGCATCCCACAGGGTCATCAGCTCATCATCCACCTTGAGCAGAGTGATGGAGATGCCGGTCATGTCGAGGGAGGTGCAGTAGGGGCCAATCAGGTTGCGCACCAGATGGATGCCCGCCTCTTCGCACAGGGTGGCGAGGCGGCCATAGACGCCATAGAGCTCGGAGATGGGTGTTCCGCCGAGGCTGTTGACCAGGGCGATGACCCGATCGCCCGCATTCAGCGGCTCGATAAAGGTGTGCTCTTCCTGCCAGCTGCCGGAGGCTCTGTCCCAGTGGCGCAGGGTGCGGCCATAGGGGGTGTTGTCCGCCAGCTCGCTGAACATGTCGTCCACCAGGGTATTGAGGTCGGTGAAGGGGCGGCGCGCTATGCCCGGCTCGCCGTGGATGCCCACGCCGAATTCCATCTCGTTGTCCGCCAGGGTGAAGGAGGGCTTGCCGGCGGCAGGCACTGTGCAGGCTTGCATGGCGACACCTATGGTGCGGCTCTGGTTGTTGATGCGGCGGGCCAGCGCTTCGCAGCGGCTCAGGTCATAGCCCGCTTCGGCGGCGGCACCGACCAGTTTCTCGCACAGCACTGTGGTAGCAACGCCACGGCGACCGGCGGTATAGAGGCTGTCTTTGACTGCTACATCGTCATCGATCAGCGAGAAGCCGACCTTGACCCCGTCGCCGTGCAGCAGTTCGACCGCGGTCTCGAAGTTGAGCACGTCGCCGGTGTAGTTCTTTACCAGGAACAGCACGCCCGCGCCGCCATCAACGGCCTGACCGCACTCGTACATCTGATCCGGGGTCGGGGAGGTAAAGATCTCGCCGGGGCAGGCACCATCCAGCATCCCTTTGCCCACCAGACCGCCGTGCATCGGCTCGTGGCCGCTGCCACCGCCGGAGACCAGCGCCACCTTGCCCATCACGGGGGAGTCGGCGCGGGTGATGTAGTGGGGTTCGATACGTACCTTGAGCTCGGGGTGGGCGGCAGCCATCCCCATCAGTTGTTCACGGACCACGGCATCGACGGCATTGATCAGTTTCTTCATGGCTCACTCCTTGGCTTGCCACCGCACGGGTAGGCAGATGGTTGATGAAGCCAGTCTAACGGGATAAATCGGGAGAAAAATGACGGCCTGTTCGGTTCGGATTTGAAACAGCAGAGGGGGTATCAGCGTTTCAATCTGAAACGATGCGGGGCAAACGGGCGGGAAACTGTTAGCGGCCTCACAGCCATGAAAAAGGGCCCCGCGGGGCCCTTCACTATAACCGGAATAAACGGACGGGTTAGATGGCCCAGCCACCGGCATAGAAGATCACCAGCGCCAGGGCGATGATGACGGTGCCGATGTTCAGCTTCTTCCACTCGGCAGCGAAGATGCGGCCAACGACCAGCGCCACGAAGCCCAGCATGATGCCGGTGACTATGTTGCAGGTCAGCACGATGAAGACGGCACACAGCATGCCGGCGAGGGCATCGACCGAATCGCTGAAGTCCAGCTTGGTGACGTTGCCCAGCATCAGCAGACCGACGTACATCAGCGCCGGTGCGGTGGCGTAAGCCGGTACCAGATAGCTCAGCGGCGAGAGGAAGATCATCAGCAGGAAGAGCACGCCGACCAGCGCAGCGGTCAGGCCGGTCTTGCCACCGGCGGCGGTACCTGCGGCGGATTCGATGTAGACGGCCGCCGGAGCACCACCCACCACGCCAGCCACCATGCTGCTGACGGAGTCGGCAGTCAGGGCCTTGCCGCCGCTGATGATATGGCCACGTTCGTTGATAAGGCCCGCCTGACCGGCTACAGCACGGATGGTGCCGGTGGCGTCAAACACGGCTGTCATCACCAGTGCCAGCACGGTGGGAATCACCACCGGATTGAGGGCGCCCAGCAGATCCATGCTGCCTACCAGAGAACCTTTCTCACCGGTCAGGCTCGGCATGGCGAAGAAGCCCTGCCAGGTCACTTTCGGGTCGAAGATGAGGCCGAGGATGGAGATGGCGATGATCACCATCAGGATACCGCCCGGCACCTTGCGACGCTCCAGACCGAAGATGGCAGCCAGACCCAGCACAGTCATGATGACAGGGAAGGAGGTCACTTCCCCCAGCTGAACCGGCAGACCGGCTCCTTCGTTCTTGATCACCATGCCAACGCCGTTGGTGGCGATCAGCAGCAGGAACAGACCTATACCGATGCCGGTGCCGTGGGCGATGCCGGAGGGAAGGTTATCCAGGATCCACTGGCGCACGCCGGTGATGCTGATCAGGGTAAACAGCACACCCATCAGGAAGATGGCGCCCAGCGCGACCGGAATGCTCAGTCCCTGACCCAGTACCAGACTGAACGCGGTAAAGGCGGTGAGGGAGATGGCGCAACCGATGGCCATTGGCAGCTTGGCCCACAGGCCCATCAGCAGGGAGCCGAAGGCGGCGATCAAACAGGTTGCCACGAAGACGGGGCCCTGCTCAAAACCGGCGGCACCCAGCATGTTCGGCACTACTATGATGCTGTAGACCATGGCCAGGAAGGTGGTCAAACCGGCCAGCAACTCCTGGCGGACAGTGCTGCCACGCTGGGTGATGGAGAAATAGGAGTCCAGAAACCCGCTATTGCCGGTGCGGGCCGTCATTTCTTGCGTTGCCATAACTCATCCTGAATGTGTGAAGGAAATCGTTTGCGTGATGGCGCGCAAAATAGCAAGAATTTGGCTAGATTGCAGCGGATCAGGCACCATTTTCCCGAACTTTTCCATTTAAAGCCTCATTGGAAGCCTCAACTTCCACATGGGAAGCGCCCCTCCAGCTTCTACACTCTTAGCTAGCCCCCCATCAGCCGGAGACAAGCCCATGCACACAGGCAACCTGCTTGGCCAGATCCCCTCCCCCCTGCCCAACGAGGTGTTCACCGACCTGGTCAGCACCAATCACTTTCGCATCGAGCGCATCCTCTCCCAGGGACAACAAACCCCCACGGGGGAATGGTTCGATCAGGACGAACACGAGTGGGTAGCGCTGATGCAAGGCGAAGCCATCCTGGTCTTCATCACACCGGATACCGGGGTCCAGGAGCGCGTCCACCTTGGGCCTGGGGATTACATCAACATTCCGGCGCACCTTCAGCACAGGGTGGAGTGGACCCACCCTACCGAGACGACCGTCTGGCTCTGCATCTACTACTAGGGGAGTCCATTTTTCGCCGTGTTAAGGCACAACGAGAGAAGCCCAGTCGACAGATTGGGCTTCTTGGGATGCTGAATGCACATAGCAAAAAGGCCTTCCCGTGAGGGAAGGCCTTTCAAATTAGTGGCGGAGCGGACGGGACTCGAACCCGCGACCC
>NZ_JAPCIX010000025.1:0-47109 GCF_027707605.1 Aeromonas sp. QDB31 | reverse complement strand
GGTATCCATGATGGAGGCCCTCAAGGTGATGACCTACTCCAAGGTTAGTCTTCCAACACGTAATTGGGACAGCGCCTTTTTTTATGGTCTCGCATGCCTATCTCCGCCGTCGGGATGCGCTCGCCAGGATGTTGGCCACAATGGCTTAACGGAAAGCTGAAAGTTCATTAAAAACAGGCAGTAAATGCTACATAAATGGTCTCGCCGCTTAAGCTCCTGTACAAGAACTGGTCGGTACAATGGTGCTCATATAGAACAAGGGCTGCAAGCCCGCAACTAGCATCGACGAGGCTGTGATGAACTTAAGACTGACACCTGTATGGATTGCATTGGCATTGGCTGGCACGGTTGCTCACGCAAGTGACGACATCTACTTCGGTGCCGGTGTCGGTGCCGCTCACTTCAATGGCCTGAACAAGGTAGAAGGCGTGGAGAGTGGAACCGAAGACGCCTTCACCGGCAACCTCTTCATGGGTTACAACTTCAACGAAACGTTCGGTGCCGAACTGGGTTACCAGTACGCTGGCCGGGGCAATACCAACGGTGGCATCAACAACAACGCCTACGAAAATCAGGGTGCCACCCTGTCCGGTATCGCCCGTCTGCCGCTGGGAGAGGATTTTTCCCTGTTTGGTGAAGCGGGTGCCTACTGGTCGCACACCCACGGCTTTGGCGTGACGGATTCCCGCGTGTCGCCGATGGCTGGCGTCGGTCTGACCTACAAGTTGAACGATGCCCTGGATCTGCAGGCGCGCTACCGCTACATGTGGGACGTGGCTGATTTGACCACTTACACCGGTGAGCAGTACAAGTCCAACCAGAGCGTGGCGACGCTGGAAGCGGTATATCACCCGTTCCGCACCTCCTACGTTGAGCCTGTTGCTGCTCCGGTCGTTACAGAAGCGGCTCCCGTGGTTGTCGAGAAGAACTTTGCCCTGAACTCCGACGTGCTGTTTGCCTTTGGCAAAGCCGAGCTGAAGGCTGAAGGTGTCGAGGCTCTGGATGGTCTGTACAAGCAAATCGTTGAATTCCAGCCCAAAGATGGCAGCGCCATCGTCATTGGTTACAGCGATCGCATCGGTTCCGAGGCTTATAACCAGAAGCTGTCCGAAGCCCGTGCCCGCACCGTGGCCGACTTCCTGGTCAGCAAGGGTCTGGCCACCAGCAAGATCGCCATCGAAGGCCGTGGTGAAGCCGACCCGGTCACCGGCACCCAGTGTGACGGCGTCAAGGGCAAGAATGAGCTGATCACCTGCCTGGCACCGGACCGCCGTGTCGAAGTCCGCGTCTCTGGCGTGCAGGAAGTGCAGCAATAAGCCGACGCCGCTAGGTGGATGTGAAGAGGGGATGCCATGGCATCCCCTCTTGTTTGTCGGGCTTGCGCTTCGCAGACGGGTAAAACCATCCGTCACGACGTCTGGTGCCCGATCCTTCTGCAATCGCTCGAAAATGTGTCGAACCCTTCCTCTTATACCTTCCCTGTCAGTGAGTTACAGCCATTATCTTGCCTAGTATGATGGCGTGACGAGCCTGTGTCCCGTTATCCTGCGTCATCCCGGTCCGGGCGTGCGGGCTTCTGATCCCCTCCCTCGACATCCCGAAGCGGGACAAATCCATGATAGAGGTAATCTATGAATGCGACAGAGCTGTGGCAGCTTTCTCCCGAGCAGTTCAACGAGTGGCGGCGGGAGAATGACTATCCATTGATTTGGACATTGCTGGTGGCCTCGCTACCCCATTTCGGCGACTGGATGACAGAGCAGAAAATAGAGAAAAGCGTCATCTTCCAGATCGGCATCGCCCGTTTCATCAGCTCGCGATCCGTGCTCAGCCTCTGCGTCTACATGAGCGATGACAAGATAAGGCTGTATGAGACTGCCTCGAGTGCTCTGGAGTCCCTGCGCAAGAGCGGCCTCATCCGCTCCGAATCCCGCTTCGAGCCTTATTGCATGTGGCTGGCCGGCAAGTACGGCAAGGATGAGGTGAAGCGGGTGCAGAGCCTGCTCTCCGTCTCCGAGAACAACAAGGGGGAGGCCCAGGTGCTGGGCAAGCATCGCCTGCTCAACATCGGCGGCGTCGAGCTCAAGAGCCCCATCATCTCCGGCCGTCTGCTGGATTTCACCTGCCTCGACGAGCTCTCGCTGGATGGCGCCGTCAACAACTCCAAGGTCTATCTGTGGCACTGTTCGGCCAAGGGAGTACGCGTGAACGGCGGGGTGATCGGGCTCGATCTGTTCGATTCCCTGCTGTGGGATCACAGGGCCTGGGCCAAGAAGCGGGAGCTGGCGCTGGAGGACGGGGTGTTTCAGGACTTCACCATAGAGTGCGAGGAGATCCGCTTTCACTCCTCCCGGGCCGTGCTGAAAAACTTCAACGTCAGTGCCAAGAACTTCGATGCCACCATGGAGCACACCAATCTGGACAAGGTGCAGGTGGTCTACAACGAGAATGGCCGGATAGATCACAACGAGGCCAGCAAGCTGTACCGCAATGCCAAACGCATCTTCTCCAGCGTGGGGGACACCGTCGATGCCGGTGAATGCTATTACAAGGAGAAGCTGCACGAGATGAAATCCCTGGCAAGCCCGAGGGAGTTGTTCAGGGAGCGCTGGCTGCGCAGCGGCTTGATGACGAAGGGGTGGCTCTCCCTGCTGTGCTACCTCAAGTGCGCCAGCAAGTTTGTCAGCTTCATCACCTGGGGATTTGGTGAGCGGCCGATAAGAAGCCTGCTGATGTCGATGGGGGTCATACTGCTGGCGACCCTGACCTACTTCCTGGCGCCGGAGTCCGTGACCCATGGCCATCTGGGGCGCTCCCTCTACTTCAGCATAGTGACCTTCGTGACCCTGGGTTACGGCGATATCTCCCAGACCTCCTCTCCCCTCCAGTTGTTGTCGGC
Source organism: Aeromonas sp. QDB31 (assembly GCF_027707605.1). Taxonomy (NCBI): domain Bacteria; kingdom Pseudomonadati; phylum Pseudomonadota; class Gammaproteobacteria; order Aeromonadales; family Aeromonadaceae; genus Aeromonas; species Aeromonas sp. QDB31. The sequence continues at coordinate 44,210 of NZ_JAPCIX010000025.1, read as the reverse complement.
CATAGAGGCGTTCTGCGGCATGTTTCTGACCGGCCTCTTCCTCGCCGGCTTTGCTTCAAAGACCAAGCAGTATTGACGATAGCGCTGGCGGCGACGGCACCACTTGCCCCGCCGCCAGGGGCTGGCCAATCGCCAGGACCCGCCTGCACGGCGGGGATGGCGTTCTTCCTTGACGCACCGGCAGTGGAGCGACTTTATTTAGAGTCATGGGTCGCGCTTGCGATGGATGGTGCGCCTAGCGTTGCACGAGATAAAAACAGGGGAGCGAGAGCGGTATCGAACAGTCCACAATCAAAGCAGAGAAGGAATAACGCTATGATATTGAATCACTTATGGGGATTGTATGCACATCCTCACACCGAATGGCATACCATAGACGAGAGGCATGACAGTTTCCGAAACAGTCTGACTCATATCCTGATCGTGGCCCTTATCCCTCCCATCTGTGCCTATTATTCCGCCGTGCACATAGGTTGGAGCATTGGCGTCGGTGAGCCCATCACCCTGACCGCGAACAGCGCCCTCATGCTGTCGATAGCCATGTACGTGACGCTCATCATCGGCGTCCTCGCGCTCTCCTATCTGGTGCACTGGATGGGCCATACCTTCGGTTCGGATCCGAGCTACACGACGTCGCTCGAGCTCGCGGCCTACACCTCCACGCCGCTGTTCATGGTCGGTTTCTCCGCGTTCTTCCCGCATCTCTGGTTCATGATGATCATCGGTCTCATCGGGCTCAGCTACTCGGTGTACCTGCTCTATGTGGGGGTGCCTATCCTGATGCACATTCCCAAGGAGCAGGGATTCATCTACGCCAGCTCGGTGGTCACAGTCGGCCTGGTGCTGCTGGTCTGCGTGCTGGCGGCCACGGCCATTCTCTGGGGATCCGGCTTTGGCCCCGTGTTTACCCAGTAGCCGCTGACCAGCCGGCAGAAACGACAAGGGCGCCATTATGGCGCCTTTGTCATGGGGCTCACCCACGCTTTCTGGCCGGTTTGTGGCAACCGGATGGAGTGAAAGCGTCGGTCGCGAGGCGGGATCAGCGCGGGTTGCCGCTGCCGATGCCAAAGGGGATACGGTAGTCGCTGCTCTGATCCCCCAGGCTCACTGTCAGGTTGCCCTGGGCGCGGCTCGGGATCTGCACCTGCTGGGTGCCCGTCAGGTTGGCATGGACGGAGGCCACCAGATCACCAGACTCGTCGCGTACCTCCAGCATGGGGTTGGCCTTGCCAGCCATGGTCGCGCTGGCATGCCAGTTCACGAACAATACGCCAGGGGCGGAATTGAAATCGGCAGGAACGGAAGCCTGGGCAACACCGGCAGTCATCAGGCCTGCAACGGCCAGCATCTTGATTAGGTTTTTCATGTTCATTCACTCTCTTGATTTTTATGTCATTGGCAAGGCCGGAGAGGCCCGCATCAATGCATCCTTGCAAGAGGTTATTCAAATACTATGTAGTTCTTTTACTGACATCAGACACCCTGTTTTTGGTATCTCAGCCTGGAACGACCTGTTATTTGGCCGCTTGGCGATCCTGCCTAAGCGATGAATGAATAGTAAACAGGTCATCGCTCGGTTGTTAGCGAGATTAACTGGTCTAGATGTTCAAAAAACATGAACGAAACATACGCGAGCGGCCACCCCGGGTTGCCAGGGGGTGAGCAGATCTTGTCACTGAAAGCGGAAGCTGACACCGGATTGTCATCTGGAGCGCTTAATGTGCAGCCTTATTTTCAATATGGTTCAAGGATGACTATGCTCCGTCTCTCTTCCCTCGCCACCTGCGTGGCTGCGATCCTGCTGGCTGGTTGCCAATCGGAAAACGACTCCTCTTCGACTACCGGGCCTGAGGCCGACTACCAGTACAGCACCAAGGCTGTCTATGCTGCCCGTCAGGATGCGAGCAGTTATGAAGCGGCGCCAGCCGGTTTCACCCCCGTCTTCACCGAGCTGGTTGCCCGACATGGCTCCCGTTCCCTGTCCAGCCCCAAGTACGACGTGCTGACCAAGCAGATTTGGGACGCGGCTTCCCGGCAGGGTGCGCTCACCACGCTGGGTCAGGGGCTGGGGGCCAAGGTGGATGCCGTCACCGCAGCCAACCGGCAACTGGGCTATGGCCTACTCTCGGCAGTCGGCAAGGAAGAGCATGCCCTGCTGGCGACCCGCCTGGCCGAGCGGCTGCCGACCCTGCTTGGCAAGGGAGCTGCGCCCGCCTGCATCCGGGTCGAGACGTCGGGCAAGGACAGGGCCAACGAGAGCGCCTACTACTTCATGGAGAGCCTGGCAAAACGGGTCGATTTCGTGGCTGACAGCAAGGACTGCTACGTGAGCCAGCAGAACCCCTCCGAGATCGACAAGGGGTTGCGCAACAAGTTTGAACTCTACTTCCACAAGACGGAGCCGGAAGGGGATTACCTCCAGTACCTGCCCGCCTTCCAGGCATACATGGCGTTCGTCGGGGATGAGGAGGCGGGTGTGTCTCCGGTTCCCGAGCTGACCGAGGCGCTCGATGGCCTCAAGACCCTGCCCCAGACCCGGGTGATGGCGCGCGCGATGCTCGAACGCCTCTACAGCAAGGCGTTCGTCGACGAGCTGGCTGCCGGTGTCGAATATGTGGCGGTGAACCCGGAAGATGGTGACAAGACCTATGTGCGCGACGAGGTGGATGCCGCACTGATGCTCTACAACCTCTTCATCATTGGCCCGGGGATGATCCGGGAGGCGCAGGCGCAAGGGGCGCCCTGGGATCTGGAGCAGTTCATCACTCCGGAGGAGTCTGCCTGGTTCTCCTATCTCTCCGATGCCGAGGACTTCTACGAGAAGGGGCCGAGTCTGAACAGCCAGCGTGCCACCTACGAGGTGGCTCAGCCCCTGCTCGACGGCCTGTTCAATGAGGTGCAGCACCAGGTGATCGAAGGGGCCGGCGAGCACGTCGCCAAGCTGCGTTTTGCCCACGCCGAGACCCTGATCCCGCTGGCAGCACTGATGAAGCTGGAAGGCAGCCGTCAGAGCGCCAAGCCGGGCGAATTGATGAGCCAGGCCAACAACGAATGGCGTGGCGGTTGGGTCTCTCCTTATGCGGCCAACATCCAGTGGGATGTTTATCGCAACGACACAGGCAGGGTGTTGGTGAAGATGCTCTACAACGAGAGGGAGCTTGCCTTCAAGGAAGGGTGTATCTCCATTGAGGCTGGCAGCTTCTTCTATGACTTCGGCGAGCTAAAGCGCTGCTACGGTTATCCGTCGTGACGCCCGCTTGGTACCTCTGATGAAGCGGGCCTGTCATCACAGGCCCGCTTTATTTGGCGGCGTCACGCCGGGTCGGCGCGCCGTCGTCCCCCATGCCAGGTGGTGCCCATCGAAGCGGTTATGATGGCGGCTATTCCCAGCCACTGGGACGGGGGCAGTTGTTCTCCCAGCAACAGCAACCCCATCAGGGCGCCCATGGCGGGTTCACCGCTGGTCAGGATGCCGTAGCTCTTGAGCGGCAACCGGCGCAGGGCAAACATCTCGAGAGAGTAGGGGATGGCACTCGAGAGCAGCCCCACCCCCGCTATGGTCAGCACCAGGGGGAGGGTGAAGCTGGCCTCGCTCGCCCCGCCGAAGCCGAAGGGCAGTACCAGCAGGGTTCCCACCCACATGCCAAGGGCCGGGGCCTGGGCCCCCAGCAAGGCACCGGCCCGCTTGCCGGTCAGCATATAGAGTCCCCAGAACACGCCGGCGCCGAGGGCCAATGCGGCCCCCAGGGGATCGATGGCCTGTTCGGCCTCCCGCAGCGGCAACAGCAACAGCAGACCGACGATGGCCAGCGCCAGCCAGATAAAGTCTTCTCGGTGGCGGGAGCTGAGCAGCGCCACCGTCAGGGGGCCTATGAACTCGATGGCCAGCGCCACGCCGAGGGGGATGCGCTCTATGGCCAGATAGAAGAGCAGGTTCATGGCTCCCAGCGAGAGTCCATAAGGGATGGCCCCCAGCAGGGTGCGCCTGTCGAGTGGCGCTCGCCAGACCCGAAACACCAGAGAGAGGAGGAGGGCGGCACACCCCAGCCGGAACAGGGTGGTACCGGCGGCCCCGATCAAGGGAAACAGCGTCTTGGCCAGGGAGGCGCCGAGGGTGATCGACAGCATGGCGAGCATGACCGCCAGCAGGGAGGAGAGGGTGGTGGTGGTCGGCGGCATCTTGTTCAAACCTGAGCAGGGAAGGGGAAGTAAAATATATCTGGCGATAGCCGTAATCTCGGTTTAAAACTGGCTCTATTCGATAATCTTTATCTTCTTTTCCCCCATGACCGACAAGTTCGATCTGCTCATCCTCGCCGAGCTGCAGCAGGATGCCCGTCTGCCCATTCCCGAGCTGGCCCACAGGGTCGGCCTCTCGGCGCCCGCCTGTTACCGCCGTGTCCGGACGCTGCGGGAGGCGGGAGTTATCGAGCGGGAGGTGGCGCTGGTGGCACCGGCGACCATGGGCTGGCCCATCACCATGCTGGTGCTCGTCACCCTGGAGCGGGATCATGGCCGTATCATCGATGAGATGATTGCCTGCCTGAAGGGGGAGCCTGAGGTCATGGACCTCTGGTATGTGACGGGTGAGCAGGACTTCGTGCTGCAGGTGGCCGCGCGGGACATGCAGAGTTACGAGCAGTTCACCCGGCGGGTGCTGCATGCCAGGGAGCAGGTGCGCAGCTTCAAGACGTTGGTGGTCATGGGGCAGCACAAGCGCTGCGGGGCCTTGCTGCCAGCCTGAGGTGGTGAATTCGCCGGGGGGCGTGTCTGCACGCCATTGGCAGGCTGTCATGAACAAGAGGGGGGGCAGGGGTTGGCCACGGCGCCGAGTACAAGTCGGGGCAGCATTACCTGCCCCGGTCGTGTCAGATCTCCGCCAGCTCCTGCGCCGTCATGGGGCGCAACACCCGACAAGGGTTGCCGACTGCGACCACCCCCGCCGGAATATCCCTGGTGACCACGGATCCCGCCCCTATCACGCTGTTGTCCCCTATGGTGACACCGGGGCAGATGACGGTGCTGCCTCCTATCCAGACGTTGTTGCCGATGCGCACCGGCTTGCCGAACTCGACCCCGGCCACCCGAGGCGACACCGCCACCGGGTGGGCGGCGGTGTAGATCTGCACCCCTGGCGCCAGCAGCACGTTGTCACCGATGTGCACCTCGCACACGTCGAGGATGGTGCAGTTGACGTTGGCGTAGAAGTTCTCCCCCACGAAGATGTTGGCGCCATAGTCGCAAAAGAAGGGCGGGTTGATTGCGCACGCTTTGCCACGGCCGCCGAGCAGTTCATAGAGCAGGGCATCCCGCTCCGGTTTCTCCTGCCAGCTGGTGTTGAAGCTGTGATAGAGGCTGCGGCAGCGCTCGCGGGCCGCCTTCAGCTCGGGGTGGCCCGCATCATAGGGCTCCCCCGCCACCATCTTCTGCCATTCGGGGCAGCGCTCGGCTGCCCGTGGCGCTGTGATTGTCTCAGTCATCATTGCTCCATCAGCCAGATCAGGGATTCATAAGGACGCAGCTCGCAGGTTTGCGGCCGGGCCGGGCTATCGGGGTAGTTGCCAAGCAGCAGGCGACCCTCGCCAGCGGCCAGCTCGGCGGGCGGCTCGAAAGTCACAGGCCTGCCGTAGAAGTTGCTCACCACCAGCAGGGTCTGGCCGTTGGCGCGGCGGGCATAGGCCCAGATCCGGGCATGCCCCGCCAGCAGCTCCTGATAATCCCCCTGGGTGAAGATGGGATAATCCTTGCGCAGCCGGATCAGCTCCCGGTAGTGCCAGAACACCGAGTCTTGGTCGGCCAGCGCCGCTTCGGCGTTGATCTCGGGGTAGTTGGCTGCTGGCTTGAGCCAGGGCGTGCCCGCGGTGAAGCCGGCGTTGGGGGCGGCGCTCCACTGCATGGGAGTGCGGGAGTTGTCCCTGGACTTGGCCCCCAGAATGGCGAGGATCTCGGCCTCGCTCACTCCTTCCGCCTGCTTGATGGCGAAGATGTTGCGGCTCTCCACATCCTGATAGTCATCGATGCGCTGATAACCGGGGTTGGTCATGCCGATCTCCTCCCCCTGATAGATGTAGGGGGTGCCCTGCAAGCCGTGCAGAGTGCTGGCCAGCATCTTGGCGGCCACCACCCTATGCTCGCCCTCGTCGCCGAAGCGGGAGACGATGCGTGGCTGGTCGTGGTTGCACCAGAACAGCGCCGACCACCCCTTGCCGTGCATGCCGCTCTGCCAGTGGTTGAAGATGCGCTTGAGCTCGAGGAAATCGAACGGCGCCTTGGTCCACTTGTCGCCATTGGGGTAATCCACCTTGAGGTGGTGGAAGTTGAACACCATGGAGAGCTCTGAGCCGTCCAGCGCGCCATAGCGCTGGCAGTGCTCGAGACTGGTGGAAGACATCTCCCCCACCGTCATGGCCCCCACCGGGGCGAAGACGTCGCGGCTCACATCCTGCAGGAATTCGTGGATGCGCGGCCCGTCGGTGTAGAAGCGGCGGCCATCCCCCACCTCGTCGCTCGGGAAGCGCTGATCCTTGGAGATGAGGTTGATGACGTCGAGCCGGAAACCGTCGACCCCCTTCTTCGCCCAGAAGTGGATGATCTTTTTCACCTCGGCGCGAACCGCCGGGTTTTCCCAGTTGAGATCCGCCTGCTCGCGGGCGAACAGGTGCAGATAGTACTGGCTGGTGGCCGGGTCCAGCTCCCAGGCGCTGCCGCCAAACTTGGATTGCCAGTTGTTGGGCACGCCGCCGTCCACCGGATCTTTCCAGATGTAGTAGTCGCGGTAGGGGCTGTTCTTGTCCCCCAGCGCCGACTTGAACCAGGCGTGCTCGGTGGAGGTGTGGTTGACCACTATGTCCATCACTATGCGGATGTCGCGCGCGTGGGCGGCCGCCAGCAGCGCTTCGAAATCGCTCATGGTGCCGTAGGCCGGGTCTATGGCCAGGTAGTCGGCGATGTCGTAGCCGTTGTCCACCTGGGGGGAGACGTAGACCGGGGTCAGCCAGAGGGCATTGACGCCGAGGGTCTTGAGGTAGTCGAGGCGGGCCATGATCCCCTTGAGATCGCCGGTGCCGCGGGCGCCGGAATCCTGAAAGCTCTTGGGGTAGATCTGGTAAATCACGGCGCTTTGCCACCAGGGTGTCTGTGTCATGGTTGGATCGCTCATTGGTTGAAACTGGGTTGAACAGGCCAATAAAAAGGGCGGAGCCTGGGCCCCGCCGATGTCTTGGGGATCAGGCGGTGGCCAGATCCAGCTTGCCGGCAGCCTGCTGGCGCTTGTAGACCAGCAGGGTCAGTACCACGGGCACCACTATGGCTACCAGCATGGCGACGGCGTAGATAGCCCAGTACTGGGGCTGGATGGAGAGGATGCCCGGCAGGCCGCCCACCCCGATGCCGTTGGCCATCACGCCGCTGAAGCCGCAGATGAGGGCCGCGAGGCTGGAGCCCACCATGGCGCACAGCATGGGGAACTTGTACTTGAGGTTGATGCCGTACATGGCCGGCTCGGTCACCCCCAGGTAGGCGGAGATGGCGGCCGGGACCGAGATCTCCCGTTCGTTCTCCTTGCGGCTGATCAGGATGATACCGACGACCGCCGAGGCCTGGGCGATATTGGAGAGCGCGATCAGCGGCCAGATGGGGGTGCCGCCCATGCTCTGCATCAGTTGCAGATCCACAGCGTTGGTGGTGTGGTGGATGCCGGTGATGACCAGGGGGGCATAGAGGAAGCCGAACAGGGCGGCGCCTATGGGGGCGAAGGACCCCGTCATGGCGGCCTTGGCGGCGAAGCCGACCCCCTCACCAATCCAGCGACCGAAGGGGCCGATGAAGGCGTGGGCCACTATCACCGCCAGCAGCAGGGAGATGAAGGGCACTATCACCAGATAGAGGTAGGCCGGAATGATGCGCTTGAGGCTGGTTTCCACCCAGGCCAGGAAGACACCCGCCAGCAGGGCCGGAATGACCTGGGCCTGATAGCCCACCTTCTGGATGACGAAGAGACCGAAGTCCCACACTTCCGGGGTTTGCTGACCGATGCCGTAGGCGTTCATCAGCTGCGGCGACACCAGGGTGATACCCAGCACTATGCCGAGGATCTCGGATCCCCCCATCTTCTTCACCGCAGACCAGCAGACGCCCACCGGCAGGAAGTGGAAGATGGCCTCACCCAGCAACCAGAGGAAGGCGTGCACCTGGGCCCAGAACTGGCTGATCTCCACCAGGGTATGGGTCCCGTCGTCGAACATCTTGATGTCGCCGATGACATTGCGAAAACCCAGGATCAGGCCGCCGGTGATGATGGCGGGCAGCAGGGGCACGAAGATCTCCGCCAGGTGGGAGATGCCGCGCTCCAGCGGATTCATGTTGTGGCGGGCCGCCTGCTTGGCGGCATCCTTGCTGGCGCCGCTCACCCCTATCTCCTCGGTGAGCGCCTTGTACCACTGATCCACCTCGTTGCCGATCACCACCTGGAACTGGCCGCCCTGGGTGAAGCTGCCCTTCACCGAGGGTATGGTCTCGATGGCCTTGGGATCTGCCTTGGCCGGATCGGCCAGCACGAACCTGAGCCGGGTCAGGCAGTGGCTGACGGTGGTGATGTTGTCCTTGCCGCCGATCCGTTCGATCAGCTGCGCCAGATGTTGTGTGTTGACTTTTGACATGAGCCTTCCCTCTGTGACTCCATGAATAATGGTCGTGTCTTTGCCGGCTGGCCAATGACCGCCCGCTTATTGGTATCGTTCCCAATCAGCATGAGGCCAGTGGTCGACATCAGCAATGGGAACGTTCCCAATTCGTGGCGGTGGTCACAAAAAGTGCAAAACGCCGGTAATGAGAGGAAAAGATAGACTACAGGGGCTGACAGGGAGCTATGGTGGCTCTGGGGGCCTGCCCCTCTTCAATCTGATCGAGCAGCTGTCTGGCGGCCAGAATGCCGGCATCCTTGTAGCCGAAATCCAGGTTGAGGGCGTTGGCAAATAGGAAGGTGAGCATGGGATTGCTGCCGAGGCCGCTCACCAGGATGTCGGTGCGCCCCTGCTCCTGCAGGTATTTGGCGGCGCCGATGGCCAGGGTGTCGCTGGCACAGACCAGCGCCTGGGTGCCGGGGGTGACCAGCTCGGCCGCCAGCCGGTAGCCGCTGTGCAGGCTGAGATCCCCGAGGGCGCTGTGGGGGACGCGCCCCTGCTCCCGACAGTAGTCTAGATAGGCCTGGTGCCGGCGCAGCCCCGTGGTGAGATCGTTGCGTTCGACCCCCAGATAGGCCACCTCGTCGATGCCTCGTCCCCTGAGGTGATCGAGCACGGCCCGCACCGCCCCCTCGTCATCGTAACAAACGGACGAAAACCCGGGGTGCTCGCGCACCATCAACACCAGCTTCTCCTTGAGCGGCGCCATGGCGGCGTAGTCCAGATCGTTGAAGGCAAACAGGATGATGCCGTCCACCCCGCGCCGCTCCAGCACCGCCAGGTGCTCGCTCACCTTGGTGGGGGAGAACTTGCTCTCCATCAGCACGGCGTCGTAGCCGCGGGCGTAGAGGGTCTCCAGCATGCCGCGCACCGCCTGGTTCTCCGAGCTGGAGTCGAGGCGTGACACCACTATGCCTATCACCTGCTGGCTCTGGCTGCGCATGGCCCGGGCCGACTTGCTCGGCACGAAGTCGTGCTCTGCGATCACCGCCTCGACCCTGGCTCTGGTCTGGGCGTTGACCCTGGGATCCTGATTGAGCACCCGGGAGACGGTCGACTTGCCGACCCCGCTGAGGCGAGCGATATCGAGGATGGTCAGTTTCTTTTCCATGGGGATCCGTGACAGGGGAGGGCGACAACCGGGATGCAGACATTGTTGTGATTAAGTCCTGTGAATACAAGCCCATGGCGTTAGAATGCCATTTTTGCCCAGGCGACTCCCCTCGCCATTGCACAGGACGCGCATCATGGATCTGTTGGCAAGTCTGCACTTCTCCCTCTCCATCACGGGCCCCATCTGTCTGGTGCTGGTGCTCGGCATCTGGCTCAAGCGGCTGGGCCTCTTGCCTGACAGCTTCGTCGAGTCCGCTTCCCGCCTGGTGTTTCAGGTCACCCTGCCCGCCCTCTTGTTTCTCAGCATGGTGCGCACCGACTTTTCCACCATGCCTAGCCCCTGGCTTATCCTCTACGGCCTGCTCGGCACCCTGGCCGGTTTTCTGGTACTGGAGCTGCTGGCGGCCCGCTTCATCAGCGAGCAGAAATTGCGGGGCATCTTCGTGCAGGGCAGCTTTCGCGGCAACATGGGGATCATGGGGCTGGCCTACGTGCAAAACGCCTACGGCCCGGAGGGGATAGGCGCCGCCGCCCTGCTGGTGGGCTCCATCACAGTGCTCTACAACATCCTCGCGGTGATCACCCTGACCCGCAGCCTGGGGGGCGGGAAAGGGATCAGGCCCATCCTCAAGGGGATTGTCAGAAATCCCCTCATCATCGCCATCCTGGCGGCGCTGCCGTTCGGCCTGCTCGGCATAGAGTTGCCCCAGCTGGTGATCACCACGGGCAACTATTTTGCCAACATGACACTGCCGTTGGCGCTGCTCTGCACCGGCGCCAGCCTCAACCTCAAGGCCCTGCGCGGCGGCGCCATGCTGACCGGCTGGGCCACCGCCAACCGTCTGTTCTGCATTCCCGTGCTGCTGGTGCTGGGAGCCTGGGCGCTCGGTTTCAACACCCAGGCCCTCGGCATCCTGTTTCTCATCAGCTCCACCCCCACCGCAGCCGCCAGCTATGTGATGACCCGTGCCATGGGGGGCGACAGCGCCCTGGCGGCGAACATCATCGCCACCACCACGCTCGGTTCGCTGGTGACCACCAGCCTGGGGGCGGCGCTGATGAACTATCTGGGGCTGATGGGATAGCCCTTCAGCCCAGCCGCTCGCGTTCCTGCTCCAGCACCATCTTCTCGTGGGCCAGGAAGAAGGGGCGGTAGAGTACATAGCTGTTGAGGATGCAGACCAGGCTCATCAGGCCATTGCTCCAACTGCCGTTGGCCGCCCAGGCGGCGCCCAGCGGGGAGGGCATGGACCAGGGCAGCAGGGCGATGAACTTGTCGAGGAAACCCCACTGGGTCAGCTGCCAGGCGATCACCGCATTGATCAGGGGAACACCAATAAAGGGCAGGAAAAACAACGGATTCATGATGATGGGAAAACCGAACAGCAGCGGCTCGTTGATGTTGAACATGGAGGGGATGAACCCCAGCTTGCCCACCGACTGGATGGAGTGGCTGCGGCTGCGCATGGCCATGAACACCAGAGGCAAGGTAGTCCCAATCCCCCCGATCAGCAGGTAATAGTCCCAGAACCCTTGCAAGAAGATGTGGGGCAGGGGCTCTCCCGCCATCAGCGCGGCCTGGTTGGCGCTCACCCCGGCCATCCAGAAGGGTGACAGCAAACCGGTCACTATCAGGGCGCCGTGGATCCCCATGAACCAGAGCAGATGGGCAATCAGCAGGGTGATCAGCAGGGCTGGCAGGGTGTCGGCACCCACGATCAGGGGCCGGAACAGGGCGGCCATGAAGTCCGGCAGGCTGATCCCGAACTGTTGCTGCAACCAGAGCCGCAGCAGGCTCAGCGAAAGCATGATGAACAGCAGCGGCACGATCAGCTGAAAGCCTCGCCGCGTCATCACCGGGACCTCATCCGGCATCTGGATGTACCAGCCCCGGCGATAGAAGAACCGGGTCACCTCCACCGAGTAGAAAGCCATCAACAGGGCCGTGAAGATCCCGGCGCCCCCCAGATAACCAAAGACACCGGGCTGCAGCGAGCGAAAGTCGATCAGCATCAGGAACGCCATGCAGCCTCCCAGACCACACAGACGCTCGGGCATCTCGTATGCCTTGGCGAGGCTGGACGCCGCGCCGAAGGCGATGATCAGTGCCACCAGCCCCAGGGTGTGGGAGTAGACGGGAAACAGGAAGGGATGTAGCGCCCGCGCCAGCCAGTGCAACCACTGCCCGAAGGCATGCGGCGTGTCGGGAGCGATGGGAGGATAGAGAATGGGGACCAGCAGGCTGCCGACGATGACGAAGGGCATAGCCAGCTGAAAACCATCGCGCAACGAGAGCACATGGCGACTGCGGGTCAGCCAGTTGGCAAACGGTACCATGCGCTGCTCTATCATGCCGACCAGCATTGCCATCCATTGCAGATTCATCACGTTATTCGGTTCCTTGTCATCCTGATACCCCTTGTCATGACGGGGCTTGGACGCCATTTTGACGGCTTTGCGGTTTTGTTTCCGTAATATCCGCGACCATTTTGCCATTTCATTACCTCGCTCACACTTCCCGACCCTTTGAATCGGAAAATGCCGATCCCGCTCACACATCAATGGATTTAATTTGGAAACCGGTTTCCAAATTAAATCCATCCGATCCAGAATGCGCCATCCGTTACGAACGTCTGGAGAATCGGGAAATGAAAAAAATCATGTTGTGCTGCTCTTCCGGCATGTCCACCAGCCTGCTGGTCAAGAAGATGAAAGAGGAGGCGGACAAGCGGGGATTGGACGCCGAGATACAGGCCTTCGGGGCGGCAGAGTTCGATCTGCAGATGCCCCACTACCAGGTGGTGCTGCTGGGGCCCCAGGTCAAATACATGCAAGCCGAGCTGCAGCAGCGTGCCGCAGCCCACGGCGTACCGGTCGACACCATCAACATGATGGATTACGGCATGCAACGGGGTGACAAGGTCCTCGACCACGCCCTCACCCTGATCGGCTGATGTGCAACCCAAACCAGTGAATGTCACAAGGAAACTTTCATGAACACCCTTTACGAGCGTTTTGTCAGTACCATAGAGAACCGGGTCAGCCCCCTGGCCGGGCGGATTGGCCAGCAAAAATACGTGCAGGCGATCCGTGACGGCTTCATCGCCGCCTTGCCCTTCATGATCGTCGGCAGCTTCATGCTGGTGTTCATCTTTCCCCCCTTCTCACCCGAGACCCAGTGGGGCTTCGCCCGCGCCTGGCTTGACTTCTCGTCGACCTACCAGCCGCAGCTGTTGCTGCCGTTCCAGCTGAGCATGGGGCTGATGACTCTGTTCATCTCGGTGGGAATAGGCGCCAGCCTGGCCCGCCAGAACGGGCTGGATCCGGTCACCACGGGTCTGCTCTGCCTGATGTCCTTCATGCTGGTGGCCGCGCCGGTCAAGGATGGCGCCATCTCCATGCAGTACTTCTCCGGCCAGGGGATCTTCACGGCCCTGATCACCGCCATCTATGCGGCCGAGGTCTATGCCTTCCTCAAGCGCAACAACATCACCATCAAGCTGCCGCCCCAGGTGCCGACCGGTGTCGCCCGCTCCTTCGAGGTGTTGATCCCGGTGCTGGTGATCATCCTGACCCTGCATCCCCTCAACCTGCTGCTGGAAAACAGCACCGGCATGATCCTGCCGGAAGCCATCATGTCCCTGGTCAAGCCGCTGGTGGCCGCCTCTGACTCCCTGCCAGCCATGCTGCTGGCGGTGCTGGTGTGCCAGATCCTCTGGTTCGCCGGGATCCACGGCGCCCTGATCGTCACCGGTATCATGAACCCGTTCTGGATGGCCAACCTGGCCAGCAACCAGGCCGCCATGGCGGCGGGTGAGGCGCTGCCCCACATCTTCCTGCAGGGCTTCTGGGATCACTATCTGCTGATCGGCGGCGTCGGCTCCACCCTGCCGCTGGCCTTCCTGCTACTGCGCAGCAAGGCGGCGCACCTGAGATCCATCGGCAAGATGGGCGTGGTGCCGGGCCTGTTCAACATCAACGAGCCTATCCTGTTCGGTGCCCCCATCGTCATGAACCCTGTCTTCTTCCTGCCCTTCATCCTGGTGCCCATGATCAACGCCACCCTGGCCTGGTTTGCCCTGGACTTCGGTCTGGTGGAGCGGGTGGTGTCCCTCACCCCCTGGACCACGCCGGGCCCCATCGGTGCCTCCTGGGCCGCCAACTGGGCCATCAGCCCCATGGTGCTGAGCCTGCTGTGCATGTGCAGTGCCGCGGCCATGTATTACCCCTTCCTGAAGGCCTATGAGCGCACTTTGCTCAAGCAGGAAGAACGGACTGACTCGAAAGAACCGACACTGGCGGCCGTTGCCAGCCGTTGATTGCCTGCGGGGCCGCCAGACGGCCTCTTTTTTCAAGCTTGGAGTAACACGAGATGCAATACCGTTTTCCTGAACAGTTCTGGTGGGGCAGCGCCTCGTCTGCCGCCCAGGCGGAAGGTGCCAGCCAGCAAGGGGGCAAGGCGCCCACCATCTGGGATCACTGGTTCGAGCAGTCCCCCCATCGCTTCCATCAGCAGATTGGGCCGGCGCAGACCTCCGGTTTCTATGAGCATTTTCGCGATGATATCTGCCTGCTGAAGCAACTGGGCCACAACAGTTTCCGCACCTCCATCGCCTGGTCGCGGTTGATCCCGGCGGGACGGGGAGAACCCAACCCACAGGCCGTCGCCTTCTACGACGCCATGCTCGACGAGCTCAAGGCCGAGGGGATCGAGCCCTTCATCTGCCTGTTCCACTTCGACATGCCGATGAGCATGCAGGCGCTGGGTGGCTGGGAGAGTCGGGAGGTGGTCGCCGCTTACGCCGACTTCGCCGACACCTGCTTCAGGCTGTTCGGTCACAAGGTCAAGCACTGGTTCACCTTCAACGAGCCGATCGTGCCGGTGGAGGGGGGCTACCTCTACGACTTCCACTATCCGAACGTGGTGGATTTTCGCCGCGCCGCCACCGTGGCCTATCACACCATGCTGGCTCATGCCACGGCGGTGCAGCGTTACCGGGCCCTCGGTCAGGATGGCGAGATCGGCATCATCCTGAACCTGACCCCCTCCTATCCGCGCTCGCAACACCCGGCGGATCTGAAGGCGGCCAACATCGCCGACTTGATGTTCAACCGCAGCTTCCTGGATCCGGCGGTCAAGGGGGAATACCCCGCCGAACTGGTCGAACTGCTGCGCGAATACGATCAGCTGCCGGCCTGCGAGCCGGGCGATGCCGCCCTGCTTGCGGCGGGCAAGATCGACCTGCTGGGGGTCAACTACTACCAGCCGCGCCGGATCAAGGCGCGCAGCCACGCGGTCAACCCCGCCAGCCCCTTCATGCCGGAGTGGTTCTTCGATTACTACGAGATGCCGGGCCGCAAGATGAACCCGCACCGGGGCTGGGAGATCTACGAGCAGGGGATCTACGACATCCTGGTCAACCTGCGCGACCACTACGGCAACATCCCGAGCTACATCTCGGAGAACGGCATGGGGGTCGAGGGGGAGGCCAAGTTCAAGGGCGATGATGGCCAGATCCAGGATGACTACCGCATCGGCTTCATCCGGGATCACCTCATCTGGCTGCACAAGGCGCTGGAAGAAGGCTGCCAGTGCCGGGGTTATCACCTCTGGACCTTCATCGACAACTGGTCCTGGAGCAACGCCTACAAGAACCGCTATGGCTTCGTCGAACTGGAGCTGGAGAGCCAGACCCGGCGCATCAAGAAGAGCGGCCAGTGGTTTGCCACCGCCGCCCGCGAGCATGGCTTCGACTGATTATTCCGTCAGTCGACCCGTATAAAGAAAGCGCGCCAGCCCAAGGGCCGGCGCCCATCACCAAGGAGTGTGTATGTTCGATCTGGAAGAGACCGTCATGGGGCTCATCATCAACGCCGGCATGAGCCGCAGCCTCTGCTTTGAGGCGCTGCGTCAGGCCAGGGCCGGCCAGTTTGCCGAAGCAGATGATCTGTTGCGTCAAGCCGCCGAGGCCGCCAACGCCGCCCACGCGGTGCAGACCCGGCTGATCGAGGCGGATGAGGGGGAGGGCAAGATCCCGGTCACGCTGATCCTGGTGCATGCCCAGGATCACCTGATGACCGCCATGCTGGCCCGGGAGCTGGTCACCGAGCTCATCGAGCTGCACCGCAAGCTGGCCGCCTGAGGAAGACGATCATGTTGCGACTCGGACTCGACATCGGCGGCACCAAGATTGAGGCTCAACTGCTCGATGGCCTGGGCGTCAGCCTGCTGTGCAAGCGTATCGCGACCCCGACCACGGGGTATGCCGATTTTCTGGTGGCCATCACCGACCTGGTGAACGAGATACGCCAGGAACTGGATGGCCCCTTCACCATAGGCATAGGGCTGCCCGGGGCCATCGACCCGCAGACGGGGCGGATCAAGAATGCCAACTGCCTGTTTCTCAACGGACAAGACCTTAAAGGAGACTTGACCAAGGCGCTGGGCCAGCCGGTCTGGCTCGCCAATGATGCCGACTGTTTCGCCCTCTCGGAGGCCGTCGACGGGGCGGGAGAGGCGGGCAGGGTAGTGTTCGGCATCATCCTCGGCACCGGCTGTGGTGGCGGGCTGGTGGTCAATCGCCAACTCATCGTCGGCCCCAACGCCATCACCGGAGAGTGGGGACACAACCCCCTGCCCGGCTATGACCCGGCTCTGGATGGCCCGAGCCAGCCCTGCTACTGCGGCCGCGACAACTGCATCGAGCGGTTCGTCTCCGGCACTGGATTTGCCGGCCGGTTCGTGGAGCGCCACGGCCGAGGACTGTCGCCGATCGGTATCATCACGGCCGCCGCCGAGGGGGATGTGGAGGCCGAGGCCCACTATGACCACTTCATCCAGGCCCTGGCCCGCAGCGTCGCCAGCCTGATCAACGTGCTGGACCCGGATGTCATCGTGCTGGGAGGAGGTCTTTCCAACATAGATCGCCTCTATCTGGATTTGCCCCAGGCACTGACGCCCTACCTGTTTTCGGATCGCTGCATCACCCCCATGGTGCCTGCCCGTTACGGGGACAGCAGCGGGGTTCGCGGCGCCGCCTGGCTGCCGAGCTGCGTCGAAGGAGCCACCACATGGGCCATCTGAACCATGGCCGCAGGGAGAGCGCCGACTCGCCTCCCCCGGCAGGCGACGCCTGTCAGGGGCTGAGACACTGCCTCGGGCCCTAGCCCCACCCGATTTGATCCATGCCCTTTGCCCCACATTGCGTCGCGATGGGGGAAAGGCATGCCCAAATTTGTCCTCCTCTCGGGGAGACAGATAAATAAGTGCTTGTATATCAAAAACATAAAACTCAAGGAATGATAATAATGAAACTGACAAACCTGTCCGCCCGGATCTTTGCCATCCTGGCCCTGAGCACCCCTTTCATGGCCAGCGCCGTGGTGGAAACCAACACGGACTTCGGGCGCCTGAGCCTGGGGGGTGATGCGGAGATCAACCTGAACGCGTCCAATACTACCCGTGGCAACGTGCTGGGGCAGACCAGCGAGACCCGCACCGATCGCTGGGACGAGGACGGTCGCCTGCTGTTGAACTTCCTCGGAGTGCGAGAATTGGAAGACGGTCGCTACGGCCAGATCCAGATCCAGCCCACCATAGGCACCAACGGTGGAGCCGGTGCCGATGACGCTTATCTGGGATTCGGCCAGCGCAGCAACTGGGGGATGAAGGTCGGCCGTTTCGAGGCCTATGACATGTTCCCTCTGGGTCAGGACATCTTCGTCGAGCACTCCGGTGACAGCGCCAACGACCTCTACTCCGATGGCAATGGTTATGTCTACATGCTGAAGGAGGGTCGTGGCCGGGCAGGAAAGGGCGGCCAGCTGCTGCTCAACAAGGAGACGGGCAACTGGTACCTGGAGCTCTCCAGCCTGATCGGGGACCGCACCAATCTGTTTGCCGGCCAGCAGTACCACGGCTATGCGCTGACCAAGGCCAAGGACTCCATCATCGTGCGTCCCGTCATCGCCTGGAAGGGGGAGAACCTCAAGGTCGCTCTGGGGGCCGAGGGCAACGTGATCAGCGACGCCATCGTCACCAGCGATGATGTCTCGGTGTCCGATCGCATGGGTTACGGCCTCACCACCAGCTGGACCCAGGACGCCCTGGTCATCAACGCCAACGCGGCCCGCATGGACGCCGAGGATGAAACCGATACCACCCTGGGCGCCAACCTGCTCTGGCACAATGCCGGCCTGGGTTACATCTATGCCATCAACGACATCAGCAGCGCCAATCTGAACAACCCCAACGCCGACTTCGGCAAGATGGTGGGCAAGCACACCATCAACACCGTCTATGCCTCCTACAAGATCCCGAGCGTGCTGGATCTGGACAACTTCGACATCTATCTGGGGGCCTACTGGTCCCAGCTGAATGTTGACAGCGCCGAGGTGGACAACATCGACCGTTATGGTGGCCGCGTGCGCTTCAAATACTTCTTCTGACCGCCGGGGTCAGAGCTGGCAGGGGGTGGCGATGGCCACCCTTTTCCATTTGTCTCAGCAGGCAAACCTTACCGGCGGGTGCTGGCCTATGTTAGGATGAACTTCTGTTAACCGGTTACCGTTGATGAAGCCATGGCCAATATTACCGATGTATCGCGCCTTGCGAATGTATCCAAAGCCACCGTCTCCCGCGTCCTGAGTGGCTCGCGCGGCGTGCGTGAAGAGAGCCGGTTGGCCGTGCTGCAAGCCGCCGAGCAGCTGAATTTCCGACCCAATGCCACGGCCCGCTCCCTGGCGACCCAGGCGACGGATTGCGTGGGCATCATCCTCTCCCCCCAGCTTGGCAATCGTCTGGCCAGCATGCTGCCGCTGCTGGAAGGGGCCTTGGCCAGGGCGGGAAAGAACATGCTGGTGCGCTTCGCCGATGGGGCGCAGCAACAGCAGCAGGCGGTCGATGAACTGCTGGGAGGGCGTTGTGACGGCGTGCTGGTACTCGGTACCAAACAGCCTCTGAATCCGGACTCGCGCCTCATTCAGCTGGATGGGGTGAGTGGGAGCGACAACCTCAATCTCTGCTACGACCTGACCTTCGCCACCGAGAGCGCCTGCCGCTTCCTGCTCGGCAAGGGTCATCGCCAGCTGGTGCTGATGCTGGATGACAAGAGCTCCCCTGCGGGAAAGAGCGCCATTCAAGGCTATCAACAGGCCCTGCAGCAGCAATCTCTGCCCTATAACAGCCAGTTGGTGATCGATGGCACCGACAACCAGCAGGCGCTGCTCGGCCTGCTCAACCGCTACCTGCCCTTCACCGCACTGGTGGTGCAGCAAGATGCCCAGGCTGCCGACGCCATGCGGCTGTTGCGCGAGTTCAACCTCCATATCCCCCAGGATGTCTCTGTCATCAGCCTGGAAGGCTCCGCCCTAGCGAGCCAGTTGACCCCACCGCTGACCTGCATCGAGTATCCAAGTGAACGGCTGGCCCAGGAGAGCGTGCGGGTGTTGCAAGCGCAACTGGCACAGAGTCTGCGACCGGCCGATGAACAGCAGAAATTCCAGGGGCGTCTGGTGGTGCGTGAATCCGTGGTGGCCCGCTAGGGCTTGACCTTGCCGCGAGCGTCAGCTTTAGGCTGACGGCACATCAACAGAGGAGATATCCCATGTCCATAGAACTCACCATTTCCGGCATGTCCTGCGGTGGCTGCGCCGCCAGCCTGCAAAAAGCCCTGCTGGCCCAGCCTGCCGTCAGCCAGGCCCAGGTGGATTTTGCCAGCAGCAAGGCCATCATCGAGAGCGAGCTGAGCAGAGCCGAGTTGATCGCGCTGATCGAAGCCAAGGGGTTCAGTGCAAAGTGATTTATCCCTATATGGGTAAAAATCAGACCAATATTCTGCTTACTTCTTTTTATTGGTGAGAGTAATCACTTAAATTTGGTTTAAAAAGGATAAAAATGCTGCAGTTTCCCCATTCAAAAGGACTGCAGCATGACCCTCCCTATCAGCAAGACCCTGATCGCCACCGTACTCGGCCTGACCCTCTCTCCCCTGGCCATGGCCCTGCCCAGCGTCCATATCCTGGCCACTGGCGGCACCATCGCCGGTGCGGGACAGTCCGCCACCCAATCCAACTATGAAGCAGGCAAGGTGGCCATCGAGACCCTGATCGCCGCCGTGCCCGAGATGAAGAACGTGGCCGAGGTGCAGGGTGAGCAGGTGGTCAAGATAGGCTCCCAGGACATGAACGACGAGGTGTGGCTCACGCTCGCCAAGCGGGTCAACGAGCTGCTGGCCAAGGACGACGTGGACGGTATCGTCATCACCCACGGCACCGACACCATGGAAGAGACCGCCTACTTCCTCAACCTGACCGTCAAGAGCGACAAGCCGGTGGTGCTGGTCGGCGCCATGCGTCCCTCCACCGCCATGAGTGCCGATGGTCCGCTCAATCTGTATAACGCCGTGGTCACCGCCTCCGACCCCGGCTCCAAGGGTCGTGGCGTCATGGTCGCCATGAACGATACCGTGCTGGATGCTCGCGATGTCACCAAGACCAACACCACAGGGGTGCAGACCTTCGCCGCCCCCAACTTCGGCCCGCTCGGCTACATCCACAACGGCAAGATCGACTACCAGCGCAGCCCTGCCCGTCTGCACACCAGCAAGACCCCATTTGACGTGAGCAAGCTCGACAAGCTGCCGCAAGTGGGCATCGTCTACAGCTACGCCAACGCCAACGCCACCGACCTGCCGGCCAAGGCCATGGTGGATGCCAAGTTCGACGGCATCGTCAGCGCCGGGGTGGGCAACGGCAACCTCTACCACACACTGTTCGACACCCTGGCCAAGGCGAGCAAGGATGGCATCCGGGTGGTGCGCTCCGCCCGCGTGCCGACCGGTGCCACCACCCTGGATGCCGAGATCGATGATGCCAAGTACGGCTTCGTGGCCGCCGGCACCCTGAACCCGCAGAAGGCACGTATTCTGCTGATGCTCTCCCTGACCCAGAGCAAGGATCCTGCCCAGATCCAGCGCTGGTTCCAGCAGTTCTGATCCCGGGGCTTAACCCGCTAACATACACCCATGAAAAAAGGGCAGGATCGGATCCTGCCCTTGCTCATGGCGTCATCTTCACATAGAGCGCGCCGTCAGCTCACCATCAGCCAGCCGCAGAACCCCAGGTACACCAGCCCCACGCAGGCCAGCCTGCCCGCCGTCATCCGCCCACGACTGAAGCCCCACCACAGCAGTGCCACCGCCAGTAGAGTCACCAGCGAGGAGACCATCATGGTGCTGTCGAGCAACCAGGGGGTGAACAGCAGGCAGAACGCCTTGGGAATGGTGCCCTGGATCATCATGGCCCCCGAGATATTGGCCAGCGCCAGCCGGTGTTTGCCCTGCCGCACCCAGATCAGCACGTTCATCAGCTCCGGCATCTCGGTTGCCACCGGGCTCAGCAGCAGGGCCGCCAGCACGGGAGAGAGGCCGAATAGCTCGCCCATGCTCTCCAGCTGATGAACGAACAGCTGGGCTGCCAGCGCCACCACCACCAGCGCTACCAGGGTCTGCAACAGCACCTTGCGAAGGGCCGGGATCTCGGCCTCGGGATCCAGCTTGAGAGGCTCTGGCAACTCGACCTCGTGGCTGTCGGTCTGTTTCAGCTCGCGCCGCACATAGACCAGATAAACCAGCACGAACAGCGGGGCCAGCCAGGTTTTGCCGGTGAAGGCCACCATACCGAGGGCCACCGCCACCAGGAAGATGCCGGCGAACCAGGCCTGATCCCGGCCAATCTCGCGCTGTACCTCGCCATCTATGACCCTGTGTTCACGGCTCATGTACAGCAGCAGGGTCACGCCGACGGCGGCATAGCCTATGGTGGAGAGCACCAGGGGGCCACCGAGGGCGGCGCCTATCCCAATCTGCTGCTGGGCGGGGGCATCCCCCATCAACAGCGCGGTCAGGGTGACGATGCATTCGGGCAAGGCAGTGCCGAGGGCCGCCAGCAGGGAGCCGGTGGCACTCTGGGAAAACTTGAAGTGATGGCCGGTCCATTCGATACCGTTGACGAAATATTCGCAGGCCAGGTAGATGGTGACGGCAGAGAACAGGAATAACAGCAGGGTGATCAACATAATAGGCAACCGCCAGGCGAGCAGAACAACCGATGGACCCGATACGGCTCGCCCGGCTGGCTTGCGTATCGAGGCCAAAGGTCTTGCAGAGCGATAGATGTTATCGCCGCTCATGCCATGGACCGGCAGATCCAAGAATGTTGACATGAGCCCTGCCCGGATCTCGGGCGGGTTGCTACTCCCCAATGACAGTGCGGGATTTTTACCAAGAGATGGGGCGCCCCACAAGGAAAATGGCCGCTCATCCCCCCGGCAAGTTGTAAGGGGATGTAACCACCCCACCCAGCAAATCCCTCGGATCTGCCCATAGAGATCCTGAACCCGTCCCAAGACCCTCGCCTTGGCACAGGCCTTGCTATGAGTTGACTACTGTCCACATTGACTTGGGAAGGGTGAACGATGAAACGGTGGATCCAACATTTTTACCAGCTGAATCGCCTCAACTGGCTAATGGTCTGGCTGCTGCTCTGCTGCAGCATCATACTGCTGTTCCCGGCCGGGCTGATGAAAGGCGCCGTGAGCCAGTGGGCCACGGTCCACGCCGCCTGGCTGGGGGTCGGCATGCTGATCGCCATCTCCTATTTCTGCAGCCAGGGTTTCCTGATTGCCTGGGAATGGGCCTGCGAAGAGTGGCAATCCCGCCGTCAGCAGGATCAGCTGGCCCAGATGATAGGTTTCCTCGACTTCAACGAGAAGGCGGTGTTGCGGGAGTTCGTGCTGCAACGGAAAAGCGTCATAAACCTGCCGATCACCGAGCCCGCCGTCAAAAACCTGATGGATGCCGGGGTGCTGACCTATGCCTATGGCAAGCCGGTGCGAGAGAAGGAGGACGAAAACCAGATCCGCGCCCTGATGATTGCACTGCCGGCGCGGCCGCTGCTGACCTACAAGGTGCTGGGGCTGTCGCGCGGCAAGATGAGCGACGAGCAGGTGGAGCAGATCATGAACGCCAGACCCAAGTTCGCCCAGAAGAGCTTCCAGCGCTGAGCCGTCACCATCCTTCATACAAAAGAGCCGGACACTGTCCGGCTCTTTGCTATCTGGCTGGGGCTACTCGGTTCTTGCCTTGAGATAACCGGCGTAGTCGGGCACCTGTACGCTGAATGCCTGCTGCATGTGCGGGCTGTCCATGATGAAGTCCGCCGTCGCTTCGTTGGTGGCGACCGGGATGTTCCAGACCGCCGCGAGACGCAGCAGCGCCTTCACGTCCGGATCGTGTGCCGCGGCATTGAGAGGATCCCAGAAGAAGATCATCACGTCGATCCTGCCCTCGGCGATCAGGGCGCCGAGCTGCTGATCGCCGCCCATGGGGCCGGAGAAGAGGCAGGTGATGGGGAGTTGTGCCTGCTTGCCGAGCAGGGTGCCCGTGGTGCCGGTCGCATAGAGGTGGTGGAGCTTGAGCTCCTCCTTGCGGCGCAGCACCCAGTTCAGCAATGGGGCTTTCATGTTGTCGTGAGCAACCAGGGCCACCCGCTTGTGGGGGGCCATCTCACGTGCAATCAGTTCCATGGAGATCATCCGTAGCAAAGTGATGGAAATAGGGCCGTATCTTAATCGAAAGCGGCGCGTGCTGCTTTGCCCTGGATCGTAACTGTGATCACTGCAATGGTTCAATCCGGCTTGGGGCAGTGCCTCGTTCGCCGGATCCGGCGGTGCGTCCCGTTCCGTGAAGGGGGTTGGCTGACTTGGGGAAACAACCCGGTTGGCCACCTGCCTGGCAGGCAGTAACGTCCGTATATTTCAAATTCATGCATGCGCTTGAAGCTGGCGGCCCAGAAAAAACCCGCCTTGGCGGGTTGGGGGCAGATCATGATGACATCCACACTCAGGATGACTCTGAATGAAGCTGGGATTGCTGGTAATTTTCCAGACCGATACGGGCGATCAGGTCGAGCTGGGTTTCCAGCCAGTCAACATGCTCCTCCTCGTCTTCCAGGATATCCTGGAACAGATCGCGGCTGACGTAATCCTGCACGGACTCGGCATAGGTGATGGCCACTTTCAGGTCGGGAATGGCATCCATTTCCAGTGACAGATCGCAGCGCAACATCTCCTCGACTGTCTCACCGATGCGCAGCTTGCCCAGATCCTGCAAGTTGGGCAGCCCTTCCAGAAACAGCACTCGCTTGACCAACTCGTCGGCATGTTTCATCTCATCGATGGACTCATGATATTCCTTGTGCCCGAGGCCCTTGAGGCCCCAGTCATCGTAGATGCGGGCATGCAGAAAATATTGGTTGATGGCAACCAGCTCATTGGCCAGCACCTTGTTGAGGTGGGCAATGATTTTGGGATCTCCTTTCATCGACATTACTCCTCATGTTCGAGCCTAGGGCACCGATCACTAGAGCTTAGTTGAGAAAAATGACCATAAGAAGATAGCGAATAGGCCCCCCAGAAAGGGAGAGCCTTCGCTCGATGAGGTGAGGTGTCGGGAAGAGGCGCTTCAGGCCACTTCGTAATAAAGGGGCGCCTGCTCCGACTCCATCTTGTCGACTTCGGCGGCAATGATCTCCATCGCCATGCGCACGCATTTGCCACATTGGGTACCGACTTCCAGCGACTGTTTCAACTGTTTGAACTCGGTCTTGCCTGCCTGTACCGCCTTGCGGATCTGGTTATCTGTGATGCCGCGGCACAAACACACGTACATATTAATGGACCTCATGCTGGAATGAGATGAAATCTAAATGAGAATGGTTCGTAATGCAAGGAACGAATGGTAATAAGATCTCCTGCTTGCCAGTGATTCCCCCCTTGAGGAGAATACAACCATCAGAGAGGAGACCAAGATGCTCAAGAAACTATTCAATGCCCTGTTCAAAGAGCAATCTGCCCAGATAGTCGATGTCACGCCCACCGAATACGCCGGCTATCTCATCTATCCCGAACCCATGGCGGAAGTGGGGCAGTACAGGCTGGCCGGTCGCATCACCAGGGAGATCGACGGGCAATTACAGACTCATCGCTTCATCCGCTCCGATCTGTTCGCCAACCCAGCCGACGCCGAGCGCTTCATGGTGCAAAAAGCCCATACCTTCATCGATCAGATGGGGGAGCGCATGTTTGAGCCACGGGTGAAGCCGGGCGACAGCTCATCCTCATGATCCCAGCCGAGGTGGATCTGTTGCGCCAGGCTCTCGCTCACGCCGGTGAGCGTCGCCTGATTTGGCTGGAAGGTCTCGAAGCCGATTGCATCACCCGCGCCGAACCCTTGCTGGGGGAGGTGGTCTTCTGGCTGGGAGATGGCCCCGAGCACCATGGACCGTTGCCCGCTGCCAAGGCGCTACAACGGCTCGGTCAGGAGTGCGATACCCTGGTGTTCAACGCCTTCAGCGGTTTTCATCCCGATGCCTTCGGCGCCCTGGCGGGCACGTTGCGCGCCGGGGGGCTGCTGCTGCTGCTGACGCCTCCCAGAGCGGCGTGGCCAGCCTATCCGGATCCCGACAGGTTGCGGCTGGTCGCCCAGCCCGAGGATGCCAAGCGGGCGGGTCATGGTTTTATCGCCCGCCTGGTGCGGCTGCTGACAGGGGACCCGGCCCTCTCCTTGAGCCCTCCCGTCGGCGTCGAGCCCTGGCGTCCTATTGACGCAAGCCGGCCACTCAGTGCCGATCAAGCCCGTGCGCTGCCGGCCATCCACAAAGTATTGCATGGTCATCGCCGTCGTCCGCTGGTGCTGAGCGCGGATCGTGGCCGCGGCAAGAGTGCGCTGCTGGGTCTGGCCAGCGCCGATCTGCTGCGCCAGGATCCCGGCCTGCAGATAGTGGTGACGGCTCCCGCCCAGGCGACGGTCGCCACGCTCTTTGCCCATGCCTCGGCGGCGCTGGCAGACATGCCTGAGCGGCTGACGGGGCTGACCTATGTGTCGCCAGACCGAGTCGCTCAAGGGGATGTGCAAGCGGATCTGCTGCTTGTGGATGAGGCGGCCGCCATTCCGACCCCGCTGCTGGAGGCCATCCTTGCCCATCACAGCCGCATAGTGTTCGCCACCACCGAGCACGGCTATGAAGGGACGGGGCGTGGCTTTCATCTGCGTTTCAAGCGGGTGCTCGATAGGCAAACCCCGGATTGGCAGGAGCTGCATCTGGTCGAACCCATCCGCTGGAGTCGGCATGATCCGCTGGAGCCGCTGATCTTCCGGTTGCTCGGTCTCAATGCCGACATGGTGGCACCTCAACCTCCGAAGACACCGAGCTGGCGACGGCTGGTACAGGAGGCGCTGGCCTTGGATGAGGCTCTGCTCAATCGGGTGTTCGGCCTGCTCGTCCTGGCCCATTATCAGACCAGTCCCAGCGATCTGCGGTATTTGCTGGAGAGCCCGGACCTCGACATCCACCTGCTGGAGCAAGAGAGGGAGTTGCTCGGTGTTGCCCTGGTGGCTCGGGAAGGCAACATAGCGCCAGCGCTGGCTCATCATATCTGGGCTGGGCGACGACGTCCCCGCGGCCATCTGCTGCCCCAGTCGCTGCTGGCACACGCCGGTTTCATCACGGCAGGGGAGCGCACCTATGCCAGGGTGATGCGCATTGCCATCCATCCCTCCTTGCATCGTCTGGGACTGGGTTCTTTGTTGCTGGCTCAGCTGGAAACACACTACCGCACGCAGGGATACGACTATCTGGGGTCAGCCTTCTCTGCCAGTCCTGATTTGCTGCCATTCTGGCTCAAGGGGGGGCTGACGGCATTGCGCATCGGCCTGCAGCGAGATGCGGCCAGTGGCAGCCATGCGGCTTTGTTGCTCAAACCACTTAAAGCGGAACTCGATTCGGAGCTGGCTCAATGGCGACAGCGCTTCGTGAGCCAGTTGCCCACCCTGCTGGCAGGAGAGCTCAAGGGGCTGGAGCCCGAACTGGTCTGGTTATGTCTGAGAGGTGACGTGGCCGTAGAGGTGCCCGAACTGGATGAGTTCGAGTATCAGGAGCTCGATTGCTTTGCCCATCATCACAAGCCGTTCGAGCTGTGCCAAGCCAGCTTGCAACGCTGGCTGACCAGTCGGTTGACTGTGCTGGATGAACTGCTTCCCGACGAGCGTCGGTTGCTGATCGCCCCCATCTGGCAGTATGTGGACTGGAATGAGTTGGCAAAGACGTTGGGGGTTGCCGGCAAACCTGCACTTATCAAGATGCTGCGCAGCCTGCTGGCCCGGCTATTGGACAAACCGGCACCCATGACCTGATGACGGACGACATGGCCGCGGCGGTGCGAGATGACACCTGCGGTCGCGATTAGAACAAGGGGCCTGTGTGGCCCCTTCTCTTTTGTCGAGCGGCCCTGGCCGTTCGCTATCGGATATCTCCTG
This sequence comes from Aeromonas sp. QDB31, assembly GCF_027707605.1. NCBI lineage: Bacteria > Pseudomonadati > Pseudomonadota > Gammaproteobacteria > Aeromonadales > Aeromonadaceae > Aeromonas > Aeromonas sp. QDB31. Next base: position 17,041 of record NZ_JAPCIX010000025.1, on the reverse strand, counting down.
TGATTGCGCCATTCAGGGCGATGCCATGGGGCAATGGCCGCCGCCAGCATCCCCTCCTTCTACCCTGGATAGGACGCCAACTGCTCTGACGAGTCCCTCATCGGCCGGCACCACTTTGGTTTTTTCAGAATATGGACTAATACTTGAATGTGACTGAATGTTTAATAAATGCATTATTTTCAGATGGTTAGCTTTTAAGTTGTCAATGTCTGCCATCTTTTCTAACGTGCACAGGGAGTGCAATGTGGGAAAAAATGCAATCAACCATGGCGCATGGATGGTGTGGCTCGCCAGCAGCAGTGTTTCCGCCAACGACATCACATTCAACATGACACGCGGGGCGACCGCCATCAGCCAGCAGGTGTATGACCTGCATATGACGATCTTCTATATCTGCTGTGCCATTGGACTTATCGTCTTCGGGGCCATGCTCTGGTCCATCGTCCACCACAGAAAGTCTCGCGGCGCCAAGGCCGCCCAATTCCACGAGAGCACCCGCATCGAGCTGCTATGGACGGCCATCCCGGTGCTGATCCTGGTCGCCATGGCGGCACCGGCGACCTCGACACTGCTGAAAATGGAGGATACCTCCAAAGCCGATCTCACCGTGCTTATCACGGGTTCGCAATGGAAATGGCATTACAAATACCTCGAGTATCCGGTGGAGTTTTACTCCTTGCTGGCGACCAGCAAGAAGCAGATCTCGGGCGATGAACCCAAGAGCGGTACCTATCTGCTGGAAGTGGATCAGCCTCTGGTGTTGCCCGTCGGCAAGAAGATCCGATTCCTGATGACCTCGGACGATGTAATTCATTCCTGGTGGGTGCCCGCCTTCGCCGTGAAGAAAGATGCCAATCCCGGTTACATCAACGAATCCTGGACCCGCATCGACAAGGCTGGCACCTACCGGGGGCAGTGTGCCGAGCTGTGCGGCAAAGACCACGGCTTCATGCCCATAGTGGTGGTGGCCAAGCCGGCCGGGGAGTTCGATGGCTGGATCGCAAAGACAGCGGCAGACCAGGCCGCTGCCAAGGCCCAGCAGCAAGACCTGGCCAGCCAGACCATGACGCTACCGCAGGCCATGGAGCTGGGTGAGAAAGTGTTCCTGGGGCATTGCGCCGCCTGCCATCAGCCCGCGGGTACGGGCTTGCCTGGTATCTTCCCGGCCCTCAAGGGCAGCAAGGTGGCGACGCTGCCAGAACACAGGGCCCAGCACCTGGACATAGTCCTGCATGGCAAGAGCGGGACTGCGATGCAGCCCTTCGGCAAGCAGCTGACGGCGCAGGAACTCGCCGCCGTCGTGACATACGAGCGCAATGCCTGGGACAACAAGACCGGTGATGTCATTCAGGCTGCAGAGGTGCAGTCCCTTCTGAACCCAGTCGAACCAAACAAGGACAAGTGAGGCGCCAGCATGAGTGATGGAATCACGGATACCCTGCACAGCGAGCACGCCCACCAACCTGCATCGGGCCTGAAACGCTGGTTATACACCACTAATCACAAAGATATCGGCACTCTCTATCTGTTGTTCGCCCTGACCATGTTCTTCACCGGTGGCGCCATGGCCATGGTCATTCGGGCCGAGCTGTTCCAGCCCGGTCTGCAACTGGTCGAGCCCCTGTTCTTCAACCAGATGACCACGGTACATGGCCTCATCATGGTCTTTGGCGCCGTGATGCCCGCCTTCACCGGTCTCGCCAACTGGCTGATCCCCATCATGATCGGGGCCCCGGACATGGCATTGCCCCGGATGAACAACTGGAGCTTCTGGATCCTGCCGTTTGCGTTTCTGATCCTGCTGTCGAGCCTGTTCATGGAGGGTGGTGGCCCCAGCTCGGGCTGGACCTTCTATGCCCCCCTGTCCACCAAATACAGCGGCAACAGCACGGCGCTATTCGTCTTCGCCATCCACATCATGGGCATCTCCTCCATCATGGGAGCCATCAACGTCATCGTTACCATCTTCAACCTGCGGGCGCCGGGCATGGGCTGGATGAAGATGCCGCTGTTTGTCTGGACCTGGCTTATCACGGCCTTCCTGCTCATTGCTGTCATGCCGGTTCTGGCTGCGGCGGTGACCATGGTGCTGACGGACAAGTATTTCGGGACCAGCTTCTTCGACGCGGCCGGGGGAGGGGATCCTGTGATGTTCCAGCACATCTTCTGGTTCTTTGGCCACCCTGAGGTGTACATCATGATACTGCCGGCCTTTGGCATCGTCTCCAACATCATTCCCACCTTCTCTCGCAAGAAACTGTTTGGTTATCGCTCCATGGTCTATGCCACCAGCAGCATCGCCTTGCTCTCCTTCATGGTCTGGGCTCACCACATGTTTACGACTGGGCTGCCGGTTGTCGCCGAACTGTTCTTCATGTACGCCACCATGCTGATCGCGGTGCCGACCGGGGTGAAGGTATTCAACTGGGTGGCCACCATGTGGCGGGGGTCACTGACGTTCGAGACCCCCATGCTGTTTGCCATCGCCTTCATCACCCTGTTCACCATAGGTGGCTTCTCGGGGTTGATGCTGGCCATGATCCCGGCCGATTTCCAATATCACGATACCTATTTTGTCGTGGCCCATTTTCATTATGTGCTGGTCACCGGCGCCGTCTTCTCGATCCTGGCCGCCGCCTATTACTGGCTGCCCAAATGGACGGGGCACATGTATGACGAGCGACTCGGCCAATGGCATTTCTGGTGCTCGCTCATTTCGGTCAATGTGCTCTTCTTCCCCATGCATTTCGTCGGTCTGGCGGGCATGCCCCGTCGCATTCCGGATTACGCGCTGCAGTTTGCCGACTTCAACATGCTGATCAGTCTCGGCGGCTTCGCCTTCGGGTTGTCGCAGTTGTTGTTCGTCTGGGGGGTGATCAAGTGCATCAGGGGCGGGCAGCAGGCGAGCAATCAGGTGTGGGAAGGGGCGGAGGGGCTGGAGTGGACGCTCTCATCCCCCCCTCCCTACCACAGCTTCAAGACCCCACCAGAGGTGCGGTAAGGAGGTCATATGGTTCAGGTCAATCACGGTCCCCTGCTCAGAAAGCTGGCCCTGGTGGTGCTTGTCATGTTCGGGTTCGCCTTTGCACTGGTGCCGCTGTATGACGTCTTCTGCAGGATCACCGGTCTCAACGGCAAGACTGCAGTACAGCCGGCCACGACAGAGCGGGCGGTGATCGACAGCAAACGGACCATCCAGATCGAGTTTCTTGCCCATGCGGACACCCGGATGCCGTGGCAGTTCAGCGGCGAAACGGCGCGGTTGTCGGTGCGGCCTGGTGAAATGAAGCTGGTCAATTATCGGGTGTTCAATCCCACCGATCGCACCATGATTGGTCAGGCGGTACCGTCAGTCTCGCCCGGTCCTGCCGCCGCCTATTTGAAGAAAGTGGAGTGCTTTTGCTTCAACCGTCAGGAGTTGCAGGCGGGAGAGAGCAAGCTGATGCCGCTCAAGTTTTATGTCGACCCCGATTTGCCCGACAACATCAACACCATCACGCTCTCCTACTCACTCTATGAGATCACTCAGTCCACCCCAGCCCCGACGCTGGCGCAGAGGAAATAATCATGGCCAAAGTGAACCAGACGTATTACGTCCCTGACCAGAGCCGCTGGCCCATCATAGGGGCGGTGGCCCTGTTTTTCCTGGCTTTCGGGGCGGGGCATCTGGTCAATGAGGTGGCGAGCAAGCAGGCCGGGGTCGGCCGGTACTTGATGATGGCTGGCGTTGCCTTGCTGATTTTCATGCTGTTTGGCTGGTTTCGTCACATCATCCAGGAGTCTATGACCGGGCTCTACAGCGCCCAGATGGACAGATCCTTCCGGCAAGGCATGGTCTGGTTCATCTTCTCCGAGGTGATGTTCTTCCTTGCCTTCTTCGGAGTGCTGTTCTATGCCCGCCAGCTTGCCATGCCCTGGCTGGACGGCACGGGCAACAAGGCGATGACGGCCCAGTTGCTGTGGCCGGATTTCTCGGCGCACTGGCCCATGGTCAAGACCCCGGGAGGAACCACGACCCAGGCCATGCCCTGGCACGGAATCCCCCTCATCAATACCCTGATCCTGCTCGGCTCCTCCGTCACCCTGCTGTTTGCTCATACCGGGCTGGAGAATGGAAAACGCAGTCGTCTCAAGGGGATGCTGCTTGTGACCGTGCTGCTCGGGTTGGCGTTCCTCTGGCTGCAAGGCTATGAATACCTGCATGCGTACCGGGATCTGGGGCTGCGACTGGACTCCGGCATCTACGGCAATACCTTCTTCATCCTGACCGGATTCCATGGCTTGCATGTCACCCTGGGGACTGTGTTCCTGCTGATCATATGGTTGCGGATAGTGCTGAAGGATCACTTCACCGCCGAGCGCCACTTCGCCTTCCAGGCCGCGGCCTGGTACTGGCACTTCGTCGACGTGGTATGGCTCTGCCTCTTCGTGTTCGTCTACCTGCTCTGAGATCGGGATCAGTAAGGGCGCGGGTTGGGCTCCAGCCAGCCCATCATCAGGGAGAGCAGCAGGATGACGACCACCAGCAGGGAAAAGAACACCCGACGCCCCAGCGGGGCGGACATCTTCTGGGGATGACCCGTGGTCATCATCAGCCAGAGGGCATGAAACAGCTGCCCAATGATGAGCAGCAGCATCAGTACCAGCACTATCTTGATCAACATGTTGGAGCCCTCCGTTATATGCGTGACATGGCTACATGGGATAAGCAGCGACCATGGCATCACAGGCGCTGGATCGTACTGATGTTCACTCTGGTTGTGACGGCGGGTTTGTGCAAGCTGTCGCTTTGGCAGTGGCAGCGGGGGATGGAGAAAGAGGCCTGGCTGGGGCGGATGGCAGTGGCGCAGCAGGTGGCGCCACTGACGCTTGCCCGGATCGACTGGCGCAACCTCGAGTCACTGGACGGCCTGTCACTGGGAGGGGAGGTCGAATGGGTGTCCCCTCATGTCTGGTTGCTGGACAACCAGGCGGTGGCGGGCGAGATCGGCTATGACGTCATCATACCGGTACGCGCCGGTGATGCCCGTCCCTTGTTGCTGGTCAACCTGGGCTGGGTGCCTGCACCCGCCAGCCGGCAGCAGCTGCCAAGGCCCGTCATCCCGGCAACTCTGGAGCTCGACGGTCTGTTGCGCACAGCCCCCGGTGGCGTCTTGCTGGGTCAGAACATAGAGTCCGGCCCCTATCCTAACCGGCTGCAGTCCATCAGGGTGAATGCTCTGAGCGAGATCATCGGCTCGCCCCTTGCTGACGCCGTGTTTTATCAAAGGCAGACTCCCTTCCTCCATCACTACCAGCCGAATGTCATGCCGCCCGAGAAGCACAGGGCGTATGCAGTGCAATGGCTTGGGCTGGCACTGGTGATGCTGGTGGGCGGTCTGGTGCTGACAAGGAGGTTGTCCCCATGAACTCATGGTCAAGATGGAAGGTACCTGTCCTTTTTTGGCTGGTGATACTGCTGCCTGTGGTATTGGCTGCGCTGACCCTGAGGCAGGGCTGGTATGAACCCGGTACTCGCAACAAGGGGGCCTGGTTGGATCGGGAGGTCTATCTGTTGCAGCCGCTCCCGTCCCATCAGAGCAAATGGCGGCTGGTCTATCTGGCTGCCAGGCGTTGTGAGGCGCAATGCCAGCAGGTGCCAGAGTTGATGTCGCGGATCCAAAGCGCCCTTGGCCGCAATCTGGACAAGCTGGAACTGGTGCAACTGACCGATGCGCCGCCGCGCGGGGCGAACGGAGCCGTGCGGGCGGGCGATATGATGCTGGTGGACTCGCAAGGGCTGGCCATTCTGCGTTACGAGGTGCCGGCCAGCACGGCGGCGTGGCCGCTGCTTGGCAAGGCAGTGCTGTCGGATCTGCAGCAACTGCTCAAGTATCAGCGAGGTGTGCAATGAACGCGCACCTGAGGCCTGTGTCGTGTGTCCTGTTGCCATCATCCGGGTACAAGCTTCAGCGGGGGGGCGTATGAAAATACAGAAGAGGCTGGCATCGATCGCCATTGTGCTGGCGGTGTTGGTCATCGTGCTCGGTGCCTATACCCGGCTGACGGATGCCGGGTTGGCCTGCCCCGATTGGCCCGGTTGTTACGGCTCCCTGGCCGTCCCCCAATCCGTGCATATGGAGCGGGCGGCCCAGCTCTATCCGGATACACCGCTGGAGCCTCACAAGGCGCGCAGCGAGATGGTTCATCGCTACTTCGCCGGTGTGCTGGGTGGTGTGATTGCGTTGCTGTTCATGCTGAGCTGGCGCGCTGGCGGTCGTCTGCGCCACCTCTCGGGGGCCTTGCTGGTGCTGGTGGTTGGCCAGGCAGCCCTTGGTATGTGGACGGTGACGCTGGCGCTGCATCCTCTGGTGGTGACCACCCATCTGCTGGGTGGGTTCGCCATCCTGACCCTGCTCTGGCTCTATCGGACCGAGCTTGTGCGCTCCCCCGCGAACGCGCCCGTCTGCCACGGTGAGGGCTTGCCCTGGCTGGGCAATGCGGCCTGCGGTGTGCTGCTGCTTCAGATAGCGCTGGGGGGCTGGACGTCGGCGAACTATGCGGCCATGGCCTGCGTCGAGCTGCCTCTCTGTCAGGGGAGCTGGCAGGCGCAGCTGAACTGGGAGGAGGCATTTCATCTGCCGTTCGGCCACGCTAGCTATGAGTTCGGGGTGCTGAGCAAGGAGGCGCGCCAGACCATCCATATCGCCCATCGTCTGGGAGCCCTTGCCACCGCCCTGCTGGTGGGGGGCTTTGCCCTCGCTCTGATCCGTCAGGGGGCCCCGTTGCGCTTCCTGGGGGGGGGCTTGCTGGCCCTGCTGCTGGTGCAAATTGCCTTGGGGCTGGCGAATGTCCACCTGGCCCTGCCGTTGGCCAATGCCCTCGCGCACAACCTGGTGGCGGCGCACCTGCTGGTGTGTTGTGTACTGGCCCGTGGGCGGCTCTCCCGCCCCCGGCTTTCCCCTTCGCTGTCGCCTGAGGCGATCAGGAGTCAGACATGAACAGCAAGTCATTGGCCCGCTTCATCGACACCCGGCTGTTGCGGGACTACTACCAACTGACCAAGCCCAAGGTGGTGGCCTTGCTGCTGCTGACCGCCTGGGTCGGCATGCTGCTGGCCGAGCCGACCCAGGCCTCACTGGACGAGATGGTGCTGGGACTGACGGGGATAGGGCTGCTGGCTGCGGGGGCCGCGGCCATGAATCACTCTCTGGATCACGGCATCGATGCCCAGATGCGCAGAACGCGCTGGCGACCGGTCGCCATGGGGCGGATCGGGCCTAAGTCTGCGATGGTGTTTGCGCTCTGGCTGGCGTTGACGGGCTTCGTCCTGCTCTATTGGGGCGTGAATCCTCTGACCGCCTGGCTGACCCTGGCCAGCCTGTTTGGCTATGCGGTCGTCTATACCCTGCTGCTCAAGCGGGCCACACCACAGAACATCGTCATCGGCGGGTTGGCAGGGGCCATGCCACCGCTGCTGGGCTGGACCAGCATCACGGGAGGGCTCTCGGCCGAGCCCTGGCTGCTGGTGATGATCATCTTCACCTGGACGCCGCCCCACTTCTGGTCCCTGGCCATCCACAGACGTGATGATTATGCCGGCGCGAACATTCCCATGCTGCCCGTCACCCACGGCATCGCATTCACCAAGACGGCAATCCTGCTCTATCTGATGATCCTGACCCTGGTCTGCCTGCTGCCCTACCTGATCGGCATGTCCGGGCTGCTTTATCTGATCGGCAGTCTGGCGCTGAACCTCGGGTTCTGCTGGCATGGCTGGTTGCTGAAGTATTCGGATCGCCCCGGTCAGGCGATGCGCACCTTCCGCTTCTCCATCTATCACCTGATGTTGCTGTTTGGTCTGCTTATTCTGGATCACCACTGGTTGTGGCGGCTGTCATAGGGGGGAAGTATCTGGCAGGGGATATGGGTAGTGGTTTGCACATTCAGGCTGGCCCCGAAGCCAGCCTGAATCATGTTCAGAGCTTGACCATGATGTGGCGCGGCACCGTGTAGTCTTCCAGCGCGTAGAGGGAGAGATCCTTGCCGTAGCCGGACATCTTCATGCCGCCGTGGGGCATCTCGGAGGTGAGCATGAAGTGAGTGTTAATCCAGGTGCAGCCGTACTGCAAGTGGCTGGCCACCTTGCTGGCAAGGCCGAGATCCCGGGTCCAGACCGAGCTGGCGAGGCCGTAGTCCGAGTCGTTGGCCCACTGCACCACCTGCTCGGCGTCGCTGAAGCGGGTCACCGACACCACCGGGCCGAACACCTCCCGGCGCACGATTTCATCCTCCTGGCGGGCATGGGCGATCAGGGTCGGCTCGAAGAAGAAGCCGTTGCCGGGGCGGATCTTGCCCCCCGCCGTCACCTCCACGTGGCCGCTGCTCTGGGCCCGCTCCACGAAGCTGGCCACCCGGTTGCGCTGCCGGTCAGAGATGAGCGGCCCCATCTCCACCCCCTCCTCGCGTGGACCGCCTACCTTGATGGAGGCCACCGCCTCGGTCATGGCGGCGACGAACTTGTCGTAGATCTTGCCCTGAGCGTAGATGCGGCAGGCGGCGGTGCAATCCTGGCCGGCGTTGTAGAAGCCGAAGGTGCGAATGCCCGCCACTACGGCCTCCAGATCCGCATCGTCGAAGATGATGACCGGCGCCTTGCCCCCCAGCTCCAGGTGGGTGCGCTTCATGGTGCGGGCGGCGCTCTGCAGGATCTTCTGGCCGGTGGCGATGTCACCGGTGAGCGACACCATGCGCACCAGCGGGTGCTCCACCAGCGGCGCCCCCACGCTCTCGCCCCGGCCGCAGACGATGTTGATGACACCGCGCGGGAAGAGCTCGCTGGCGAGCTCCGCCAGGCGCAGGGCGGTGAGTGGGGTCTGCTCGGAGGGCTTGAGCACCACCGTATTGCCGGCGGCGAGCACGGGGGCCATCTTCCAGGCCGCCATCATCAGCGGATAGTTCCAGGGGGCAATGCTGCCCACCACCCCGATGGGGTCGCGGCGGATCATGCTGGTGTGCCCCTCGATGTACTCCCCCGCCAGCGGCCCCTGCAGGCAGCGGGCGGCGCCGGCGAAGAAGCGGAAACAGTCCACCACCGCAGGCAGCTCGTCATTGAGCACAGCCAGATAGGGTTTGCCGCAGTTGAGGGATTCGAGGGCTGCAAACTCCTCGGCGTGGCGCTCGATGGCATCGGCCAAGCGCAGCAGCAGGGTGCTGCGGCTTGCCGGGGTGGTGCGGCTCCACTGGGCGAAGGCGCGCTGGGCACCGTTCACCGCCCGGTTCACCTGCTCGAATGAAGCTTCTGGCACCGAGGCGAGAAGCTCCCCGGTGGCCGGGTTGAGGATGGGCTCGGCCTGGCCGTCACCGGTGACGAACTGACCGTCGATCAAGAGTTGGGTAGAGAGTTTCATGGTTGCATCCTTGCGCACGCGTTGAGTCGTTATTTGCCACTGCCGGCGACGTCCTGGCCGTCGCGGGTGAGGTAGTAGGCAAGCAGAATGGGAATGGTGGTGAAGGCCACTATGATGAGCGCCACCACGTTGGTGACCGGCCTGTCCCGTGGCCGGATCAGCTCCTGATACATCCAGATCGGCAGTGTGGTTTGCTGGCCGGCGGTGAAGGTGGTGACGATCACCTCGTCAAAGCTCAGCGCAAAGGCCAGCATGCCCCCAGCCAGCAGCGCGGTGGCGAGGTTGGGCAGGATCACGTAACGCAGGGTCTGGAAGCCGTCGGCACCGAGATCCATCGACGCCTCGATGAGGTTCTGGTTGGTGCGGCGAAAGCGCGCCAGCGCATTGTTGTAGACCACCACCACGCAGAAGGTGGCGTGACCGATGACGATAGTCCAGAAGCTGAAGGGGATCTCCATCACCCCATAGGCGGAGCGCAGCGCGATGCCGGTGACGATACCGGGCAGGGCGATGGGCAGCACCAGCAAGAGCGATACCACCTCCTGGCCGAAGAAGCGGCTGCGGGCGATGGCCCCCGCCGCCAGGGTGCCGAGTACCATGGCAGCCAGCGTCGCCAGCCCCGCTACCTCCAGCGACAGCTGGATGGCGCGCCACACATCGGGGCGGTTGAGGGTCACCTCGAACCACTTGAGGGTGAGCCCGGGCGGCGGGAACTGGTAGCTCTTGCTCTCGCTGGTGAAGGCGTAGAGGAAGATGAACAGGATCGGAAAGTGCAGGAACAGGAGGCCGCCGATGGCCGCGTACCTGAGCAGGCCGGAGGGTTGGCTGCCGTGGTCCCGTTTCATGGAGGTATTAGAGCGCATCGAAGGCCCCCAAGCGTTTCGCGATGGTGAGGTAGATGGCGATGATGAGGATGGGCACCAGCGAGAAGGCGGCGGCGAAGGGCAGGTTGCCCGCCGTGCCCTGCTGCATGTAGACCACCTGACCTATGTACATGGTGGAGTTGCCGATGATGCCGGGGATGATGTAGTCACCCAGCGTCAGGGAGAAGGTGAAGATGGAGCCCGCCACCACGCCTGGCAGGGCCAGCGGCAGGATCAGGGTGCGAAAGGTCTGGGCCGGGGTGGCGCCGAGATCGCCGCTCGCCTCAAGCAAAGAGCGCGGGATCCGCTCCACCGCCGCCTGGATCGGCAGGATCATGAAGGGTAGCCAGACGTAGACGAAGACGATGAAGGTGCCGAGCCGCGAGAACGACAGCGAGGGGCCGCCTATCACCGGCAGGGAGAGGATGCCATCCAGCAGCCAATCCAGCCCCAGAGTATCCGCCAGCCAGCTCACCACCCCCTCTTTGGCCAGGATCAGCTTCCAGGCATAGACCCGTACCAGATAGCTGGACCAGAGCGGCAGCATGATGCCCACATAGAACAGGGCCCGGGTCTTGCCACTGGTGTAGCGCGCCATGTAGTAGGCGATCGGAAAACCGAGCAGGGCGCAGGCCAGGGTCACCAGCAGCGACATGCAGACGGTACGACCGATGACGTCCAGGTTTTCCGGTCGCAGCAGGGCGACGAAGTTCTGCAGGCCCAGTTCATGGCGGATCTGGCCGCTGAACTCGTCCAGCCCGAAGAAGGCGTTGGAGAGCAGCATCAGCAGGGAACCGACATAGATGATGCCGAGCCACAGCAGGGGCGGCCCCAGCAGGATGGCCAGCAGCAGGCCGGGACGGCCGTAGAGCAGGGTAGAGAGGCGCCGCAGCGGCCGATAGGAGAGGGGGGCAGTGGGTTGGCTCATGGCAAGGCTCGCACTGTGGGGGGCACTCATGGTTGAGCTCCCTGGTGGGCGGAGTGCAGGCGATGGATCGCCTGCTCCGGCCAGCTGAGGCTGACCCGGGCGCCACGGGGCAGGCGGGCCTGGCCCTCGTTGGGGTGGTTGACGATGAGCTCGAGCTGCTCGCCGAGATCGACCCGGTAGCGCACGAAGGGGCCGAGGTACTCCACCTCGCGCACCTCACCAGACCAGCCCGGTGTACCGGCCTCGGCAAGCCGGATCCGCTCCGGGCGCACCATCATCTGGCGCGCATCGCCGCACAGACGGCGGGCCTGTTCCCCCTCGAACAGGTTGACGGTGCCGACGAAGCGGGCGACGAAAGGGGTGGCGGGGGCGTCGTAGATGGTATCCGGCGCGGCTATCTGCTCGATCTTGCCCTGATTGAAGATGCAGATGCGGTCGCTCATGGAGAGCGCCTCCTGCTGGTCGTGGGTGACGAAGATGAAGGTGATGCCGAGCTGGCGCTGCAAGGCTTTCAGTTCGAGCTGCATCTGCTCGCGCAGCTTGAGGTCGAGCGCCCCGAGCGGTTCGTCCAGCAGCAGGATGCGCGGCTGGTTGATCAGTGCCCGGGCGATGGCGATGCGCTGGCGCTGGCCGCCGGATAGCTGGCCGGGCTTGCGGTTGCCGACGCCGGGCAGGCGCACCAGCTCCAGCATCTCGTCCACCTTGTGGTAACGCTCGCCCTTGGCGACGCCCTTGAGCATCAGGCCGTAACCGATGTTGTCGCGCACATCCATGTTGGGAAACAGGGCGTAGTCCTGAAATACGGTATTGAGGTTGCGCTCGTAGGGGGGCACGGTGGAGCAGGGTTCGCCGAACAGCCGGATCTCCCCCTCGCTCGGGTATTCGAAGCCCGCGATCATCCGCAGGCAGGTGGTCTTGCCGGAACCGCTCGGCCCCAGCAGGGTGAAAAACTCGCCGGCCGGGATCTGGAAGGAGATGTCGTCGACCGCCTTCACCTCGCCATAGTGGCGGCTGACCCGGTCAAATTGTACGGCTGTCATGGTACGTCCTTGTCACTAGAGGTGCGGGCCGAACTCCTGTCCGGCCCAATATTGGCCTTGATTCAAGCAGGCTCAGCGACCACCCAGGATGGCGATATAGTCCGAGACCCAGCGATAGTAGGGCACACAGGTTCCCTGGCTCTTGCACTGGGAGACGGGGGTACGCCAGAAGTGAACCCGATCGAAGTTGTCGATGCCGTTGGTCTTGCAGCCCTCTTTCCCGAGCAGGGCGTTGCCCTCGCAGGCGGCCGGCACCACGGGCACCGAGCCGAACCAGGAGGCGAGATCCCCCTGCAACTTGTTGTTCAGGGAGTGCTCCAGCCACTTATAGGCACAGGTGAGGTTCTTGGCCTCGTTGTGCACCATGCTGGTGTCGGCCCAGCCGGTGACGCCCTCCTTGGGCACAGTCGTGGCGATGGGCTGCTTGTCGGCGATCAGGGTATTGGCCTGGAACGGCCAGGAGCCGGAGGCCACCACCCCCTCGTTCTTGAAATCGTCTATCTGGACGAAGGCGTCGTGCCAGTAGCGCCCCACCAGCTGGCGCTGCTTGCGCAGCAGATCGAGGGAGGCCTTGTACTGCTCCTCGTTCAGCTCGTAAGGATCCTTGATGCCGAGCGCCGGCTGGTGGGTCATCAGATAGAGGGCGGCGTCTGCGATGTGGATGGGGCCATCGAACGCTTGCACCCGCCCCTTGTTGGATTTGCCGTCCGGCAGGGTCTGCTCCTCGAACACTACACTCCAGGAGTCGGGCGCCTTGGGGAACACCTTGGTGTTGTACATCAATATGTTGCCGCCCCACTGGTAGGGCACGCCATAGTGCTTGCCATCTACCGTGTGCCAGGGAGCATTCTGCAGGCGGGGGTCTATCTTGCTGTAGCTCGGGATGAGCGCCAGGTTGAGTGCCTGCACCTTGCCCCCCGCGATGAGGCGCAGGCTGGCGTCGCCGGAGGCGGTCACCAGATCGAAGCCCCCTTCGTTCATCAGGGCCACCATCTCGTCCGAGGTGGCGGCCGTCTTGACGCTGACCTTGCAGCCGGTCTCCTTCTCGAAGCCGGTTACCCAGTCGTAGTTCTTGTCGGTCTCGCCGCGCTCCACGTAGCCGGCCCAGGCCACGATGTTGAGCTGGCCTTCACCCTTGCCGAGTTCGGTCGGGGCGGCCTGGATCTGGCCTGCCAGCAGGGCAGGGATCAGGGCCAGGGTCAGGGGGGTCAGTTTCATCTTGCTCTCCTTGCATGAACTGGAGCCATGCGATACCGCAATGGCGCTTAACATCCTGTTAACCAGTCATGAGCGTAGGAGAAGGTAGTGGGAATGAGAATTTCAATTTTTGACGCCAGAGGTATCTGCCAAATCTATATCGAGTGCAGATGAATCTTTTTTTGATGATGGCTCGGTGATCACCCTGAGGGCGCTGGCTAGCGGGAGACCGGCTGGCGGGCCCGCAGCCGGCTCTGATCCCGCGCTATGTCAATGAACTCGCGGGCGGTCCAGTCGAGCCGCGAGCCGCGCCGCCACACCAGGCCGATGTCGATGGCGGGGATGGGCTCCTTGATGGCGCGGGCCTCGACCCGCTCCTGCTCCAGCGACCAGGGGCGGTAGGCAAAGTCCGGCAGCAGGGCGAGCCCGAGTTGGCTCGCCACCAGGCTGCGCACCGCTTCCACCGAAGCGGTGCGCAGCACCGTGCGGGGGGAGATGCCGTAGCGGCGCAGGCCGGCCCCGATGATCTGATCCAGCTGATCGGCGGTCAGCGAGATCATGGGCTCGTCACCTAACGCCTTGAGGGAGAGGGTCGATTCCGCGCAGAGGGGGTGGTTGGCGGCGAGCCAGAGCCGCAGGGGTGATCGGGTCAGCAGTTCGGTATCGAACGCCTCCTGGCGTATGGTGCGGTTGGTCATCAGGATCCCCACGTCCACCTCGCCGTTGACGATCTGATGCTCCAGAAACGGCTGCTCGTCTTCCTTCACCTCGATGCGTACCGCCGGAAAGGCGCGGCGAAAGCGGCCTATGGCCTCCGACAGGTAGTAGCCGGCCACCAGCGTCGTCACCCCTATGGTGAGCTGCCCCTGATCCTGCTGGGCCACCGCCTTGAGGGACTGGCCGGCTTCGGTCATGGCGCCGAGAATGCGCCTGGCATGGAGCAGAAACTGGTGGCCCTGGGCCGTCAGGGTGACGCCACGCGGGTTGCGCTCGAACAGGGCCGCGCCGAGCTCGGTCTCCAGCTCGCGGATGGCGCTGGTGACTGCCGACTGGGAGATGTGCAGCTCGGCGGCGGCGCGGCTGACCGAGAAGCTGTCGGCCACGGCCACGAAGTAACGGATCTGGCGAAAGGTAAAATTCATCTGGGCATCCTGCCACGGGCGACGAGGTTGGCTGCCAGCTTAACCCCGAACTTCCCCCAAGCAAAAGGCGCCGTGATGGCGCCTTTATCAGTATTTTTCCTGCTGTTAGCGGGAGCTGGCCGCCTCGATCACCGGCACCCGGTTCACCGCCTTGCCCAGATAGGCGAGGGTGATGGTCACTATGATGCAGGTGAAGCTGAGCCACATGTAGGGCAGGTAGTCGAGTGTGGCCACCCCCAGAACCCCGGCCATGAAGATGCCGTTGTCGCTCCAGGGCACCATGCCGCAGGTGAGGGTGCCGCCGAACTCGGCGTTGCGGGAGAGGTTCTTGCGCGCCAGTCCCAGCCGGTCGTAGTTCTTGGCCATGATCTTGGGGGTCAGGATCAGGGATACATACATGGCGGAACCGAACACGTTGGCCAGGAAGGCGGTGCCTATGGTGTGGCTGGTCAGGCTGCCGACGCTGTTGATGCGCTTCTCGAAGGCGCTGGCGATCACTGCCAGTATGCCGACCTTCTCCAGCAGGCCGCCAAAGCCCAAGCCGAAGATGATGACGGCCACCGAGCCCAGCATGGACTCCATGCCGCCGCGACCCAGGATGTTGTCGATGAAGTCGACGCCTGAGGTGATGGCGAACGGGCTATAAGCGGAGTGCATCGCCTTGACCGGATCCATGTCCTGGAAGGCGATGGCCCAGACAAGGCCGAGCAGGGCGCCGAAGCTGATCACCGGGAAGGCGGGTTTGCGGTTCGCCAGCAGGCCCAGCACCAGCACCACCGGCACAATGGCCAGCGGGGTGATGTTGAACTGCTTGTCGAGGGCCTCCATCACCAGGTTGACCTGCTCCAGGCTGACGTTGCCGGAGTATTGCATGCCGACCACGGTGAACAGGGCGGCGGTGATGACGTAGGAGAACAGACTGATGGGCAGCATCCCCTTGATGTGCTCCACCACGTCGACGTTGGACATGGTCGAGGCCAGTACCACTGAGTCGGAGAGGGGGGATAGCTTGTCACCGAAGTAGACGCCGGAGAGCACGGCACCGGCTACCAGGGGGGCAGGGACGCCCAGGCTGTGGCCTATGCCCATCATGGCGATCCCCGCCGTAGCGGCAGAGCCCCAGGAGGTGCCGGTAGCCAGCGAGGTGAGGGAGCAGATGATCAGGGTCGCCAGCAGGAAGATGGAGGGGTGTATCACCTTGAGGCCGAAGTAGATGATGCTGGGGACTATGCCGCCGGCGATCCAGGTGCCCACCAGGGCACCGACGGAGACCAGTATCAATATTGCCCCCATCCCCTTGGCGACGCCGTCGACGGCCGCCTGCTCCAGAGACTTGTAATCATGGCCTAGCCGGATGCCGAGCCCCATGATGATGAACCAGGCGATGAACAGTGCCAGCTGGATCGGCAGATCGAGCACGCTGGTGAACGAAAAGGCCAGGGCCAGGAAAATGGCCAGGCAGGCAAACACCTGCACCATGCCAGGCAATCGGATGTGGTTTTGTTGGTTTTGCATAGATACTTCCTAAACTCTTGCTCGCCAAGGTCGGTCCCTCTCGTCCTGTGGATACACGTATCCCGAGGGGCCGGCCCAAAAAGAGGCCGCAATCTACCACAAACCCGGGGCGCAAAATCCCAACTTATTTAGCAAAAATGCATTAATGTTTGATAAATCTACTCATTAGTTGATCTCATCGGCGCTTTTTTTGAATATCAGGTCGATGCAGGGCAAATAGCCAAAACCCATAGAGAAGTCCGATTGCACTCCCCATAATCACAAACGATAATCGTTATCGTTTAATCCTGTGGGTAGTATCATCATGATCTGGATAGTGCGGTGTCTCTTGCTGGCAGCCTTGCTGGCGGTGTTGGGCTGGGGTCAGGACAAGGCATACGGCCTGTGGAGTCTGGGCTTCTTGCTGGCCGCCTGGGTCATGCTGGAACCCAGGCTGAGGCCGGCGCTGATCCTGCTGCCGGTCGCGGGCATGACGGGGGTCGTCACCCTGCTCTGGCAGCAAAGCTGGCTATAGGAGCCGTTCAGCGGGAAGGGACGGCCTGGATCTTGTCGTAGGCCTGGCGGAGGGAGGCGATGACCTTCTGCTCCATCTCGGTGCGTTCGGCATCCGGGGTGAAGTAGATCATGTCGACGTTGTGGCGTATGTAGTGAGAGGGGAGTTGATTGAGGGTCAGGCAACAGAGATCGGCTAGCTGGTAGGGGGTCAGTGTCTGGTTAAGTCCCTGTTTTTCTATCTCTTTGAGCACCAGATGCTCATAGAAGTTGTGAATGTCGGTATCCAGGATCATGGGAAAACCCCTGTGGTGGCATGGCATCTTCAACAGCATAGCCATGACAGGGGCAAAAACAAAAGGCCCATCACTTTCGTGATGGGCCTTTTTGCATGATGAATGGTGCGAAGAGAGGGACTCGAACCCTCACATCCGTGGGACACTAACACCTGAAGCTAGCGCGTCTACCAATTCCG
>NZ_JAPCIX010000024.1:0-47963 GCF_027707605.1 Aeromonas sp. QDB31 | reverse complement strand
CGCGGGGTGGAGCAGCTCGGTAGCTCGTCGGGCTCATAACCCGAAGGTCGTCGGTTCAAATCCGGCCCCCGCAACCAACTTGTCATCTATTCCTCTTTTTATATCCATCTCGACTCCCTCGTGTATCACCCTGATCCAGCACATTAATTTATGTGGTGGCGATCCTTTGTCCCATTTGTTCGGTATCATTCTGGCTTCTGTTCATGGATGAGGCCTCTCCCTGTGATGCACGCTTTCAACTACCTTCCTCCCAAGATAACCATGCAGACCACCACCCTGAATGAGGTGATGGCGAGCAACATTCCCGTCAAACTGCTGCTGGTAGCCGAGACCGGGCGCGATGCCCTGCTGGCGCAGCCGGCCTTCGCCGGGGTGGCGTCCCAGATAGCCCTGGGTCTGCCGGCCCCTTACCGGCTGGCGGATGGTCAGGGTCTGCAACTGGTGCTCTTCGTGGACTCGGCGCCCGTTGTGGATCACCGGCTCTACAAGCAGATCCGCACCTGGACAGCCCCCCTCGCGGGCCTCAAGGTGGCGCAGCTGGCGCTGCACCTGGAGGGCTTCGATGAGGCGCCCCGGGCGCTGCTGGCCGAGCTGGTGCTCGCCACCCTGCTGGCGGCCGATGTGCCGCTGCCCACCCAGAAGCGCGCTGACGAGGCGCCCATCGGCTATCAGAGTCTGACCCTGTCTCCCCCCTGCGTCCTTGATCTGGCCCGCATCGAGGCCGAGGCGCAGGGCAACGGGCTGGCCCGTCACCTGGCCGTCCTGCCTGCCTCAGAACTCAATGCCGGCAGTTACCGTGCCTTCGCGCGGCAGCTGGCGCAACAGGAGGGTTGGCTGTGGCAGGAGTTCGACGAGGCGGCCCTCGCCAAACTCGGTGCCGGCGCCTTCCTGGCGGTGGCCAGGGGCTCGGAGGACAACCAGGCTGCCATCGTCAGGCTCAGCTATTGCCCGGCCAATCCGGTGCGTCGCATCGCATTGGTGGGCAAGGGGATCTGCCACGACTCCGGGGGCTATAACCTGAAAGTGAGTGGCAGCATGTATGGCATGCACCTGGACATGGGGGGCAGCGCGGTGGCGCTCGGGACCCTGCATGCCATCAGCCGGGCCAAGTTGCCCGTTGAGGTACACTGCTGGCTCGCCATCGCCGAGAACCACATAGGCCCCAAAGCCTATCGACCGGGGGAGGTGGTGACCGCCCTCAATGGCACCACCATAGAGGTGGTGGACACGGACGCCGAGGGGCGCATGGTGCTGGCGGATGCCCTGGCGCTCGCGGCCCAAGGGGAGCCCGATCTGCTGATCGACTACGCAACCCTGACCGGTGCCTGCAAGCGGGCGCTCGGCAGCCGCTACAGCGGCGCCTTCACCAATCGCCCCGACTGGCTTCCCGAGCTGATACGCCTGGGGCAGCAGAGCGGTGAACGGATCTGGCCCTTCCCGCTGGACGAGGATTTCGATGACAACCTCGATAGCGAGTGGGCCGATCTGTTACAGTGCGCGCCGGGTACCTCGCCGGATCACATCGATGCGGCCCGCTTCCTCAGCCGCTTCGTGCCCGGGCAGACACCCTGGTTGCACCTCGACTTGAGCGGTTTTCGCAACAAGGGGGGCAACGGCGTGGTCGGCAGCGAAGTGACCGGGTTTGGTGTCAGGCTGTCGCTGACCCTGCTCGCCAGCCCGCTCGGGATGGCCGAGCCTGGCACCCAGGCAACGACATGAATCGCCAAGTACAACCAATAAGGACAAGCGTGAAACAAGCAAGCTATGACTGGGTGCTGTTCGATCTGGACGAGACCCTGCTCGATTTCCCGGTCGCCCAGGCACTGGAGCGCACCCTGCAGATCTATGGCGTGACGCCGACGCCCCCCAGGATGGCGGCCTATCACGAGCTGAACCACAGGCTGTGGCAGCAGTACAATTCGGGTGAGATCGATGCTACCCGGCTGCAGCAGACCCGTTTTTCGATGTTCGCCGAGCAGGTGAACGTGGCGCCCATGGCGATGAATGACACCTTCCTGCAGCAGATCATCGCCCTGAGCGTGCCGCTGGAGGGGGTGGAGGAGACCCTGCTGGCCCTGAAGAGCCGGGTCAGGATGGGGATCATCACCAATGGTTTCAGCCTGCCACAGCGCGGTCGTCTCGACAAGCTGGGCTGGAACGAGTGGTTTGAGCCCCTCGTTATCTCCGACGAGGTGCAGGTGACCAAGCCGGCCGCCGCCATCTTCCAGCACGCCCTGGATCTGATGGGGCAGCCGAGCCCGGCGCGGGTGCTGATGGTGGGGGACAACCCCAAGACCGACATCGCCGGTGCCGCCGCCCAGGGGCTGGCGACCTGCTGGTACAATCCCGCCCGCCAGCAGGGGCCCTGCGAGGCGACCCACGAGATCCATCACTTCGCCCACCTCTCTGACATAGTACTGGGACGCTGAGCTAGGCGCCAGACGACTTCGCAAAGACAAGAAAGGCAGCCCTCGGGCTGCCTTTTTCATCGGTGGCGTTCTCAACTGCCGAGGCGGCTGAGCAGCCAGGCCTCGAGCAGGGCGACGCCGGGAGCCAGCACGGCCTCGTCGAAGTCGAACTCCGGATGGTGGTGAGGCGCCGCCAGATTGGCCCCCAGAATGAGGTAGGCGGCCTCACCGCCGTGTTGCTGCACCCGCTCGATGAGAAAACCGGCATCCTCGCTGGCGCCGAAGCGGCGGGTGTGGATGGTCTCAAGCTTGAGCGCCTCGGCCAGCGGCACTATCTCCTCGAGCAGGGCCGGGCTGTTCTCTATGCCGATGGCTTCCCCCTGCTTGCGAATGAGGTAGCTGGCCCCCTGCATCATGGCGGCCCCTTCCACTATCTGCTGCACCTGGCCGAACATGTAGTCATTGAGAGCCGGGGTCGCGCCACGGGTCTCTCCCTGCAGTCGGGCGTGACCCGGGATCACGTTGCGACCGCTGCCCCCATTGAGCTGGCCAATGTTGATGCGGGTCATGCCGTCCCGGTGGCGGGCAATGCCGAGCATGGCGGTGGTGGCCATGCAGGCCGCCGCCAGGGCATTGCTGCCGGCGTTGGGCTCGAGCCCCGCGTGAGCGGCGCGCCCCATAAATTCCACGTCAAATTTTGTTGAACAGAGAAACTCGGTGGGGTTGATCACTAGTTCGCCGCTGTTGGCGTGAATGCCGATGTGAAGCGCCAGCAGGGCATCCACGTCATCGAGCTGACCGCCCGCCGCCAGCGCCTTGCCGCCGCGGCATCCCTCCTCGGCAGGCTGGAAGAACAGCTTGATGCGGCCGTTCAGACCATCGGCCAGGGCGCTGATCCGCTCGGCCAGCACCAGCCCGGTGGCGGTGTGGCCGTCGTGGGCGCAGGCGTGCATCCAGCCCGGGTTGGCGGAGTGCCAACCCTCCTGGCAGGGTTGGTGTGCCGGCTCCCTGCTCTCTTCCACTTCTACCGCATCGATGTCGAAGCGAAAGCCCAGGGTAGGGCCGGGGCGGCCGCTGTCCCAGACCCCCATCACCCCGGTGATCTCGTCGATGCGGGCCAGCCAGTCGGGGTGGGCCCCCTGACGCAGGGCACGCTCCTTCTGGGCTGCGACGTCTATCTCCCGTCCCATGATGAGGTTGCTGGCCAGCAGTTTGTCCCCCAGCATGACGGAAAAACCGAGTTCACAGAGGTGGTGGGCGATGAGGGCGCTGGTGCGAAATTCACACCAGGCGGCTTCAGGGAGACGGTGAAGGTCACGGCGCCAGTGGCGCAGAGCATCCTGAGTCATGGTGATTCCTGCATGGCAAATCCAGCGGACATTGTGACGGGCAGGGGGGCAAGAGTAAATCCCGCAGAGACAGATGCGGCAAGGGGAGCACTGAGGCTCCCCTTGCAAGAACGGCGATCATGACGTTCAGGTCGTTAAATGCTCACAGATAGCCAATAAGTCCGGACTGACATCCTGTTCCTGTGCAAGCCTTCAAAAAACCACCTTTGCGGGTGTTTTTGCGGCCTGGTGGCGCTATCAAGACGCAGGCCAAGCAGCTGCCTGACCGATTAAC
This sequence comes from Aeromonas sp. QDB31, assembly GCF_027707605.1. Lineage (NCBI taxonomy): Bacteria > Pseudomonadati > Pseudomonadota > Gammaproteobacteria > Aeromonadales > Aeromonadaceae > Aeromonas > Aeromonas sp. QDB31. Next base: position 43,932 of record NZ_JAPCIX010000024.1, on the reverse strand, counting down.
CGCCTTAGAGCTGTGCCAGCGAGGGCAGAGAGACGGCAACCAGAGTGAAAAACACGGTAAAAACGGCGGTAACAACGAACTCTTTCATTATTTTGTCTCCCTTGGCTGACTGATGATGAGACCAAGATACCACAATGACAGGGGATAACAATGAAAAATGTATTTATGTGGCAAAATTAAGTCACTAGTGTCGTAGTGCTATGTTTTTGTAATTTTGTGGGCGTTTTATCACCCATTCATGAGGTGGTGGATTTTTAGCATATGATATTTATCACTATATTGTTTATATACAGTCACTTATGGTTTTTTTTTTGCGTTTTTTGATGGGGTTTGTACGAGGCCATTTTGGTGGTTATCAACTTTTGTGGCGAGAAATGGCAGGGTGGTGCGCCTGAAAGTGTCGCCAATGATGGGTTGGCTGGCTGGTGGCGCCATTTCCCTTATCCCATCATTTTTATCTGCCCGCCATGGGGTAAACCCAGTAGTGACGGTGCTTTATCGCCATCACCTCCCGACATAATTTCAATTCACAGGGGAAAACAGGGTAAAACAGCAGACATTCGGCAGGGAAAAGCCCCGCTGCCCCGCCCGCCGAGCCGCGCTTTTGGGGTGGGTGTCATGGTGGGAGAGGTGGGCTTTCATTCACAGATGCCCAGAGATAAGTACGCAGAGACTGACACCCAGGCAGGGGGCTCCTGTCAGAGGAGTAGGGGCAGGGCGAGGGGGCAGAGTCTGCTGGAGAGGGGGAAACCTCAGTAGAGCGCGGCGACACGAAAGAGAGCGCCTGTATCGCCGTCTATCAGGCAGAAGCACAACAGGGCAAGCTGGCTCGTTACAGGTCGGGGAGGGCGGTTGCCTGTGTTTGCCGGGGCACTGATGCTGGCATAAAAAAACCCTCCGATGGAGGGTTTTTGTCACAACAACCTGTCTGAAGCGCGATGGCTTAGAACAGGGTGGTGGAGAGATCGTACAGCTCCTGATCGAACGGGCGCTTGAGGTTCTCGATGCAGTCGATGATGTCGTGGTGCACCATCTCGTTGCCCTGGATCCCGACGCAACGGCCACCCTGACCGGCCAGCAACTGCTCGACGGCAAAGGCACCCATGCGGCTGGACATGATGCGATCGCGGGCGGTCGGCGAGCCGCCACGCTGTATGTGACCCAGTATGGTGGCGCGGGTTTCGCGGCCTGTCATGGCTTCGATGTCCTTGGCCAGGGCATTGACGTCGGTGACGTGCTCACAGATGGTGATGATGGCGTGCTTCTTGCCTTTGGCTTCGCCTTCCTTGATCTGTTGCAGCAGCTTCTCTTTGTCAAAAGCGACTTCCGGCACGATCACGTACTCGGCGCCACCGGCAACGGCGGCGGACATGGCCAGATCGCCACAGTGGCGGCCCATGATCTCGACCACGGAGATGCGGTGGTGGGAGCTACAGGTGTCACGCAGACGGTCGATGGCGTCGACGACCACGTTCAGCGCGGTGTCAAAGCCGATGGTGAAGTCGGTACCGGCGATGTCGTTGTCGATGGTGCCCGGCAGACCGATACAGGGGAAACCCTCTTCGGTCAGCTTCTTGGCACCCATGTAGGAGCCGTCACCACCGATCACCACCAGGGCATCGATGCCGTGTTTTTTAAGGTTCTCGATCGCCTCGGCACGCACTTTCGGGTCTTTGAAGGCGGGGAAACGGGCGGAGCCTAGGAAGGTGCCGCCGCGGTTGACCACGTCGGAGACGCTGTGGCGCTCGAGCTTGACGATCCTGTCCTGATGCAGACCAAGGTAGCCATCATAGATGCCGTAGACTTCCAGGCCATGATGCAGACCGGCGCGTACCACGGCGCGAATGGCTGCGTTCATACCCGGTGCGTCACCACCACTGGTCAAAACACCAATACGTTTGATTTGTTTGGTCATGAGTGCCTCTGGATCTGAGTTGTCGAATATCAATATCTGAATAATACGGCCAGCCGTTTTTACTATATCGGCTTTCCTATGGAAGAAGGGGACCCATAGGAAAGCGATATCAAGAGAGGGGCCAGGCCCCTCTCTTGTGTCACTTACTGGGCGGCGCCAGCGATGATCTGGGAGAAGTCGTCCACTTTCAGGGACGCACCACCCACCAGGCCACCGTCGATGTCCGGCTGACCGAACAGGTCGGCAGCGGTCGCGCCAGTGACGGAACCACCGTACAGGATCTGTACCTTGGCAGCCACGGCGCCGTCGAAACCGGCCAGGTACTGACGGATGTGAGCATGCACGGACTGAGCGATTTCCGGGGTAGCGGTCTTGCCGGTGCCGATGGCCCATACCGGCTCGTAAGCCACGACGGCGTTGGCGAAGGAGGCGATGCCGCAACGGTCGATGACGGCTTTGAGCTGGGTCTCAACCACGTTCTTGGTCACACCGGCTTCGAACTGCTCCAGGGTCTCACCGATGCACAGAACCGGTACCAGGCCAGCTTTCTGGATGGCTTCGTACTTGGCAGCCACCACGTCGTCGGTCTCTGCGTGCAGGGTGCGACGCTCGCTGTGGCCGACCAGGGAGTAGGTGCAACCGAAGGCTTTGAGCATGGAGGGGGCGTTCTCGCCGGTGAAGGCGCCGGACTCGTGAACGTCGGCGTTCTGGGCACCGTAAGCAATCTTGCTGCCAGCGGTCAGCTGTTCAACCAGACCCAAAAAGATAACCGGCGGGCAGACGGCGACTTGCACGGAAGGATGAGCGGCAGCAGCCGGGGTCAGTCCTTTGATCAGAGCTTCGACAGAAGCTTTGGTGCCGTTCAGTTTCCAGTTACCCATTACCAGGTGCTGTCTCATCTTCTCAATCTCCTAGGCATTTGATTGCGCAACATTATATGAATTGAACCGAGCCCAAGATAGCTGACCCGGCGGCAAATGACGTAATTTTTTTTCGCTTTCCTGATCCAAATCAGGAATGCAAGAACCGATCGCTCATTCGTTAACCTGCCCCCGCAAACGGGCCCACCATACCCCAATCCATTCGTGAATGGCAGCCTCGGAATACATCAGGTAACGCCCCTTGGGCAGGTAGCTGTAGAGGGGTTGCGGCTCCTGACTCTGCTTGGCGGTATAGTCGGTGGGGGCCGGCACCGCATCGAGTCCCTGACCGCGATAGAGCGCCATGGCCCGGGGCAGGTGGGTGGCCGAGCTCACCAGCGCCACCCGCTTGCCCTTGAGGTGGGCGCTGATGCTGACCGCCTCGTCGTGGGTGTCTTTGTTGTTTTCAAACAACGTCATTCGGGAACGGGGGATGCCGAGGCCCGCCGCCATGCGGGCATTGACCTCGGCGTTGGAGAGGGGATCCCCCGACACATAGCCCGAGAAGACCAGCTCCGCTTGCGGGTAGGCCTGGGCCAGGCGCACCCCTTCCAGGGTGCGGGTCAGGGAGATGTTGTTCTGCCAGGCGCGTTCAGGCACTGCCGGATCGCTGACATGGCCGTTGCCGAGCACCACAATGGCGTCGATCTGGGGATGCAGGCTCACCTCGAAGGGCGGATAGGTCTGCTCCAGGCTTCGCGCCAGTTCATAGCTGACGGGCCTCATCCCCATCAGGGTAATGAGGAGCAACGAGAAGGTGGCCAGCAGTTTGCCGGTTTTCTGAAAGCGGGTGAACCAGAGTAGCGCGAGCGCCAGCAACAATAAGGAGAGGGAGAAGGGCAGCGGCATCAGCAGCTGGCCCAGCCACTTCTTGGCAGTAAACAGGTTGAGCTCAAACACAGCAGCGTCGTCCTTGAGTTTTCAGCAAATTCCGGATGTGACAGAATACCCCTCTTTTTGGTCTGGCCCAATCCTGCGGCCGAAGATGAGCATTGTCTTGAAGCAAGATCAGAGTTTTGACGGGCGCGCCGACAAGTTCGCCCGCAACATTTACGACTCCACCAAGGGGCGCATCCGCACCGCCGTGGTGTGGAGCGACATCGAAGCCTGCCTGGCGCGCCTGGGCAACCGACCCCTGCGGATCCTGGATGCCGGCGGCGGCTTTGGCTATTTCGCCCAGAAGCTGGCGGCCATGGGCCACCAGGTGGAGCTGTGTGATCTGTCGGCAGAAATGCTGGATCTGGCCCGGGAGCAGATCGCCGAAAAGGGACTGGAAGACAGAATTCGTCTCATCCATTGCCCCATTCAGGATCTCAAGCAGCATGTGATCGGCACCTTCGATCTGGTGCTCTGTCACGCGGTGCTGGAGTGGCTCGTCGAGCCCCGTCAGACCCTGCTCGGTCTGTTCCCTTTCGTCAAGGCAGGGGGCATACTGTCGCTGCTTTTTTACAACCGTCACGGCCTCTTGTTCCAGAGCCTGGTAGTGGGCAATTTTGACTATGTGCGCCAGGGGCTGAACAAGAAGCGCCAGACCGCGCTTACGCCCACCAACCCCCAGTTGCCGGAACAGGTCTACGACTGGATAGGACGGGGGGGCCTCAAGATCATCGGCAAGACGGGGGTGCGGGTCATTCACGACTACATGCGCCACAAGCAGGATCAGGTCGAAAAGTTCGAGGATCTGCTGGTCATGGAGCAGCACTATTGCCGTCAGGAACCCTTTGTGTCCCTTGGGCGCTACATCCATGTGATGGCCCAGAAACCAGCCGGTTGAGACGAACCGGCGTGAATGTGATGCGGGATCGAGCCGTCGGGGTGCCACCGACCCCGGCCTATATCACCACGGCGGGCGAGTGACCCGTCGGTTATAACAACGAGATGATAACGTCATGATGAGTACATCCCGTACCCTGCCAGAGACGGTGGGATGGGTCAGACAGGAGGGGTTGTCCCTGAACCTCCCCACCGACAGGCTGGCCTTTCTGATCGCGATCAAGACACTCTCCGAGGATGAATCGGATCTGTCGGAAGCCGCGCTGCACGACGCCTTCGGTTATGTGAGCAACGCCTTCGGCCAGATGGACGAGACCCTCTCCGGTCGCGCCAACAACGCCATCAACGATCTCATTCGCCAGCAGTTGCTGTCGCGCTTCACCACCGACATGGTGGCGGGCGAAAGCCTCTATCGCCTGTCGCGCCTTGGCATGAGCATCGTCGACTTCTTCCTGGAGAGCCGCCAGGTGGACTCCATCAAGCTCTCCATTTTGCTCGAACACCTGGCGGCCGAGCTCGATACCGCCCGCAAGGCGGCGCTTGAGACCAACACCCGGGAGCAGTGGGACGCCGAGGTGTTGCCGCGCCTCTCCTTCTCCCTGGAGGAGACCCTGGGGCGCATCGATCTCACCCAGCGCGCCATGGACGAGCAGCAGAACCAGGTCAAGAACGAGATAGCGGCCCTGCTCACCCAGAACTGGATCGACGCCATCCACAGCTGCGAAAAGCTGCTGCGCGAGACCGGCCAGACCCTGCGCGAGCTGCAAGATACCCTGGACGCCGCCGGCCACCGCCTGCAGGCGGGGCTGCTCAACATCCAGGAAGCGGCGCAAGGGCGGGACGATTTGTTCCACGTCGAGGAGCTGACCCATGCCCTGCAGGGGCGGCTCGACGTCATCACCTCCTGGGGCCAGCAGTGCATCGAGCTCTGGTCCCGCTATGACAGGCACGTCCACAAGTTCATCCGCAACGCCATCGACATGGACAAGAATCGCGCCTTCAGCCAGCGGCTGCGCGAATCCATCCGCAACTTCGAGCAGCACAACTTCTTGCTGAGGGTGGCCGAAGAGCCGCGCCTCTTGGAGCTGCGGGATGAAACCATCGCCATTCACGACGAGGAGGTGACCGGCGAGGTGCCCCTCGAGATGGAGTTCATGGAGATGGTGGACATCAATCAGGCGCTGGCGGAGCGCATCGAGCGCTATCTGGCTCGCTATCCCGAGCAGGGGCAGCAGCTGGACTTGGCCGACGTGTTGCGGGAATACCTGCTCGACTTCCCGGCCCACGCCCACTTCGACGTGGCGCGCCTCTTGATAGACCAGGCCGTGCGCCTCGGCCATGCCAGCGGTGAGCGCGAGCTGCACCGCCAACCCGCATGGAAACCCATTAACCAAGCTGGATCCAAGGTTCAGGCCTATGTCATTGATCAATTCTGAGTTCCCCTTGCCCCTGCGGCTCGCAGAGGCCATCGCCAACCCCTTGTTTCCGCGCATCGACACCGCCTTGCGCTCGGGGCGCCACATCAGTGCCGACGAGTTCGAACAGCATTCGGCCCTGGTGGAGTATCACGGCGAGCTTGAGATCTTCTACGGCCGCTATCAGGTCGAACTCATCAAGGCGCCGGAAGGCTTCTTCTACCTGCGCCCGCGCCCGAGCGCCGACATCGGCACTACCGTGCTCTCCGAGCTCGACATGCTGGTGGGCAAGGTGCTCTGTTACCTCTATTTGAGCCCGGACCGGCTCGCCTCGGAAGGGGTGTTCGCCATGGGCGAGCTGCAAGAAGAGGTGCTGGGTCTGGCCGACGAGAAGCAGCTGCTGCGCATGGTCAACAGCCGCTCCGGCGGCACCGATCTGGACAAGAAGAAGCTCTTGGAGAAGATCCGCACCTCCATGCGCCGGCTCAAGCGGCTCGGCATGATCACCGCCCTTGGCAACAGCGACAAGTTCAGGGTCAACGAATCCGTGTTCCGCTTCGCCGCCGACGTGCGCTCCGACGAGGATCCCCGCGCGGTGCAACTGCGGATGATCCAGGAAGGGGAGGCCATCTTCCACGACGACGAAATGCCGAGCAGTGACTCGCTGTTTGACGACATCGAGGGAGATCTGGATGAAGAGCAACTGGAGCTGGAGGTGGAAGATGATCTGCAACGTTAATGTTCTGGCACCGATGGCGTCTGCCGGTTTGATGGAGAGTGCGGCGTGAGAGGCAAATTCAAATCCCTGACCATGGTCAACTGGAACGGCTTCTTCGCCCGCACCTTCGATCTCGACCAGCTGGTCACCACGCTCTCCGGCGGCAACGGCGCGGGCAAGTCCACCACCATGGCGGCCTTTATCACGGCCCTCATTCCCGACCAGTCTCTGCTCCATTTTCGCAACACCACGGAGGCGGGCTCCAGCAGCGCGTCCCGTGACAAGGGGCTCTACGGCAAGCTGCAGCGCGGCCACTGCTATTCCCTGCTGGAGGTGATGAACAGCCGCGAGCAGCGGATCTGGGTCGGCGTCCACCTGGAGCAGGTGGCGAACCGGGACAACAAGGTCAACATCACCCCCTTCGCCCTGGTGGACGTGCCGGAGCAGTTGCAACCCACGGATCTGCTGCTGGAAAAACTCGAGGGCGGCAAGGGGCGGGTGCGCGCCTTTACCGATCTGAAGGGGGCCGCCGCCGAGCTCGGCGCGATGAAAGTCGCCAAGTTCAATACGGTGACCGACTATCACAACTTCATGTTCGAGTTCGGCATCACGCCCAAGAAGCTGCGTGATCAGAAGGATCGCGGCAAGTTCTATCGGCTGATCGAAGCCTCCCTCTACGGCGGTATCTCCTCGTCCATCAGCCGATCGCTTCGTGAATACCTGCTGCCGGAGAACTCCGGCGTGCGCAAGGCGTTCCAGGACATGGAGGCGGCCATCTACGAGAACCGCCGCACCCTGGAGGCCATCAAGGAGACCCAAGGCCAGCGGGATCTGTTCAAGAACCTGATCACCGAGACCACCCACTACGTGGCGGCCGAGTATGTGCGGGGCGCCGCCGAGAAGAATCGCCTCTCCGAGCTGGCCCTCAAGGCCCGTGCCGAGCTGGCGGGCAAGCGTCGCCTGCTGGCGGAAGAGAAGCAGCGCGCCATCTATCTGGCGGACGAGGTGGATCAGCTCACCAACCGCGAGAAACTGCTGACCGACGAGCTGGAGTCCGCCGCCGAGCACCTGGCCAAGGTGATGGCGGCCGTGGCCCTGCAAAAGAAGATCGCCCTCTACCGCGCCGATCTGGCGGAGCTCAACGACAAGCTCGAGCAGCAGCAGGCGATCGTGGAGGAGATCCACGGCCAGTTGCTGGAGGTGGAAGAGCGCAAGGAGCTGGCCCAGGCCGAGGTGGACAGCCTCAAGACCCAGCTCGCCGACTACCAGCAGGCGCTGGACATTCAGCAGACCCGCGCCATCCAGTACCGCCAGGCGGTGCAGGCCCTCGATGCTGCCCGCGAGCAGTGCGAGCTGCCGGGGCTGACCCCCGAGCAGGCGAGCGACACCCTGCACCAGTTCCGCGCCGCCGAGCAGAGCTTGACCGGCCGGGTGCTGGGGGCCGAGCAGCAGCTCGCCCTGGCAAAAGCCGCGGTGGCCGAGCACCAGGCCGCGCTGACGCTGCTTTTGAGCATCGCCCCCGAGACCGCCCGCGAGGCCGCCTGGCCCACGGCGCAGGCGCTGCTCAAGCGTCATATCGAGGACAAGGCCCGCGTCAGTCAGGGGCAGGGGCTGCGCGCCGCCCTGGCTCGCCTCGAGAAAGAGAGCGACAGCCAGAAGAATCTCTTCCGCTTGCGCGACGAGTTGCAGCAGGCCTCCGGTCAGCTGATCCAGAGTAGTGACGAGCTGGAGATCTTCCTCGAAGCCCAGCGCACCCGTCAGGAGGAGCTCGCCGATCAGCAGGCGGAGGTGAACCAGCGCCGCGCCAGCCTCGAGCATCAGGGCGCCCAGCTGGGGCGCGACATCAAGGATCTCACCGCACTGGCACCGCGCTGGCTGAAATCCTTTGAAAAACTCGAGCAACTGCGCGAGCAGAGTGGCTTGGCCTTGGCCACCGCCGAAGAGCTCTCTTCCGGCATGCAGAGCGTGCTCGACAAGGAGCGCGAATTCGAGCAGGAGAGCAACCGCATCGCGGCCCAGAAGCAGGCGCTGGAGCTGCAAATTCGCAACCTGCAGCTGGGGGCCGGGGAGGCGGATCCGCGTCTCGCCCGCGTTGCCGAGCAGGTGGGGGGGGTGCTGCTCTCCGATGTCTACGACGACATCTCCATCGACGATGCCCCTTACTACTCCGCGCTCTACGGCCCGGCTCGCAGCGCCCTGGTGGTGCTCGACCTTGAGGGCGCCATCGAGCGGCTGAAAAAGCTGGAGGATTGCCCGGAGGATATCTACCTCATCCAGGGCAACCCCGACTCCTTTGACGAGGATCTGGTAGAAGCCGACGAGCTGGGGGACGCCGTGCTGGTGCGCACCAGCAAGCGTCAGGTGCGCTTCTCCCGCTACCCCGAGCTGCCGCTGTTTGGCCGCGCCGCCCGGGAGAAACGCATCGAGCAGCTCGACCTTGAGCGGGAAAACCTCATCGAGGGTTACGCCAAGGCCGCCTTCGAGCAGCAGAAGTATCACCGCCTCTACGGACATTTTCGCGACTTTATCGGCCAGCATCTGGACATCGCGTTCAGACCCGACCCCGAAGCCGAAGTGCAGGCCAAGCAGGCCGAGTTGCGCACCCTGCAAGGTTCCATCGGCGAGTGCGACAAGCAGCTGGCCGAGGCCAAGGCGGCAGCCGCCCAGCTGACTCGCCATATCCAGCTGGTACAGGGGATGCTGCCCTTTGCCCACCTGTTTGCCGAGACAGACCTGGCGGCTCGTCTCGAGGCGGCTCACGCCGATGTCGAAGCCCTTAAAACAGCCGAAGCCTTTGTGGCCAGGCACGGCAAGGCGCTGGAAAAACTGGAAACCATGGTGCAGGTGCTGCGCCAGGATCCCCAGGATCTCGCCGCCCTGCAGGCCGCCTATGATGAGGCGAGCGAGCTGCTGGCCGAGCAGAAGCGCCGTTGCTACGCCCTCGATCAGCTGGTGGCCCGGCTGCCGCACTTTGCCTATCAGGATGCGCAAGACCTGCTCGGCAAGGCCTCCGAGATGAGCGAGCGACTCAAAGAGAAGCTCAAGGCGGCCGAGCTGGCGGCCCGCACCGCCGGTGAGCAGCACAAGCAGATTGCCCAGCGCCACACCGAGGCGCTGCAGCTGCGCACCGCGCTCGATTCCAGCGCCTCGGCCAAGGGCCAGACCCTGGCGGAGTTCGAGCAGGAGCTGGCGGCCATGGGGCTCACCCTGTCTGACGACATGGAGGAGAAGTCCCGCGCCCACAAGAAGGAGATCGAAGAGCTGCTGATCCGCACCCGCTCCCGTCGCACCAGCGCCGAGGCCCAGTTGCAGGTGTGCAAGCGCGAGATCGACTCCTTGGGGGGTCGTCTCAAGCTCGAAGGCAAGGACTACTTCGGCGCCCGCAAATCCCTGGTGGGCCACAAGGCGAGCTGGTCGCGGGTGGTGCGCCTGGCGCGCGACACCGACGTCGAGAAGCGTCTGAACAAGCGCGAGCTGGCTTACTTAGACAGCGACGAGCTGAGATCCATGTCGGACAAGGCCCTCGGCGCCCTGCGGGTCGCGGTGGCCCACGACGAGGCCCTGCGCGACGCGCTGCGCCTGTCGGAAGGCAACCGCAACACCGAGCAGAAGGTCGCCTTCTACGTGCAGGTCTACCGTTACCTGAAAGATCGCATCCGCAACGACATCATCCGCTCCGATGATCCGGTGGAGGCCATCGAGGAGATGGAGATCGAGCTGGCGCGGCTCGCCGACGAGCTCAAGCAGCGGGAGAACCATCTGTCCCTCTCCTCCCACGAGGTGGCGGCCAAGATCACCAACATCATCCGCCGCGAGCAGAACCGCATCCGGGTGCTGAACCAGGGGCTGCAGAACATCGCCTTCGGCCTGGTGCGCGGGGTGCGCCTCAACGTCAACATCCGCGAGGCCCACACCCGCCTGCTGACCGCGCTCGCCGATCAGAGTGCCATGCACAACGATCTGTTCGCCGACAAGGAGCTCAGCTTCTCAGAGGCGATGGCCAAGCTGTTCCAGCGCCTGAACCCGCAGATAGAGCAGGGGGAGCGCAACTATCAGGTGATGGGGGATGTGCTGCTGGACTATCGCAACTACCTGGAGCTCGAAATCGAGGTGCAGCGTGGTGCCGATGGCTGGCTGCGGGCCGAGAGCGGGGCGCTCTCCACCGGCGAGGCGATCGGGACCGGTCAGGCCATCCTCTTGATGGTGCTGATCAGCTGGGAGGAGGAGTCCCGCCGTCTGCGCGGCAAGGACATCGCCCCCTGCCGCCTGCTGTTCCTGGACGAGGCGGCGCGTCTGGATGGCAAGTCCATCGCCACCCTGTTCGAGCTGTGCGAGCGGCAGGACATGCAGCTGCTTATCGCGGCGCCGGAGAACATCAGCCCGGAGAAGGGCACCACCTACAAGCTCATCCGCAAGGTGCAGGGCAAGCACGAACACGTGCACGTGGTGGGGCTGCGGGGCTTCGGTTTCGCCGATGACAAGCTGATCGCCTGACCTCTTCCCCTGACAGGGGCTGACGGGTGAACACACAAACGGGAGGCTTGGGCCTCCCGTTTTCCATGGGAAATGTGAGAGAGTAGGCCCCTGCTCGCGGGCGCCCGCCTGGCCATGAAAGCCGGTCGGGGCCAACGCGGCATCTCATAACGGGTCGAGGAAGAGATGATGAGGATCATGGTGCAAAAAGGGCTGCTGGCCTCCCTGTGCCTGCTGCTGGCGGCCTGCAGCAGCCAGCCTGATGCGGGCACTGGTGGCAATGGGCGAGGTTATACCCAGACGGGGCTTGCCTCCTACTATGCCGATCGCTATCACAACAAGAAGACGGCGAGCGGCGAGCGATACAACAGTGGCGCGAACACCGCCGCCCACATGACGCTGCCCTTCGGCGCCATGGTGAGGGTGACCAACCTCGCCAACGGCAAGAGCGTGGTGGTGCGGGTCAACGACAGGGGCAACTTCCCGAGGGGGAGAGTGATCGATCTCTCAAGATCTGCGTTCAGCACCATAGGTAACACCCGCTCCGGCCTCATCAAGGTCAAGGTCGAGGTATTGTAGGGGGGCTGCAGCGGGGCGCCATAAGCACCGCCCATCGCACCGCTGGCAACGGCAAGACCCCGCTCTTCGCATCTCAGAGTTGACATCAGCCTCTCCCCAGCCGTATCTGTCTTGTTGCGTGACTGCCACTCAGGCAGACACCTGGCTGGTCTCTTGCTGCCCCTTGCCAGGGCGCCCATACGGAGGTTGTTGAGATGACGCACCGCACGCCCATTCAGGCCACACAGATCCCGGAGAGTACGGCAAAGTCCCTCTATCCGGAGCCTTTTGCCTCTCTGGTCAAACACCGTACCAGGCGCAAACTGGGGGAGCACTTCGGTCTTGCGAATTTCGGGGTGAACCTGACGACCCTGGCGCCGGGGGCCATCTCGGCGCTCAAGCATCACCACAGCAAGCAGGATGAGTTTGTCTATGTGATCTCGGGGACGCCTACGCTGCGCTATGGAGAGGATGAGTACCCGATGTCGCCGGGGGAGTGCATTGGCTTCAAGGGCGGCAACGGCCTGGCCCACCAGTTGCTCAACTACGGTGAGGTGGACGCCGTCTATCTCGAAGTGGGCGACCGGCTGGCGGGGGACACAGTCCAATATCCTGACGACGATCTGGCCCTGGTGCAGGGCGCCGATGGCGCCTGGATCGCCAGACACAAGGACGGGACCCCCTATCAGGAGCCCCTCACTGTTGGGAAAGCATGATAAGCCTATGAAATTCATACCCTTACACGAGGTACGCGCAGAGGATCTTCTGCCCCTGCTCAACGACGAGACGCTGCGAAAGCACCTGATTGACCACCCTCCCTTTGATGCCGCCAGAGTGCGCGCCTGGATGGATGAGAAGCGGCGAATAGACGCGCTGCCCGGCTGCCGCGTGCGTGCCGTCCTCATCGATGGTGTCCTGGTGGGGTGGTGCGGGCTCCAGCCCGATGAGGAGGGGGTCGAGATTGCCATCGTGATCGCCAGGGCGGGTTGGGGAAGGGGCATGGCCATCTTCCATGAGATGATGGGCTGGGCGCGCAGCATGGGCCATCAAGAGGTCATCTTTCATCTGCTGGACACGCGTCCCCCATACAAAGCCCTCGCCAGGCGCGCCACCAGGGTGAAGAAGACGATCCTGTCGGGGTGCCTCTTCACCAGCTATTACTTCTGCGTCGAGACCTGGTGCAGACCGTGACGGCTAACCGCTGCCACCCTTGAGGCTGGCTGACCCTGGCGGCGAGTCGTGCAGTTGCACGCTTGCAGGGATCATCTCTCTGCCGCCGCCACCTGTTGCTCGCACTGTCAGTGCCCACACGTCGAGAGCCTGCTCACCCGGACTCAGTGCTCAGCTTGTCTGAGACTCCCGCGCAATGTGGCTTCGCTATGATTGACATGGCGACGTGACAGGCATGCAAACCCTGGCCGTCACTGGCGGACCGATGGTCGGTCGCTGCGGGAGGAGTCATGAAGAGAACGCTGATCCTGATGCGTCACGGAAAGTCCAGTTGGGAACAGGCACTGCCTGATCGGGTACGCCCGCTCGCCGAGCGCGGTCTGCGTGATGCCCCCCTGATGGGCAGACGTCTGGCGCACGCGGTAGGGGTGCCCGACCTTATCCTGTCGAGCCCCGCCTGTCGGGCCTTGTCGACGGCCCGGCTTGTCGCCCATGAGCTGGGCTACCCGGCGAACGGGATTGTCATCGACGAGCGCCTCTACGGCAGCGATGTCGGGACCCTGCTTGTGCTGATGGATGAGCTTGAGGACGATCTGAGGTGCGTGATGCTCGTTGGTCACGATCCCGAGTTCACCGATCTTGCCCACTGCTTTTCCGGCAAGATCACCCGGATGCCGACCTGCGCCGTCGCCTGCTTCACCTTTGATGCCCCCTCCTGGTCGGCTGCTGTATCGCAAACGCCGGTGACGGTCGTGCTCGACTATCCGAAAAAGGGTAAGTGAATAGCAAGAGGAAGTGCAGGGTTGCCGCTCACCGGGGGCTGGGAAAGCCATGGGCAAGTAATCAAGCAAGAAGGGGAGCCCAGGCTCCCCTTCACATTCCCGTGATGTTGTTTATTTGGAGGTGATCGGTCCCTTGGTGCCCGCATCGTTGTCGACCCAGCCATCTTCCCCCTTGAGGCTACGATCCCCCTGTATGCGATAGATGACCATGCCTTCCTTGAACACCAGGGCCCCGTCGGATTTCTTGGCCTTGACCTGCTTGTCGTTGACCCACACCTGATCCTTGCCATCGATGCGGATGGTGGCGACGGTGGCGCCCGTCTCGGGGAAGGTGGCGACCCAGTTGCCTGCGTAGGGGCTGGCGCTGGTGGCCGCCGGAGCATCACCAAATCCGGCGGCCGCGTTCTCGGCCTGGGTCTTGTTGATGTCGCAGCCGCTGAGTTCGCTCACCTGGGTGCAGCCGGAGCGCTCCAGCTTCTGTGCGTAGCTCATGTTCAGACCGCCGTCCGTGGCCGGGATGACAGCACCGAATCCCGCCTTGGCATTCTCCGCCTTGGTCTTGTGAATATCGCAGCCCTGGGCTTCGCTCACCTGAGTGCAGCCGGAGCGTTCCAGCTGCTGGGCATATTTTGCGTTGATGGCGTGAGCCGGGGCCATGCCAAGCAGGGTCAGGGTCACGAGCAAAGCAGCAGTTCTAGGCATAGTTAATCCCTCAAAGTGTGAGTCTTTCCGGTTCATCGCAGCCTTGACTGCCATGAGCAACAGCCTGTGTTTGCGGCAATATCCTGGGGGCGAGAGCCTGTCTCACGTTAGCACCTGTAACAGGTGTCGCACAGGAGGGCCGATGAATCTGTGCCATTCAGAGGGAGTCCGTGAACCTGTGGGCTCAGCTCTGGGGCACCCGGATCCCCTTGTCGAGATAGAGGCTGCTGTAGTGAGCACGATGGGTGACGAACATCACCTGGTGGCGGCTGCCGTCGGAGAGGATGACGAAATCCCCTGCCTGGGCTGGGCTTTGCAGCAAGATCTCGTGCTCGGGAGCCGTCAACTTGTCGACCTCTTCCCTGAACGTAAGGGTGTATGAATACATATGGCACTCCACTGCGGGCTCATATACAGACACGTCTTCCCAACTCTAGTTGTCAGTACCCGGATCCGCGGCGCTCAAGCGGCACCTGTGCGGACGTTAATTTTATGGGTAAGCTGGACCTCTGATGCGGGCACCCGGGAAGGGACCGCAGGAATGAGCTTGTAAAAGCCACTTTTCGTGAAGCAAGAAGCCAAGGAGTTGTCATGACGGAGCTGGTCACTGAGTTGGTGCGGATCGCCGCCTTTTCCGACGGATCCCGGGGGGGTAATCCCGCCGGCGTCTGGATCGGGGCCCAACTGCCGACGGCGGAGGAGATGCAGCGGATCGCCGCAGAGGTTGGATTCTCGGAGACGGCCTTCGCCGCCCCGCTGCACGGTGAGGGGCAAGAGGCCTGCGGACGGCAATGGCGGGTGCGCTACTTCTCTCCCGAGGCGGAGGTGCCGTTTTGCGGCCATGCCACCATCGCCCTCGGGGTGGCGCTGGCGCGCCGCTTCGGGGCAGGGGATCATGCACTCTGTCTCAACCAGACCAAGATCCGGGTCTCGGGCTGGCAGGATGAGCAGGGGCAGTGGCAGGCGGCGTTGCAATCCCCGCCGACCCACAGCAAACCGGCGCCGGCGGATCTGATGCGCGAAGCCCTGGCGCTGTTTGGCTATGACGCGACCAGCCTGGATCCCCGCATCCCACCAGCGCTCATTCACGGCGGCGCCGATCATCTGGTGCTAGCGCTCAAGGATCACACAGCGCTCTCGGCCATGCACTATTCGCTGGCGCAGGGGCGTCTGCTGATGCGCCGCGAGGGCCTGGTGACCATTCTGTTGGTGCATGTGGCCGGGGATCGGCTGTTTCACACCCTCAATGCCTTCGCCTACGGCGGCGTTTATGAGGATCCGGCCACAGGCGCTGCAACCGCGGCCTTCGCCGGTTACCTGCGCGATCTGCACTGGCCCCACGGCGGCGCCATCGACATAGTGCAGGGGGAAGACATGGGCATGCCGTCGCGGCTGCATGCCGAGATCCAGGCCGAACCCGGCAGTGCTGTGCGGGTGTCCGGCGGGGCGCGCTGGATCTGAGCAGGCAGCACGGGCAATACCAGGTCAGTTGAGGCAGGCGGAGGGTGTCGATGGGGTTGTTCGAGCGAGCGGAGATCCGCGCCTTGAGCGAGAAGTTGCTGGCACTGGCGGCGGGGCAGGGGATCCTGCTCAACAGTGTCGCGGGGCGGGAGCTGGACGATATGTTGTGGCGGGTCGGCGGTGTGCAGCCGGTGGGACGCAGTGCGCGCCGCCAGCTCACCGAGCGAGGCAGGGCGTTTTTGACGACCAAGCTCGCGCAAGCAGCAGAGGAGCAACCCTGGTCGGGGGAAGTCGCGTTGGCGGCATTGGGTTGTCAATTACCCGCATCCATCAACGGTGCCACCTTGAGCGGCCTCCGGCTGCGTGACTGCAAGGCCGTGCTATCGCCACCGCAGTTGGCGCGAGTCGCCGAACTGGGCAGCCAGGTGCTGACTGACGAGGCGATCCGGCTGCGTACCCTGACCTCGCTGAGCCTGATCGATAAAGAGGGACGACTCCACAACATGACGCCCGTCATCAACCTGCTCGGGGAGCTCGCCTTGCCAGAGCGAGCCTTGACCGGGTTGCGAGGCATTGAGTGGCCGGGGCGGCAGATAGTGACGGTGGAGAACAAGGGGGCCTTCGTGGATTATCCGCTACAGCCAGGTGAGCTGCTGCTCTATGTACCGGGCCGCAACACCGCATTGGCAAAACGGGTGATGCCCCTGTTGCCGGCGGCCATCCCCTGGGCCCACTTTGGCGACCTGGATCAGCGGGGGCTGGAGATCGCCGCCGAATTGGCCCAGGCCACCGGCCGGCCCTTGGCGCTCTGGCTACCCCGCAATCTGGCCGATTATCTCCCTCACTATGCCCGCCCCCTAAGCCTCCCGTCGGCAGGATCGCAGAGCAAGATCCCTTGGCAGAGCAATGCCTGGGAGAGGGTATCCGGCTCCGCATTGACAGAGGCGCTCAACTATTTAGCCCTGAACAAGTGTTGGCTGGAACAAGAAGTGCTGGTGACCGCCAGGCACTGGCAGTCATGGCCACTGGAGTGAATATTGGCGTCATCGAGAAACAAAGAACCGCCGTCAGGCGGTTCTTTTCATGGTGCTGCGTTAACTTCCCGACCGATGGTATCCAGACAGGCACCCGTATCGGCTCAGGGTCGACCGCTGAGCAAGATGGCACCGCCGAGCGTGATGAACAGCCCGCCTGTGATGCGGCCGAACAGGCGCTGGCCGTTCCCCGGCTTTAAATAGTTGCCGGCGCGTCTGGCCAGGGCTACATAGCAGAGATGCACCAGGCTGACGATGGCACAGATGGTCAGGTACATGATGAAGAACTGGATGGGCAGCGAGCTTTGGTGATCGAGAAACTGGGGCAGCAGCGCGCAGAGGAAGATGATGGTCTTGGGGTTGCTGGCCGACACCAGAAAGGCTTCCCGCAGCAGGGAGCCTTTGCTCCGTGATGGAAGACTGACGCCAACCCGTTGCACCTTCTGACTCCCCGAGCCGGTCGCCCGCAGCGACTTGTAGCCGAGATAGATCAAGTAGCCACCGCCCGCCAGCTTGAGGGCGAGGAACAGGGGCGGCAAGGTCTGCAGCAGGGCCCCTACACCCATGGCAACCAGAAAGATGAGAATGCCCTGACAGAACAGATTCGCGCCTATGGTGAGCAGGGCCGGACGCCAGCCGAGCTGCAGGCCGTTTTTTACCACCAGCAGCACATTGGGCCCCGGGGTCAGGGTTGCCAGCAGATAGGCCAGCAGAAACAACATCCATGTATCCAGACTCATGATATCTCCTTCGTAAAGAGCACATCATGCTCCGCCCCAGGGGCCGCGTCCAGTGGCTGCTGCCGCCAGGATGTGGCTGTTTTTCAGGTGCTTAACCAAGCGCCAGTCCATTGGGAAAAGGGACGTCCGGAGACGTTGCCTGACTGGCGCAATAAAAAAACCGCCCTCAGGCGGTTTATTTATGCTGCCGACCCTTATTTCAGGGCTTTCTTCAGCTTCTTGATCTTGCCTTCGTGCTTGGCAATCTTCTCCTGGCGGGCGGCGATTTTCTTCTTGATATCTTTCTTGCTGGCTTTGGCCATAGGTCGTGCTCCTTGTTTCAAGCGGACATCATGGGGTCATGATGTTCAGGATCTGTCCATGTGAGGAGCCCAGAGTGCCACATGAATTCCATCCGGGCCAGTGCTTCAGGGTGCCGGGAGTGGATCATCCTCTGACGGAAAATACGGCAAAGGGGTGGCTAGCTCATCGGGACTGGTTTGCAGGATAGCCCAGTTTCCCCGCGGCGCCACTGTGGCCGCGCCGACTTAGGCTTTGGCCCGGCAACAAAAAAGCGCCCCCGGGGGCGCTTCTTGCATCATTCAAACCACAGGCCTAAGGGATCAGGCCTTCTTCAGGTAGGCCGCGACCAGCACTATCTGCACGCCGTTGACCTTGCCTTCGATGTGCAGCGGGTTGTTGGTGAGGCGAATGCCCTTGACCAGGGTGCCGCGCTTGGCGGTGAAGCCGCCGCCCTTGACCTCCAGATCCTTGATCAGGGTGACGGAATCCCCCTCCTGCAGCACGGCGCCGTTGGAGTCGACGGTGGGCACGCTGTCGTCATCGTCGCTTGCGCTGCCCGCCTCGGCCCAGGCCTTGGTCTCTTCTTCCATGTACATCATGTCCAGCATGTCCTGGGCCCAGATCTCGCCCTGGGCGGACAGGGCTTTAAGCTGGCGCCATGCCATCACTTGCACCGCTGGCACCTGGCTCCACATGCTGTCACCCAGGCAGCGCCAGTGGTTGACCTCGGTGGTGTCCGGCTGCTCTAGCTGGCCACGGCAGGTGGAACACAGCACCACGCTGTGGTCATCGTCACTGGCGGGGGAGTGTGGCACCGGGAAGGCAGTCAGCGCATGTTCTGCGCCACACAGCTCACACTTGGCGTCCGCACGCGCTTGCAGGATGGCATTGATGGTCATGTTTTGGTTCCGTTCATATGGGTAAAACGACCCGCGTGGGCGAGTCGCGCTAATGAGGGGGCGGAATATAGCACAAGTCCCTGCTTTTTGTCAGGCTACCAGCAAGGGGTGGGCGGATACGCTGGCGAGTGCTTTTTGATGGCAGATCGCTAGAATGAGCCTCCCTTTTGGATAGCAGGACAAGCTCACCGTGCTGGCTCACCATTTTCGACAACTGGACTGCTTGCTGACCGACGAGAGACGCTGGTGGCAATATCAGCCCTATCATCATCTGAGCCTGGCCTTCGCCGATGAGGCCCCCGAGCTTGCCGCCTGCCTCAATGACCTCGACCTTGACGAGATAGCGCGGCTCGACGCCGACATGGGCGCACTTTGCACCCTGCTTGCCCCCTGGATCCCGGCAGGGGCCGAGCTCCATGCCCTGAGCGAGCTAGACACCTTTGTCCCCGAACCCATTCACTGCGCCAGGGCCATGGCGATGTACATGCCGGGGCGCAAGCAGGCGCAGATAGAAGCCTTCACCGGCTGCCTGCCCGCCCATCAGGGCCCCTATCTGGAGTGGTGTGCCGGCAAGGGCCACCTGGGGCGCCTGGTCTCTCTGCACCGGGGGGCCGAGATCCTGAGCCTCGAATTGCAGCGCACGCTCTGCGAGGAGGGGCGGCAGCTCGCGGCGCGCGATGGTGCCCGCATGCAGTTTGTGGAGGCCGACGCCTTCGCCGCCGAGTCGGGGGCGCTCATCGCCCCGCACCATCACGCCATGGCGCTCCATGCCTGCGGTGAGCTGCATACCCATCTGCTGGAGCAGGTGGCCGAGCGCGGAGCCCGGGGCGTGACCCTCTCCCCCTGTTGCTATCACCTGATCCGCACCAGCCATTACCGTCCCCTGTCGCAGGCCGCCAAGGCCAGCGCCCTGCACCTTGGCAAGAGCGACCTGAAGCTGCCGCTGCAGGAGACGGTGACCGGCGGTGCCCGCATCTCCCGCCTGCGCGAGCAGGAGGTGATCTGGCGTCTCGCCTTCGATTGCCTGCAACGGGAGGTACGCAGGGTGGATGAGTACCTGCCGGTACCCAACCTGCAAAAGAGCCTGCTGGCGGGTAGTTTCGAGGCCTTCTGTGACTGGGCCGCCGAGCGCAAGGAGATAGTGCTGCCTGGGGGGATAGATCATGGAGATTTTCTCGCCAGGGGGGAGCGGCGCTTTGGGGACGTCGCCCGCATGGAGCTGGTGCGCCATCTGTTTCGTCGTCCGCTGGAGATCTGGCTCGCCCTGGATCGGGCCCTCTTCCTCGAGGAGCAGGGCTACCAGGTCGAGCTGGGGACGTTTTGCGACAAACCCATGACACCTCGCAATCTGCTGATCCGGGCGGTGCGCGTTCAGACTGCATGAAGAGCGAGCGTGACGGGGTCAAAATGAGGCTGTGATGCGGTTTCATCTGAGTGCAGAGTGAAATGGCTCGCAAAATCGCCAAACTCTTAATTCTTGTCGTGAATTTAGTTGTCAGGATGCCTATGCTCGCCCTGACATTGTCAAGACAAGGATGGTTACCCATGTTCATGCTCAAGCGCACCGCCTGGCTGGTTGCGGGGCTCTGCGCCTCGCCAGCTTATGCGGCCATGACTATTCAGCCCGACCCACAAAATAGTGGTGGCTATGTGATTGCCGCCTCCGATGTAGCGGCCGTTGAAAAGGCCAAGACGGCCAACCCCATGTATGGCATCTGGTCAAAGGCATTGGCCACCAGACCCAACATCCTGGTGGAGGCGATTGTGCCGAGGCGAGTCGACAACCCGGACAACGTCAAACGGGTCGAGCGGGTCTTTACCGAATCGGACTGGGACTTTCTGACCCAGATGGCGGCCCCTGAATATACTTATGAGCGCTTCTTGCGGGCGGTCGGCAAGTTCCCCGCCTTCTGCGGCGACTACACGGACGGGCGCAATGCGGACGCCATCTGCAAAAAATCCATCGTCACCGCCTTCGCCCACTTCGCCCAGGAGACGGGCGGTCACATCGCCAGGGAGAATGTCTCCGACAACCCGCTGGGGCTCGAGGAGTGGCAGCAGGCGCTGGTGCATGTGCGCGAGTTGGGCTGGGCCGAGGGGCAACTCGGCTATACCACCGGCTGTGGCCAGAATGACTGGCAGAACAGGAAATGGCCCTGCAGCACGGAGCAGGGCTACTTTGGCCGTGGCGCGAAACAGCTCTCCTATCACTTCAACTACGGCGCCTTCTCCGAGGCGATGTTTGACGGCAACGCCACCGTGCTGCTGAACAACCCCGGTCTGGTGGCCGACTCCTGGCTCAACCTCGCCTCCGCCATCTGGTTCTTCCTGACGCCGCAAGCCCCCAAACCCGCCATGTTGCACGTCATCGACAGAACCTGGGTGCCCTCCCAGCGCGAGCTCGCGGCGGGCATCGGCTATGGCTTTGGCACCACCATCAACGTCATCAACGGTGGCATAGAGTGTGGCGAGCAGAACAAGAACAAAGGGCAGCCGGTCAACCGCATCCGCTACTGGGAAGGGCTGGCCGCCCATTACGGGATCCCGCTGCTCCCGGACGAGAAGAACACCTGCTGGCAGCAGACCCCCTATGGCAGCCTCAACCTGAACGGCGCCACCGACGTGCTCTACACCAACTGGGACGGCAACTGGAAATATTATACCGACAGGCCAGGTGGCTACTCGTTCGAGTGCGAGCTGGTGGGATTCCAGACCGCCTATTCGGCCCTGGTGCCGGGGGATTACGAGAAGTGCGTGACCAACGTCTACGGCTCCCACGCCAGCTGGCCCAAGGTACGGGTGGTCGCCAAACTCGATCCTGCGCCCGTTGATCCGACCGACCCGCCCGTGGGGGATGTGCCCGCCTGGGAGGCCAGCAAGGTCTACACCGCCGGCAACAAGGTGAGCCACAAGGGTGTCATCTATCAGGCCAAGTGGTGGACCCAGGGCAACGAACCGGGCAAGGGAGACCCTTGGGCGCCGGTGACCTGATCCCGGCGAGGGTGCATCATCAGCCATGATGGGGAAGGGGGGATCCCTTCCCCTCTTTCATGGGGAGCCGGCGCAAGGGCGCCTCTGATAGGCCCGGCCGGTACTTGCCTGCGGTCTTCATCTATTCGAGGGAGCTTGGGATCTCATCCCACACAGAGGAGTGACACATGAATATCGCCATCCATTTTGAAATTCCGGTGCAGGATCTGACGCGAGCCATTCGCTTCTATGAAGCTGTCTTCGAGATAGCCCTCGAGCGGGCGCACATAGATGGCAACGAGATGGCGTTGTTCCCGCTGTTTGACGGCATGGCGGGCTGCTCCGGCGCCCTGGCGAAGGGGGAAAGTTATGTGCCGAGCCAGGACGGCACCCGGGTCTATCTGAAGGTCGCGGACATAGAGCGGACCATGGCCCGGGCACTGACGGCGGGAGGCGAGTCTCTCTATCCCGTCACCCGGGTGAGCGAGCAGGTCCGGGTGGCCGAGCTCAGGGATCCCGAAGGCAACCGCATCGCCTTGCAGGAGGGGCCCTGAGTGTCATTCATCTGGCGCATGGGGATTCTTTGGTAATTCATGACATGAATAAAGGGGGCGAATCTCCCCTTTTGGGGGGAGGCCAGGGTCGTCGGCCCCGCGGTGGGGCCCCGGGATGGTCAGTTGCCGCCACCCGGATCCCGTGCTAATTCATCTGGTGCGGCAAGGAGTCAAGATCCACTTAGCCCCCTCTGCCGCTCAGCACTCAAGGAGGCATCATGGAAGGTCATTGTCTGTGTGGCGGGATCACCGTTTCAAGCGGCGATCACAAGGAGGTCAACCTGTGTCACTGCGCCATGTGCCGGCGCTGGTCCGGCGGGCCCATGTTCGCGGTGCATGGCGGCAAGGGGGTCAGTTTCAAGGGGCTCAGCCCTGTGGCCTACCGCTCGTCCGAGTGGGCGGAGCGCGGCTTCTGTCCCACCTGCGGCACCCACCTTTTCTATCATCTGTTGCCGACGGACGAGTACATCCTCTGTGCCGGGCTGTTTCAGGAACAGGCGTTCGAGCTCACCGGGCAGATCTTTATCGACGAGAAACCGGACTTCTACGAGCTGAAAAACGACACCCCGACCCTGACCGGGCAGCAGGTGTTCGAGCAGTTCGCCCCCAAACCCTGAGCCCGTCGCTGCGCCAGCAGTGTCGGCAAAACCCCAAGGAGACTGTCATGGATGAGCAACAGAAGGTGAGGGGGCCTGCCTCCTATTTTCCCTCCATCGAGAAAACCTATGGGCAGCCGATTGCCCACTGGCTGGCCCTGCTGGCGGGCCGGGAGGAGCGCAAACACATGGCCCTGGTGGCCTGGCTCAAGGCCGAGCACGGCCTGGGCCACGGCCATGCCAATGCCCTAGTGGCCCACCATCTGGCGCAGCACCCCACGCCCTGAAGGCACGATAGGAGCCGATGCCGTGTCGTTGCGCAGGGGGTCTGCCCGCCGCCGCGCCGGATCAGCGGGTAAATGTAAAGGAGAAGAGGGATGAAGATAAGCGTCAGCGTCCGGGTCGAGCGGCCACTCGCTCTGGTATGGGAGGGGTGGAACACTCCCGCCAGCATCATGGCATGGAACGCCGCCTCCCCCGAGTGGCACTGTCCCGGCAGCCGGGTGGATCTGCGGGTCGGCGGGCTTTTTTGTCACCGTATGGCCGCCCGGGATGGCAGCATGGGATTTGATTTCGAGGGCACCTTCACCGAGGTGGTGCCCCTAACCTCCCTGGGTTACGTCATGGACGATGGCCGCGCCGTCAGGGTGACGTTCGTGGCGGAGCAGGGAGGCACCCGGGTGCACGAGGAGTTCGACGCCGAATCCGAACACAGCGGCGAGCAGCAGCGCGCCGGCTGGCAGAGCATACTCGACAACTTCAAACGCTATATGGAAAGCGCGTCCTGAGACGCGCTTTTCGATCAACCTTCTCCTGCCCGGCGCCGGGCTACTCCTCGATATCCAGCAGCACCAGGATGGCGCTCTCGCCCCCCCATTCCCGCGGGGCCTGATGGAAGGCGCGCACATTGGGGTGCTGGGCCAGCCAGCTCGGAATGCGCTGCTTGAGCACATGTTTGCCGATGCCGTGCATCACGGAGGCGACGTGAATGTTCTCTTTTTGGCACAGGGTGAGCAGGGCGGCCAGCTCCTGCTTGGCCTGGAGCTGACTCATGCCATGAAGATCCAGATAGATCTCCGGCGGATAGAGGCCGCGCTTGAGCTTTTTCAGCTCGAATTTTGACACGTCTTCACGCACAAATCGGGTCGGGCCCTCTTCGTCCAGATGAGGCTGGTACTCGTCGCTGAAAAAGTGGTCAACCCCAAGCTTTTCGCGGCTCTCACGCAGTTCGCGTTTCTGCTTGACCGGGCTTGAGGAGGCCCTTATGGTATCTTGCTTAATTTTCCGGGTACCTTTGACAGCATCACGAAACAGCAGGCTTTCCTCGTCTGTGGGTGAGGGCGATTTTTTCATCAGGTACTCGTCTTGCTCGCTGTATAGAATTCTCGGGCCGGATATTACTCGACTTGGAGGTGGATTTGGACAAGATATTTATCGACGAGGTGGTTGCCGAGATGCACACCATCCAGGACATGTTGCGCTGGGCCATGAGTCGTTTCAACGACGCCGGGATCTTCTACGGACATGGTACCGACAACGCCTGGGATGAGGCCGTGCAACTGGTGCTGCCCGCGTTACATCTGCCGCCGGACGTGGATCCGGGCATGCGCCACTCCCGCCTGACCACCAGCGAGCGCCACCGCATCGCCGAGCTGATCATCCGCCGGGTACAGGAGCGGGTGCCTGCCGCCTACCTGACCAACAAGGCCTGGTACGCGGGTTGGGAGTTCTACGTGGACGAGCGGGTGCTGATCCCGCGCTCCCCCATCGCCGAGATGGTGGCCAACCGCTTCGCCCCCTTCCTCAAACATGAGCCGACCCGGATCATGGATCTCTGCACGGGCTCGGGTTGCATCGCCATCATCATGGCCCACGAGTTCCCCCATGCGGAAGTGGATGCCATCGACATCAGCGTCGATGCCCTCAACGTGGCCGAGCGCAACATCAACGATCATGGCCTCGAGCAGCAGGTCATCCCGATCCGCTCCGATCTGATGCGCGACCTGCCCGCCGGTGACAAGTACGATCTCATCGTCTCCAACCCGCCCTACGTGGACTCCGAGGACATGTCGGACTTGCCGGAGGAGTTTCGCCACGAGCCGGAGCTGGCGCTGGCATCGGGCTCCGACGGCCTCAAGCTCACCAAGCGCATCCTAGCCAATGCCGCGGACTTCCTCAAGGATGACGGCGTGCTGGTGGTCGAGGTGGGCAACAGCATGATCCACCTGGAAGCCCAATTCCCCGAAGTGCCCTTCACCTGGGTCGAGTTCGAGAACGGTGGTCACGGCGTCTTCGTGATGACCAAGGCAGAGCTCGAGCAGTACCAGGCCCATTTCGCGATTTACAAGAGCTAAGCAGCAAGGAGCATCCATGGCAGGGAACAGTTTTGGCCAACTCTTTCGGGTCACCACCTTTGGCGAGAGCCACGGCCTCGCACTCGGCGCCGTGGTCGACGGCTGCCCGCCGGGGCTGGAGATAAGCGAAGCGGATCTGCAAATCGATCTGGACAGGCGCAAGCCCGGCACCTCCCGCTACACCACCCAGCGCCGCGAAGCGGACGAAGTGAAGATCCTGGCCGGGGTGTTCGAGGGACGCACCACGGGTACCTCCATCGGGCTCTTGATCGAGAACACCGATCAGCGCTCCAAGGACTACTCCGAGATCAAGGATCTGTTCCGCCCGGGCCACGCCGACTACACCTATCACCAGAAGTACGGTCAGCGTGACTACCGCGGCGGTGGCCGCTCCTCGGCACGTGAGACCGCCATGCGGGTGGCGGCGGGGGCCATCGCCAAGAAGTACCTC
Source organism: Aeromonas sp. QDB31 (assembly GCF_027707605.1). NCBI lineage: Bacteria > Pseudomonadati > Pseudomonadota > Gammaproteobacteria > Aeromonadales > Aeromonadaceae > Aeromonas > Aeromonas sp. QDB31. The sequence goes on along the minus strand of NZ_JAPCIX010000024.1, from coordinate 18,165 downwards.
AAGCAGATGCACGGTATCGAGATAGTGGGCTTTCTCTCCCAGCTCGGCCCCATCAAGGCCGAGGCCTTCGATGCGAGCCAGATCGAGCAGAACCCCTTCTTCTTCCCCGATGCGGGCAAGCTGGAGGCCCTCGACGAGTACATGCGGGCGCTCAAGAAAGAGGGCAACAGCATAGGCGCCAAGGTGGCTGTCATTGCGCGCAACGTGCCGGTGGGCCTGGGTGAGCCGGTATTCGACCGGCTCGACGCCGACATCGCCCACGCCATGATGGGCATCAATGCGGTGAAAGGGGTCGAGATAGGTGACGGTTTCGCCGTGGTGGAGCAAAAAGGCTCGGAGCATCGCGACGAGATGACCCCGGCCGGCTTTGCCAGCAACCATGCGGGCGGCATCCTCGGTGGCATCTCCTCCGGCCAGGACATAGTGGTGAGCATGGCGCTCAAGCCCACCTCCAGCATCACTGTGCCGGGCAAGACCATCAACACCAGCGGCGAGGCCACCGAGATGATCACCAAGGGGCGCCACGATCCTTGTGTCGGCATCCGTGCCGTGCCCATCGCCGAGGCCATGCTGGCCCTGGTGCTGATGGATCACCTGCTGCGCCACCGTGCCCAGAACCAGGGCGTGCATACCCATACCCCGCTGCTGCGCTGATCTGCAAGCAGCGCTGTTAGCTGATCACCATGCTCGGCAAAAAGGCGACCCTAGGGTCGCCTTTCTCGTTTGTGCGGGGTTCTCAGCCCTGAGCCCCTTCCTCCCGGGGCTGGCTGCCATCAAAACGGCACTCCGGCGGGGCAAATGCCGTGTCCAAAGGGGGGAGGGCGGCGATGGCCGCATCGATGCGGGCGAGCTCCTCTTCGCTGACCGTCTCCCTGGCCAACATCAGGCTGACCGGCTGCTGGTGCAACAGCACCTGACACAGGGTGAACCCCTCTGCCCCTAGTTGGGCCAGCCGATGCCGGGCGTATTGCCACTCGATGATGACCCCATCGAGTCGCCGCGCCAGCAGGAGGGCGATCAACCTGTCGTCCGAGTTGTATTCGCTCGCCTGCCGAAGGGAGGGGCAGGCGTCGCTCAGAGGCAGGGGACGGGTGCCCCGCAGCTTGCCAAGGCGCAGCCCGGTCTGCTGGCACAGGTCTGCAAGGTGCGTTATTCCCTGCCAGCGATCGGTGCTCCCGGGCGCAGGCTTATGGCTGAGCAGCACGAAGCTGGCGCGCCGGTACGGGGCCGAGAAGCGGGCAAAACGGGCCCGCTCCGGGGTCTTCAGGGCCCCCATGGCGATATCCAGTTGCTGGCGTGCCATGAGGTGAAGGGCCCGGGCCCAGGGGAGGTTGCGAAATGCGGGCTCAAGATCGGTGCCGCGGAGGATCTGGCGGGTCAGTGTCACGTCCAGCCCGCCGAGTTCGCCATCGGCCTCGATCTGGCTGAAGGGTGGCCAGTGGCTCCAGGCCACCGACAGTGTCTCTTTGGCGCCCAGAGGCAGGTTCGGTGCGAACAGCAGGCCGAGGCTCAATGCGCAGTGAATAGCGGTCTGGATATGTTTCCTGATCAAGCAGAACCTCCCTGTTCTGTGTCGTGGATCCCTGAGTACGTGTCCCAAGGTGGAACGGGTCCTGACGAGCGTCATCATCGCCATTCTGCCCCGCCATAGTGGGCTTTTCCACCCAGGCTGGGAGGCGTATCACATTTTTCTCGTGTAACGGCGCCAACTCCGTTAGACTGCGCCTCTATTCTTTCCCCTTTGCTCTGCTCCCCGGGGAAATCGTTGTTTTCTCTATAGGCCCAGATCCTGTGAGATGGCATCGGCTCAGCAGAGGAGCCCCACCACAGATCCCCGGCGCCCCTATCCCTAGCAGGTAACTATGAGTTTTACTTCCCTCGGTCTGGCCGAACCCTTGTTGCGTGCCGTTGCCGAGCAAGGCTACGACACCCCGTCTCCCATCCAGCAACAAGCGATCCCGGCCGTCCTGGCTGGCCGTGACCTGATGGCCGCCGCCCAGACCGGGACCGGCAAGACCGCAGGCTTTACCCTGCCGATGCTGCAGCGCCTCACCGAGAGCAAGCGCAAAGTATCCCCGAACCGCATTCGTGCCCTGGTGCTGACACCGACCCGCGAGCTGGCCGCCCAGGTAGGCGAGAGCGTGCGCAACTACGGCAAGCACCTGCCGATCCGCAGCCACGTCGTCTTCGGCGGCGTCAGCATCAACCCGCAGATGATGGCAACCCGCCGTGGTCTGGACGTGCTGGTGGCCTGTCCGGGCCGCCTGATGGATCTCTACAACCAGAACGCCGTCAAGTTCGACGAAGTCGAGATCCTGGTGCTGGATGAAGCGGACCGCATGCTCGACATGGGCTTTATCCGCGACATCCGCCGCATTCTGGCCCTGTTGCCGAAGAAGCGCCAGAACCTGCTCTTCTCCGCCACCTTCGCCGAGGAAATTCGCGAGCTGGCCACCGGCCTGCTGGACAACCCGGCGGTGATCGAAGTGGCGCCGCGCAACAGCACCGCCGAGCGTATCGAGCAGCTGGTGCACCCGTGCGACAAGGCCAACAAGATCGCGCTGCTGAGCCACCTGGTCACCAGCAACGACTGGCAGCAGGTACTGGTGTTCACCCGTACCAAGCACATGGCCAACCGCGTTGCCGAGACCCTCGACAAGAACGGCGTCAGCGCCGCCGCCATCCACGGCAACAAGAGCCAGGGTGCCCGTACCCGCGCCCTGGCCGGTTTCAAGGAAGGTAGCGTCAAGGTGCTGGTCGCGACCGACATCGCCGCCCGTGGTCTGGACATCGACAAGCTGCCGCAAGTGGTCAACTTCGAGCTGCCGAACGTGGCGGAAGACTATGTGCACCGCATCGGCCGTACCGGCCGCGCCGGCGCAGCCGGTCACGCCATCTCTCTGGTCGCCGCCGATGAAGGCAAGCTCATCAAGGCCATCGAGCGTCTGACCAAGCAGAACATCCCTTGCGAGCAGGTGGCCGGTTTTGAAGCCTCCCGCGAGACCCTCGACAACATCGCTCGTGGTATCGGCGCGCCGCTGCGCAAAGAGCCCCGCGATCCGAGTGAGCAGCGCCGTGCACCGCGCCCGCAGGGTCAGGGTCAGCGTCAGGGTGCCGGTCGTTCTGCCTCCAATGGCAATGCAGGTGGTGCCCGTACCGGTAACGGTGGCAAACCCAAGCCGCAAGGTGGTCAGCGTCCCGCCGATGGCGCCGCCAAACCGGCCCAGGCTCGTCGTCCCCGCCGCGCCAGCCACAACCAGTAAGCGGCTCGGGAGCCAGGCTCCCCGGCTGTTCGGTTGCTAAAAAAGCCCCGCCAATCTGGCGGGGCTTTTCTCGTTCTGGCCGGCAGTGAAATGGTCAGGGAATGATTGCCGTGATCAGGATATGAGCCGCGCACACCAGGATCACGCCGAAGGTCAACCCCATCCCCACCACCCGGTAGCGGAAGTTCTCCGGCGTGCGGCTCATGCCAAAGGCGTGACAGAGGCGACCGCACAGCAAGCTGGCCCCCAGCAGATGGATGAGCCAGGGTGTCTGGCTGGAGGTTTCGACAAAATAGATGAGCAGCAGGGCCAGGGGAACATACTCGGCAAAGTTGGCGTGCACCCGCATGGCCCGCAGCATGGCGGGATCATCGCCATGCCCCAGCGCCACTCCCCGACGGTGGCGGGTGCGAATGGTACGCTCGCCGAGCAAGACAAAGAGCAAGGCGAGCAGGGCCGCGTAGATGGGCACTATGGTCATGATATCTGGCTCTCGAGTGGATGTGTTTGCCTGGATATTGCTTGGCGCCTCAATGGCTTGCCTCTGATGGTAGCAGCAGGATGTGGCGAGTGGCGCAACCAGCTGCCGAGGGCGCCTGGGACCAGATCACAAAAAGCCCCGCCAACTTATGCTGGCGGGGCTTTTCAATGTGGGGCATTCAAGGCGGGTAAGGATCAGAGCGCGGGCAGCATGCCGAGGCTAACGCTCACCTGGACGCCGACGATCAGCACCCCCATGGCGCCGGCGAGACCCAGCGCAACCACGCCGCCCGGAACCCGGTAATGGTGAGCGGCGGCCTGCTTGCGGCTTTGCCACACCAGAGCCACTGGCAGCAGCACCGCCAGCACCGCTAGGGCGATGGCGGCGTAACCCAGCGCCATGATGAAGCCCTGCGGGAAGTAGAGGGCAAACAGCAGGGGCGGCACGAAGGTGATCATGCCGGTCTGGCTGCGGCCCTGCCAGTTGTCCTTGCGGCGGGTCACCTTGGCCATGAAGTCAAATAGCCCCAGCGTCACCCCGAGGAAGGAGGTGGCGAGCGCCAAGTCAGCAAAGAGATGCATCGCCTGATTGAAGGCGGGCCAGTTCACCAGGTTGCCGACGCTGGCAAGCAGGCTGTCGAGCGCCCCGCCGGTCTGGATCAGGCTCTGCTGGCCGAGCAGGCCGAGGATGGCTACCTGCCACAGCACGTAGAGGATAAGCGGCAGGGCAGAGCCCCACACGAAGACTCGGCGCAACTGCTTGGGGCAGTCGCCGAGGTAGAGCATGACGCTCGGGATGGAGCCGTGGAAACCGAACGAGGTGAATATGACTGGCAGCCCCGCCAGCAGCAAGCCCTGGCCGAGCGGCATGGAGAGCAGGTGCTGCCCCTCGGCGCGGGGCAGCAGCAGCGCCAGCACCCCTACCATGATCACCAGTTTGACGGTGAACATCAGTCGATTGAGGTAATCCACTTGCTTGGTGCCCACACACACCATGCCGCCAAACAGCAGGGTGAAGGCCCAGGCCGCCTGCTCCTGGCTGACGGTGGTGCCCGCATCCGCCAGCGCCTGGGCCAGCAGGCTGCTGCCGCCGCTGATGTAGGCGGAGGCCAGGGAGTAGAACAGCATCAAAATGCAGAAGGAGGCGATGCGCTTGCCCCAGGGGCCGAGCAGGTGATCCGCCAGTTGGTGCAGGTACCACTTGCCGGTATTGAGGCTGGCCTCCACCTGCAGCATGGCGGTGAAGGCCATCAGGGCCCAGAGCCCGATCATCAGCGCCAGGGTGGCGGGGCCGCCCAGAGACGAGGAGGCCAGCGGCAGGGCCAGCATGCCGGCGCCTATGGTGGTGCCGGCGATAAGCAGCGTACAACCCAGGGTTTTGGTATTCATGGTGTGCATCCAGATAGAGAAACTGCGTAGTAAAAAAAGCGTGCCAGTGGCGGAGTCGGCCAGGTGCCTCCGAGGGCGGGACCGGAGGCTAGCAATATCGGAGTGGACGCATCGTTACGAAAAATCCGTGGGTTGTAAAAGATGGTTGCCACGTTAACGGATCAAAAAAGTGGAAACAAGCCTGTAAAGGCGGATTTTGTACTGCGAGGTGGCAATAGGTGGAAATAAAAGATGACAGCAGACGGTGTTGACTGGTGGAAAAGCGCGCCGGCGTGGCAGGAGAGCGCCGGCACGTGAGGGGCGTCAGCGGCGACGCTTGAGGGTGCGGCTCACACAGTGCAGGCCAGCGCGGTAGTGGCCGTTGATGGCCTCGAAGGCGAGGGCAAGGGCCTGGGCAGCCAGGGCGTCGTGCTGCTGGGGCAGGGAGTTGATGCCAAAGGGGAGGAAGTCCAGCAGCCGATCGTCCCCGAAGGTGGCCATGGCAATCTGGCTCATGTCGGCCTCCTGCTCCAGCAGATAGTCGAGCACCCCCTCCATCAATATGTAGGAGGTGGCGACCAGCGCCTCGGGCAACTGGCCGAGGCGCTGGTGCAGCTCTTTGATCAGGCGATAGCCCTCGACGCGGGAGAAGTGGGCCCCCTCACAGACATGGGGTGTCAGCAGGGCGGCGCTGGCGTGGCTGCTCAGCGCCTGCTCGAAACCGGCGCGGCGCTCCTGGCTGATCGTGAGGCCTGGCAGCGCGGTGATCAGCGCCACATGGCGAAGGGTGGTGGTGAGCAGGGAGGCGGTGAGATCGCAGCTCGCCTTCTGGTTTTCACTCGCCACAGTGATGAAGTGGTCGGCGGCCAGGGCCCGATCGATGGCCAGGATTTGCACACCATGAGCTTGCTGCTCCCGATAGAAAGGGTCCGCCGGCGGCAGGCAGCTCGCCACCAGCAGCGCATCCACATGGCGGCTGACCAGCATTCTGGCCAGCTCCTTCTCGGTATCCGGCTCGTCTTCCGAGCAGACGATCAGCAGCTGATAGCCCTGAGCCCGCGCGCCCTGCTCGAGGCGCTTGGCGAGTTTGGCATAGCTGGCATTCTCAAGGTCCGGCAGGATGAAACCCAGGGTCCTGGTCTGGCCGCCGCGCAGGGAGGCGGCGCGGCTGTCCGGCTGATAGTTGTGGGCATGGACCACGGCCATCACCTTGTCACGGGTGGCCTGGCTGATGCGATATTGATTCGCCTTGCCGTTGATCACATAGCTGGCGGTGGTACGCGAGACACCGGCCAGGGCGGCGATTTCATCCAGTTTCATCATATTGGCTCTGTTTGAGTTGCAAGGCCCGCGACGGTTTCAGGTGGGGGCACCGAAAAGTGTGCGCGGGATCATATCATTGAAAAGCACTCTCCGTGGGATCTTGAACAATTGGCTGAAACGATTCAGTCTTAGTGTAAGTGAAACGATTCAGCTTGTCAGTAAGCGATGAATGTTCGACCAGGAAATGCCGAGATGGCCCACCTGGGGGGAGATTCCCGTCTATTGTCAGCAGGCAAATTACCCGAAATCCAAGTTGAGTTGAGCCGGTGTGCCGCGAGGCGAAGCCGGACCTGATGGAGAATCTCTATGTTGAAGTTGGCGCGACAGCAAATCCTGCTGGGACAATCGGTGGCGACCAAGACGGACGCCATCGCCCTGCTGGCAGGCAAACTGACCGACGCGGGTCTGGTGGAGGCCGGTTATGTGGACGGCATGCTGGCGCGGGAAGCCCAGCACGCCACCTACCTTGGTAGCGGCATCGCCATTCCCCACGGCACCACGGACACCCGTCATCTGGTCAAGAGCACCGGCGTCATGGTGGCCCAGTTCCCTCAGGGGATCGAATGGGATGAGGGGCAGATTGCCTATGTGGCCATCGGCATCGCCGCCAAGTCCGACGAGCATCTGGGCATCTTGCGCCAGCTCACCCATGTGCTGGGTGACGAGCAGGCCGCCGCGCAGTTGAGAGAGGCCACCGATGAAGAGACCATCATCAACATCCTGACCGGTGCAAGTGCGGCGAGAGAGGTGCAATACCTGACCCTGGCGGACTTCCCGGCCGACGATCGCGACCAGCTGCTGCTGGGAGCCGCCGCCCGCGCCAAATCCGCCGGCTGGGGTGAGGCCGCCATGGTGACCTCCCTGCTGGCAAGCGAGCCCGCCTATCTGGGGGATGGCGTCTGGCTGGCCCGTGCGCAAGCGACCCAGACCGGCTGGGTGCTGGCAACCCCGAGCAGCGCGCTCAGCGCAGGGGATCTGCCCGTCAGCGCCCTGCTACTGCTGTGCGCCGCTGATGCGGGTCATCTGGCGCAGCTCGACAACCTGGCCAAGCTTGCCGCCGCCGGTCAGCTCGGGACGCTCGCAGGGAGCGACGGTCTGGCCATGCTGCAGGCAGGTCCGGCGAGCGGTCTCTCCGACACCTTCACCATCATCAACCCCCATGGCCTGCACGCTCGTCCGGGCGCCATGCTGGTCAAAGTGGCCAAGGAGTATGCATCCGACATTCGCGTGGCGAACCTGGATGGCAGCGGTGAAGCCGTCTCCGCCAAGAGCCTGATGAAGGTCATCGGCCTGGGCGTCAAGTGCGGCCATCGTCTCGCCTTCCGCGCCGAAGGGACCGATGCCGAGGCGGCCCTCAAGGGGATAGGCGAAGCCATTGCCGCCGGTCTGGGTGAGGGGGCGCACTGATGGACATCGTCACCATCACCCTCAATCCTGCGCTGGATCTCACCACCCGCCTGGGCGCCATGAGCCTCGGCGAGGTAAACCTGGTGAGCGAAGCCAACTTGCGCGCCGCGGGCAAGGGGATCAACGTCGCCATGGTGCTCAAAGACCTTGGCCGTGACGTGGGCCTGACCGGCTGGCTCGGGACTGACAATCAGCAGAGCTTCGTCTCCCTGTTTGAAGCGCGGGCCCTGGACGATCATTTCGTGCGCGTGGCAGGCAGCACCCGGATCAACGTGAAGATCTCCGAGCAATCTGGCCGGGTCACGGATCTCAATCTGCCGGGGCTCACCGTGCATCAGGCTGAAGTGGCCGCGCTGGAGGCCGAGATAGAGAAGCTGGCGCCACGCGCCGACTGGTTCGTGCTGGCGGGCAGCCTGCCCAAGGGTGTCGAGCCTGGCTACTGCGCCCGTCTCATCAGCCTGCTCAAGGCCAAAGGCAAGCAGGTGATCTTCGATTGCAGCGGCGTGGCCCTCACCGAAGGGATCAAGGCTGCGCCTACCCTGGTCAAACCCAATCTGGAGGAGCTCAGCCAGTGGGCCGGTCGCTCTGTCGAGACCCTCGCCGAGCAGGCCGAGTGTGCCCGTGCCCTGCAGGCCGCGGGGATCCCCCATGTGGTGATATCCAATGGCGCTGACGGCCTGGTCTGGTTTGGCCCCGATGCCACCTGGCAGGCCATTCCGCCGCGCATGCCGGTGGTCAGCACGGTCGGTGCCGGCGACTCCCTGGTGGCGGGATTGGCCCATGGCCTCAGCCTCGGCTGGGCGCTGGAGCAGACCCTGCGTCTGGCTACCGCCGTCTCGGCACTGGCGGTGAGCCAGGTGGCGGTCGGCTTTGACGATATCAAGGTACTCACCCCCTTACTCGAGCAGGTGCGCGTGCAGCGTCTGGATGACCTGGCACCGGCTCAATCCAACCCCCTTTCGATGACACACTCAGGAGATGCCCAATGAAAGCAATTCTGGTTACGGCTTGCCCGGCGGGCATTGCCACCAGCTTTCTCGCTGCAAAACGGATAGAACAGCAGGCCAAACTGGCGGGCTGGGAGCTTATCCTCGATGTCGGCTCCAGCGTACAACCCCGCCAGGTTCCCTCGAAAGAGCAGATTGCCGCCGCCGACCTGGTGCTGGTGGTGGCAAGTGCCCCGGTGGATCTCGCCGCCTATGACGGCAAGCGCCTCTATCAGGGAAGCATGGATCTGGCGCTGCAGGATCCTGCCGCCCTGCTGGAGGCCGCCGCGAGCGGTGCCAGCCTCTATCGCCACCAGGCTGCGCCCGCCGTTGCCAATGCCGCCGCCAAGGCTGCCAGCGGTGCCAAGCGCATCGTTGCGGTCACTGCCTGTCCGACCGGGGTGGCCCACACTTTCATGTCGGCGGAAGCGCTGGAGACCATGGCCAAGCAGCTGGGTCATCAGATCCGCGTCGAAACCCAGGGCTCGGTCGGTGCCCAGAACGCCCTGACCGCGGACGAGATCGCCGCCGCCGATCTGGTGTTCCTCGCCACCGACATCGAGGTGGACATGGCCCGCTTCGACGGCAAGCCCGTCTATCGCACCAGCACGGGCGCTGCCCTGAAGAAGACCCGCGCCGAGCTCGACAAGGCGTGGACAGAGGCGAAGACCTATCGTCACAGCGGCGCTGCCGCGGCCAAGAAAGAGGAGAAGGCTGGCCCCTACAAGCACCTGCTGACCGGTGTCTCCTTCATGCTGCCCATGGTAGTGGCCGGTGGTCTCATCATCGCGCTTTCCTTCATCTTCGGCATCGAGGCGTTCAAGGAAGAGGGGACGCTCGCGGCGGCCCTGATGAAGATCGGCGGCGGCTCCGCCTTCGCCCTGATGATCCCGGTACTGGCCGGTTACATCGCCTACTCCATCGCCGACCGTCCGGGTCTCGCCCCCGGCATGATTGGCGGTATGCTTGCCAGCTCGCTCGGCGCCGGTTTCCTCGGCGGCATAGTCGCCGGTTTCCTCGCCGGTTACAGTGCCAAGTACCTGAGTGACAAGGTGCGCCTGCCGGTGACCCTGGAAGCGCTCAAGCCCATCCTCATCATTCCGTTGGTGGCCAGCCTGTTTACCGGCCTCGTCATGATCTACGTGGTGGGCGGCCCGGTGGCCGGCATCATGAATGCCATGACCGAGTTCCTGAACAACATGGGCTCCGCCAACGCCGTGCTGCTGGGTGTCATCATCGGCGCCATGATGTGCTTCGACATGGGCGGTCCGGTCAACAAGGCGGCCTACGCCTTCGGGGTCGGCCTGCTCGCCTCCAAGACCTATGCCCCCATGGCTGCAGTGATGGCCGCCGGCATGGTGCCGGCCCTGGGGATGGGGATCGCGACCTTCCTGGCCAGCAAGAAGTTCATCAAGGCGGAGCAGGAAGCGGGCAAGGCCTCCTTCGTGCTGGGTCTGTGCTTCATCTCCGAGGGGGCAATCCCGTTTGCGGCCAAAGATCCGATGCGGGTCATCCCGGCCTGCATGGTGGGCGGCGCCCTGACCGGTGCGCTCTCCATGCTGTTCGGCTGCGAACTGGTGGCGCCCCACGGCGGCCTGTTCGTGCTCTTCATCCCGAACGCCATCAGCAACGTGCTGATGTATATCGTGGCGATTGCGGCGGGGTCGCTGTTGACCGGCGTCTCCTACGCCATGCTCAAGCGCGGCGAGGAGCAGGCCAAGCTGGCAACGGCCTGATTGACGTCCATCCGATGAATGACAAGGCGGCCTGCGGGCCGCCTTTTGTTTATGACAGAGACCTTGCTTGGCCGGGCTGTAGGTGCACGGGCCACTGAAAGGAATCAGGCCTGGCTGCCGCAGGATTGGCGCACCACCAAAGTGGGCGGCAGGATCAGGCTCTTGGCGGGTTCATCGTTGCCGGCGATGCGCTCAAGCAGCAGCTCGCCGGCCTTGCGGCCAAGTTCCCTGGCCGCCACCGAGACGGTGGTCAGGGCCGGCTCCACCAGCGCAGTTTCCGGCAGATCGTCGAATCCCACCAGGGCGAATTCCTCGCCTATCGCCCGGTTCAACCGCCGTAGGGCCAGCATGGCCCCGAGTGCCACCACGTCCTGATAGCAGACCGCCGCCGTCACCTCGGGGTGATCCTCCAGCAGCCTGGCCATGGCTTGGGTGCCTTCGGTGCGGCTGGCACCGCAGCCGATGATCCACTCGGGCTTGGGGGAAATGCCGTGCTCCAGCAGCTTGCTCATGTAACCGCCAAGACGCTGGGAGCGGCTGATGGAGGAGAGGGATCCGCCAATGAAGGCGATGTGGCGATGGCCAAGCCGGATCAGGTGCTCGGTCGCCAGCTGGCAACCAAGGAAGTTATCGGTACCGACGAAATCCAGGGCCACGTCTGGCACCTGGCGGACCACCAGGATTGTGGGGATCCGGCGTCTTAGCAGGCTGTCGAAAAAGCTGTGGGGGGTGGGCTGGGCGGCGCAGATAACCATGCCTGCGGCGTTGTTGCGCTGCAGGGAGTCCATGAACTGCTGTTGGCGCTCGGCTGACTCCTCGCTGTTGGCGAGAAACAGCATCAGATCATGGTCCTCCATCTCCCGGCTAAGGCCTACCGTCATCTCGGCATAGAAGGGGTTGGTGATGTCGTGCAGCAGCAGGCCGACCAGGTTGCTGCTCTTGTTGCGCAGGTTGGCGGCGGTCTGGTTGTAGACATAGCCCAGCTCATCGATCGCCTTGAGCACCCGTTGCCGGGTCTGCTCGGAGATCCGTCCCTTGTTGCGCAGAGTCATGGAAACGGTGGCGGTGGAGATGCCAAGGTGGCGGGCGATGTCGGCTACGGTCACATTACTCATGGGGTATTTTGTCTGTCGTGATGAGAAGTGATAGGTATATCGATTAACCTAGTGTGTGTCAAATGGTGATGGTTACCTGAGATTAACCTCTCATTTAATTTTATTTCCCTCGATATGAATCAAATACTGTGAGGTTAATCTTGTTTACCCATTATGTGTTGATGGTTAATCGATTTATCTTTCACCCCATCACAGTATGAGAGGTAAAGCGAAGATGAAAACCATGGGGTTGCCCAATTATGACAAATTCCCCGAAGTGAAGGTGAAGGGGTTCGATGACGCCGCCTGTCAGGGCTGGGCGAGCATAGCCCGGCGACTTCGCGAGGCGGTAGGTGAGATCGGTCGGCGAGTCCTGGTGATCGACAGCTACCACGGCGTGGATCTGGCGCAGATCAAGGGCTGGCTCACCGAGTCGTTTGGCGCGCTGCATCTGATCGAGGTCGAGCAGGCCCTGCTCCCCGAACCCCAGATTTTTGCCATGTTGGAGCGTTTCATCACCGAGGATCGGGTGTTTGGAGTCCTGGCTCCACACAAGATGAGTGAATTCTTCGATCCCGCCAAGCTGGCGGCCTTGCAAGCCGAGGTGGTGGCGGTGCAGGAGGGGTTGATCGTGGTGCTGGGGGGCGGCGCCTCGCTGGTTTGTCAGGGGGATGTGCGGGTCTATGCGGATCTGGCGCGCTGGGAGATCCAACAACGCCTGCGGCGCAAAGAGATCGGCAACTGGGGCGTCGACAACCTGGATGAAGATATACTGCGCCGCTACAAGCGTGCCTTCTTCATCGAGTGGCGGGTGTTCGATCGCCACAAGCTGGCCCAGTTGCCCGCTATCGACTTCCTGCTCGACACCAACGACAAGACCAACCCGGCCATGGTGGAGGGGGATGCTCTGCGTGGCGCCCTGCACCAGGCGGCCCATCAGCCGCTGCGACTGGTCCCCTTCTTCGATCCCGGTGTCTGGGGCGGCCAGTGGATGAAGGAAGTCTGTGATCTGGACCCCGCGCAGGCCAATTACGCTTGGTGTTTTGACTGCGTGCCCGAGGAAAATAGTCTCTATCTGCGCTTTGGCGACGTCCGGGTCGAGATCCCCTCCCAGAACCTGGTACTCAGCGAGCCGCGAGCCCTGCTCGGCGAGCAGGTACACGCCCGCTTTGGGGCAGAGTTCCCCATTCGTTTCGACTTCCTCGATACCATGGGCGGCCAGCACCTCAGTTTGCAGGTGCATCCCCTGACTGAGTACATCCAGCAAGAATTCGGCATGCACTACACCCAGGACGAGAGCTACTACATGCTGGATACCGCCCCCGAGGCTTGCGTCTATCTGGGGACCAAGGCGGGCATAGATCCGGATGAGATGCTGGGGGATCTCGCCGCCGCCGAGCGGGGAGACAAAGCCTTTGACGACGAGCGCTTCGTCAACTGCTTCCCGGCCAAAAAGCACGATCACTTCCTGATCCCGGCCGGCACCGTGCACTGCTCGGGTTCCGGTGCCATGGTGCTGGAGATTAGCGCCACTCCCTACATCTTCACCTTCAAGTTGTGGGACTGGGGTCGGGTCGGGATGGACGGCATCCCGCGCCCCATTCACCTCGAGCATGGTCGTCAGGTGATCCAGTGGGAGCGCGACACCGATTGGGTGGAGCAGAACCTGGTCAACTGCATCGAGCCTCTGGGGGAGGGTGAGGGGTGGCGCGAGGAGCGCACCGGCCTGCACGAGCGCGAGTTCATCGAGACCCGTCGCCACTGGTTCAGCGTGCCGGTCGAACACCACACCCGGGGCACCGTTCAGGTGCTGAACCTGGTGGAGGGGCGCGAGGCCACGGTGGAGAGCCCAGATCACGCCTTCGAACCTTTCGTGGTGCACTACGCCGAGACCTTCATCATACCGGCGTCGGTGGGTCCTTATCGCATCCGCCCGAGCGGAGAGAGCGAGGGGAAGATCATCGCCACCATCAAGGCCTATGTCAGAGGCTGAGACTCGAATTAGTACAATGATTTAAAAATATTCAGATGGGGCTATCTGCCATCCGTACCCTGCATGGCAGATAGCTTATTTCACGCACTTAGCAAGTTAGGTATAAATATGAATAAAGCCTTGTTGAGTAAACTGCAATTCTTCGCCAAGTCGATGTTATTTGCGGCTACCTTTGTCCTGCCCTTTGCAGCCATGATGATTGCAATCGGATCTGTTGGAATGAACGAGTCCTTATTGGGAGGCGTTCCCCTCCTGGGTCCGTTATTTTCCTTTATCGGAAAATATATGAACATGGCCGGTTGGGTTGTGCTCGGTAATTTGCCATTCTTCTTTGCTCTTTGTGTGGCTGCGGCCCTTACCAAAGAGAAACAAGCCGGTGCCATCGTCATCGCCGGCTTATTCTTTTTAACCTTCCACAAGATATTGGGTGAATTATCCCTAGTCTATTTCAGCCAGTTCAAGGGATTCGTCGATATTAAGGTGGCCACGGATCTGCTCTCGCCGGATAAGAACCCGGAATATTACAACCTGTTTGAGAGTGTCTTTGGCATAGTGACCATGCGGGTCGGCGTCATCGGCGCCATTATAGTCGGTGCTCTGGCTGCCCAGCTGTGGGAGAAATACAAAACCTTCGAGCGTTTGCCCATCTGGCTGGATTTCTTCAATGGTCAGCGTTTCACCGTGTTGATGACCTTCTTCTATGCTCTCGTATTGGCGTTGATCATCCTGTTCGTGTGGCCGCTGATCGGTATCGGTCTGGAGCACATCGCCCGTGCGGTAGAAAATTCGGGATCTTTCGTCGCGCCTTTCTTCAAGACCTTCCTGGAAGTAGGCCTGCGTACCGTCGGCATGCACCATATTACCAACTATGTCTTTGAATACACCCCGGTGGGCGGCACTCTCTACTCCACCCTGCAGCAGGTGAACCTGATCGGTATCGCCCAGGTCTGCCCGGCGCGGCTGGACGAGATCGTCAACCTGGTCAACCAGGGCCAGCAGGTAATGGCCATGGACGTGTTCAACAAGCCGAACATGTGCAACATCTTCTATGCCCAGGACATCACCGGCCTGTTTGCCCTACCGGGCGCCGCCATCGGCATGTTCTTCGCGATTCCCAAGGAGAAGCGCACCAAGAAGGTCAAGGCACTCTATGTCAGCACCACGGCCGCCGTCATCTTCACCGGCTTCGCCGAGCCGCTGGAGTTCATGTTCGTGCTGGTCTCCCCGATCCTCTACGTGGTGCACGTGTTGTTGCTCTCGACCTTCGCCATGATCCCGGACCTGCTCAGCTCCATCATGGGGGAGCCGGTCTTCACTTGGAAGATGTTCGGTCTGGTCAACGTGGTGGCCTCCGGGATCCTGCAAGTCGGCGTGGTACTGGGTCGCTGGTGGGAACTGGCACTCTGGTTTGCCGTCGGTTTCTGCATCACTGGCATCTATGCGGCGGTATTCCGTTATTTCGTGGTGAAGTTTGATATCACCGTATTTGGTCGGGAGCCAGATGGAGAAATAGAGGAGGAGCCGAAGAAAGAGAGTCTGCTCGGTAATATCGTCAGCAGCGACGATTCCAAATTCGCCAAGATAGTTGAAGCTTTGGGGGGCGCAGACAATATCATCTCAGTGGGTAATTGCTTCACCCGTCTGCGAGTTGAAGTCAAAGACCATAAAATGGTGAATAACCAGAAGCGGGTCTGGATGAAATTGGGGGCCATGGATGTGGTCGTTCTCGAGGGCGGCGTGCAGGCGATTTATGGTGCCAGCGTCGATCGGCTTAAGGCACAACTGGAAGATTATATCACCAAGCAAGCCTAATTAAATTCAAGGAGGGGAGGTGGCTCCCCTCTCAATAACACTTATCATGGGTATGTCGTAAAAATGAAAAAACTTGGCCACGTTGTATATCAGACCCACTGGGATAACGAATGGTATTTCACCGATCGCGAATCACAGGTGCAACTTGTCTACCACATGCGCGAAACCATCAAGATGCTGGAGGAGGGGGCGGTCGATCACTTCCTGCTGGATGGTCAGACGGCGATCGTCGAAGATTACCTCGCCCTCTGCCCGGAGGATCGGGGCCGGATTGAGGCCTTGATCAAGGCAGAACGTCTCTTTATCGGGCCCTGGCACACCCAGACCGAGACCTTCGCCGTGAGCGGCGAGGCCATGATCAACAACCTGCGCCTCGGCATCGAGTACGCGAACGCCCTGGGGGGATCCTCCATGGTCTCCTACCTGCCGGACAGCTTCGGCCACCCCGTGGACTTCCCGCAGATCTTCAACGGCGTCGGCATCACCAAGTTCTCCTTCCGCCGCGGTATGGGTGACAAACACGGCCTGCCGACCGAGTTCTTCTGGGACGGTCCTGGCGGCAGCCGGGTTATCACCAATGTTTTGATCGACGGCTATGGCTGGTCCTACGATCCCTTCTTCAACGGCACCCTGCTCTCCAAGGATCTGGCGTCCGAGTGCAAGACCAACAGCCTGACTCCCCTCGAGCTGGTGGCTAGCAAGTCGCCGTTCGACGAGTTCCTGCTGACCATGGGCAACGATCAGACGCCGATCCGTGAAGACTTCAAGGAGAAGCTGGCGGCCTACAATGCCGAGTCCGACGAGTACCACTTCGTCGAGACCACCTTCGATCGTTACTTCGATCGCCTGCAGGTGGAGTGTGGCGAGCGCCTGCCGAGCTACTTTGGTGAGTTCCTCGATACCCAGTACTCCCGGGTACACAAGTCCATCAACTCGGTGCGCTATGACGTCAAGCAGTTGCAGGACAAGATTGAACGGCTGATGACCTACAACCTGCAGCCCCTGATGGCGATGGCCGACAAGCTGGGACTGCCCTGGGAGCAGGGGTTGGTGGACGAGATCTGGCGCTTGCTGGCCCGGGCCCAAACCCACAGCGTCTGCACCAACACCGACCGCACCAACGCCCGCATCTTCGAGCGGCTGAAGATGGCTCATGAGCTAGCCGAGAGCACCCACGTCTATCTGCTGCGCAAGCTGGCGCTGAGCTGTGAGGTGACAGCCGGTCGCTCCCCCCTGATCCTGGTCAACCCCTTGCCCGAGGCGGACAGGGTCATCGCCCGCTACCGAGTGTTCACCGCGAACGCCGATTTCAGCCTCTGGATCGACGAGGCACCCGTCGCCTACGGCGTTGTAGCCCAGAGTCGTGACTACGGTGGCATCTGGCGCAAGGATGAGTCCTTGCACGACGAGCGCAAATACTACTATCTGACCGAGATCGAGGTGATGATCGATCTGCCGGCCTTCGGCTACAAGGTGCTCGAGGTGATGGACGGAGGCGAGCCGGCCGGCCGCAGCTTGGCACTGGCGTCCCCAACCGCCGTGATCGTGAACGAGTACTATCGGCTATGGGTGGCGGAGGGGGAGATCCATCTGTTCGATCGTCGTCTCGGCAAGGAGTTCACCAATGTGCTCAGCTTCGAGAACGACGGGGATGCCGGTGACAACTACGATCACTGCCCGCCCGAGCGGGACTGGTGCCTGGACCTCGATCTGGCCGGGGCCGAGGTGACGGTCACCGAGCTACCGCACTCCGCGACCTTGCGCCTCGAGGGGAGGTGGTGGGTGCCGAGCGATCTTGCGCACCGCGCCAAGCAGGAGGCCGATCGGGCCCTGCCATTTAGCCTGGTTCTGACCCTCAAAGAGGGGTCAGATGTCATCGGCCTGCAGATCAGCGTCGACAACCAGAGCCTGAATCACCGCCTGCGTATGCTGGTGAATAGCCAGATTGCCAGCCGCTTCTCCCGCGCCGGCACTCAATTCTTTGAGGTCGAGCGAGATACCCAACCGGCGGAGCTAGCCGACTGGCGGGAGAAAGGGTTCGTGGAAGAGCCGACCACGACCGAGCCCTTGCTCAACTACGTCTCCCTGATAGGGGAAGGGTATTACACCTCGGTGTTCACTCAGGGTTGCAAGGAGTATCAGGTGGTGGGGGAGGCGTTCGACAGGCTCGCCATCACCCTGTTCCGGGCCTGTGGTCACTTCGGTCTGCCGGATTTGTCACGTCGTCCCGGCCGGGCCAGCGGTTTGGCGGAGAAGATTATCCCTACCCCGGACAGCCAACTGCAGAAGTCGCTGAGCTTCGAATTGGCGCTGCACCTCGGTCAGCATTATGAGGCCAACCGAGTCCGCCAACGCTACGTGAAGTTTGCAGCCATCAACCCCTACTATCACGAGCAGTCCCTGTCGCGCACCGGGGAGTTCAACATCAGCTACTTCCACACCAACCCGCTGGGGTTCAAGGTGTCGAACAGGTTCAGCCTGGGAGAACTGCGGGGCTCGGAGGCGGTATTCAGCACCCTGCTCAAGAGGCCGGACGGCGGCTATCTGCTGCGGCTGTGTAACTGTGAAGGCAGAGCCATCCAGCCGGGGGCATTTTGCTCGGAAGAGGGAGGCGGCATGAAGGCCATGTAACCGTTCACCGGGACGGTGTTGACAGCACCAACTCCTCCGGGAACGGGTAGTCGGTTTTCTCGATGCAGGACC